>NZ_CVTS01000038.1:0-434185 GCF_900004755.1 Pseudomonas sp. 25 R 14 | reverse complement strand
GTTTTATGGCGCGGTTTAGGTAATGGTTCTGACGGACGCACCTTTTCCTGCGAAAGCTTGATGAGCACTTGTGCAATTTGCTGATCGCAGATGAGGAGTTGCGCTTGGTATGCGTCATACATCGTCAGTGCTTGTGACAGGGCAAATGTATGCTCCGGTTGATAATTGCCGACTAGCGCTGCCTTAATGACATCGATACCGGCTTTGCAGCGGGTATCACTCATGGCAGCCAATACTGACGGGCTTCGCTCACCGGCCACAATGGCCCGTATTATTCGCATGCCGGTCACTCCGGTTACGTCCGCCACAACATGGTGCAGTTGCAGATTCATATGTGTGAGGGCTTTTTGCATGTGCTGAATATGCGCGGCCGCGTAGTCAAGGTGGCGCTCTCGCAATCTTAAATAGCTACGTAAAGCCGAGATTTCGCGATCTGGACGGAAGCTAGCTCGAAGTAATCCGCAGGAATGGAGTCGTTGAATCCACTGCGCATCATTCACGTCGGTTTTACGCCCTGGCACCGCGCGAGCATCGCGGGCATTGGCAAGTACTACATGAAGTCCGTGCGTTTCGAGTATCTCGTAAACCGGAATCCAATAAACGCCGGTCGACTCCATGGCGACTGTCGAGATGCCGAGGCTCACCAGCCAGTTAGCCATCCGCTCAAGATCAGCGGTGAAGGCATTAAAGGTTTGAATCGGATCTTGCGCGAGATCCGCTGGAACGGCGACAACATGAAAGCGTGAGCCGATATCAATGCCGGCCGCTCGAGTATTAATTACCGGTAACCCTCTGGTTTTTAAGTCAGAATTTTTCATACGCACCTCCAGTCAAGGGCAGGACTGGACGGGGACTCGGATCAAATCACATTCCTAAACGGGGTCATAGAAGCGCCACCACTAACGGGTCCGCAGCTTCCCCTGGGTCACGTTTTTTGACGGGGACTTAGCCTCCAAAAAGCCAGCGACCACTGTCCAGAAATGTAAGTGTAGTACGTAGTGTTTCTAGCCCAATGGGCCGCGGAGTGCCGGGGAGGCGGTTTTTTAAGATGTCTCGCTCCTCCGTCACCCGTTTCAGCTCGGCACGTAGACGACGAACCTCAGCGCTCTGATCATCCTCCTCAACGCGCTGTTCCTGGGGCTTGGTGTAGCGCTTAACCCAGGCATAGAGGCTGTGCACAGACACACCCAATCGTGCAGCCACCTCCGAGACAGGAAGCTGCTTTTCGGTCACTTGCTTGACCGCCTGGATTTTGAATTCTTCGGGATAACGCTGGTTGCTCATGGCACCTCCTAATGGGCCTCATTTTAAGGCTTGGAGGTGTCTACGAAACTAGGGGCGATTCAATATGATGCCTTGGTCGAGCAATAGAATTCCCTCATTAGGTTCTGGCAGATCCAGACTGGCCTCATTGAACCAAGGGCGCCAAGGCTCCAGTGGTGAACGTAGCAGAGGGATTCGAGAAATATCGTCAGGAAAATGCAGTTGGTTGAATGTGTTCAGCAAGTCTGGTGTCGCGAGGGGCTGCAATCGCTCATTCAGAAGTCGGTATTCTGGTGCCACACTTGCGCTGTATATCCCAAGCCCCACGGATGCTGCACGCCAGAGGTGCTGAGAGTTCAAGTTGTAGATCTATATGTGGATGCGTCACACCGTATTCTGAAAGGCGAGGAACTAGAACCTGACGAGCGAACGTAGGGGGGCTGGAAATGCTGAGTCGTTGCTTCCGCTGGGTCAGCCGGCTATGCATTGGTATTGCGAGCAGCTGTTCTAATATTGGTGTGATCTGTTCAAGATATGCTTGGCCGTGGGTGGTGATTGTGAGAACGCCGCCGCTGCGATTAAACAGTGAGACACCGAGACGTTGCTCTAATCCCGATATTCTCTTTCTGAGTGCGCTACTGGTTACCGATAGTGACTCAGCCGCGCTATCAAAATTCCTCTTTTGCACGGCAGCTTCGAATGCCAGTAGGGCATCTATAGAAGGAAGACGATAGTCTTTGATTCTGCTCATTTAGTCCCCTTATTTAATCCTTTCCGAGCGAGCTGTGCCAAACTGCCTAAGCGTCAACAGCCTCATTAAAATGAAACCCAAGCATCATTAAGTATCTCCAGGGTTCTACAACGACAGCGGATAACTGATAATCAATCGGGTCTGGTCGAAATCGCGGTTGAAGCTGCGACGGTTGGTGGCGTTGTTCAGGCGCACGCTGAGGTTCCTCAGGGTGCCGCTCTGGAAGGTATAACCCAGCTCGGTATCGCGCTCCCATTCCTTGCCGTTGGTGCCGGCATTGGTGGTGGCATTGTCGCCATGGCCATAACGCACCATCGCCAGCAGGCCGGGAACCCCCATCGCGACAAAATTGTAGTCATAACGCGCTTGCCAGGAACGCTCGTCGGCATTGCTGAAGTTACCGTTGAACATGTCGTTGCCCAAGGTCCGGCCACTGCTGCCGTATACCGACATCCACGGGCTGTCGCCACTAACCTTCTGCACGCCCAGGTACAAGGTATGGCCGCCAGTAGCCGCCGAGAACAAGGCATAGGCGGTGCGGCTCTGGATCTCGCCGATACGCGCGCGACCGTCATCCTTGTCGATGAAGTAACCGAGGTTGGCCCCCAGAACCCAATCGCCCACCGGCTGCTTGTGCAGCAGGTTGAAGTAGCTCTGCTGATAGATGTCTTCCAACTGCGAATGCCAGGCTCCGATCAGCGTTCGCTGTTGGTTGAAGCGGTACTCGGCACCCGCGTAGTTGAACCCCTCAGAGGTCACCCCGGGCGCCGCCCAGGCCGAGAGATCCTGCATGTCCGAAGAGTTGCGCAAACTCACCGAGCGGTATTGCCCGGCCTGCAACCCCAGCCCTTCGATTTCCCGGGAGTCGAGCATGGCGCCACGGAAGGTTTGCGGCAGCAGCCGGCCATCGTCGTAACGCAGCAGCGGGATATCCGGCAGCAATTCGCCGACCTTCAATTCGGTCGCGCCAATCCGCATCTTCGCCGCGACGCCGGCCCGCCCAAAGTTATCCGCCGCCTGCCCGTCGTCATGCACCGGCAACAACTCCGAACCACTGACCGCCCGACTGCTGTCGAGCTTGACGCCGAACATGGCAATGCCGTCCAGGCCGAAGCCGACGGTGCCCGGGGTGTAGCCGGAATTGAACCTGAGAATAAAGCCCTGAGCCCACTCCTCGACCTGGCTCTTGGCCGCTCTCGGATCGCGAAAATCCCGATTGAAGTAATAGTTGCGCAACACCAGATTGGTCTTCGCACCCTCGAAAAAACCGCTGTCTTCGGCCCAGGCCGGTAAGTCGACGGCCAAGGTCAGCGAGGCCGCAAGGATGCAACAAGGGGTGTTCATTATTATTGTTCTCCGTTTGTCACAGGCGCAGCCGCTCCCCGACGGGCCGTTCAGAGCCCGTCCATCATTGACTGCAAAAATGCCCGGCGGCGCCGGGCGTCAATCAGTGGGTCAAAGAATCAGAAGGGGTACTGGCGCGGTGAGTGCTGAACGCTGATCCAGTGGTCCCGAGTGAATTCATCAATCGCCCAATCGCCGTTGAAGCGTCCGAGTCCCGAGTTCTTTTCCCCGCCGAAAGGCGCGTTGGCCTCGTCGTTCACCGGGATGTCGTTGATATGTGTCATGCCGGCACGCACCTGATGAGCAAACCCCACGGCGCGCTCCAGATTGGCGCTGAACACTGCACTGGACAGACCGAACTCGCTGTCATTGGCCAGCTCCAGGGCATGGGCTTCGTCCCGAGCGCGAATCAGCCCCACCAGCGGGCCGAAGATTTCATTGCGCGCCAGGTCCATATCGGCCGTGACCTCGCCATAGACATGGGGCGCCAACAGATTGCCCTGGTACCCGCCTTCATACAGCGGCTTGGCACCATCGCGTCGAGCCCGCTCGATTTTCTCGCGCAAGCCTTGCAACTGGCGCTCGTTGATCACCGGGCCAATGACGGTCTCGGCCAATTGCGGATCTCCGACCTTTAGCCCTTTGACCCGCTCGACGAAACGTTCGGCAAAGGCGTCGTAGAGACTGTCATCGACAATGATCCGGTTGACCGCCATGCAGATCTGCCCCTGATGCAGGAACTTGCCGAACACTGCTGCGCGCACCGCCTGTTCGAGATCGGCATCGGCCAGAACCACGAACGGACTGTTGCCCCCCAGCTCAAGTGCTACGTGCTTGAGGTGCTCGCCGCCGCTGGCGATACGGCCGATGCCACGCCCCACCGGCGTCGAACCGGTGAAGGTGATCAGCGCCGGCAGTTCATGTTCGACAAAGGCATCGCCGATCTCGCTGCCCGCACCGACCACTACGCTCAATACCCCGGCCGGTAACCCGGCCTCTTCAAAAATCCGTGCCAGCAACAGACCGCCGCACACCGGAGTATCACTTGCCGGCTTGACTACCACCGCGTTGCCCAGAGCCAAGGCCGGGGCGATGGAGCGCTGGGTCAGGTGCAGCGGGAAGTTCCACGGGCTGATGACCCCGACCACCCCCAACGCGCTGCGATAAACCCGGCTCTCCTTGCCCGGCACATCGGACTCGACGATGCGCCCATGGACCCGCGCCGGGAAGGACGCCGATTCCAGAGCGATGGCCCGCGCCGCCCCCCATTCCAGTTGCGCCTTGAGCCGGGTGCTGCCGGACTCGCGAATGATCCAGTCAATGATTTCCTCGCGGCGCCGGTCGAACACCGCCACCACTTGATGCAACACCGCTGCCCGCGCCGATGGCCCAAGAGCCGCCCATTGCGGCTGAACCTGCGCAGCCTCGCGATAGGCCGCGTCGAGGTCGGCACGGTTGGCCTGGGGGATCTCCAGCAACAGCCCGTCGTCGAACGGGTTGCTCACTCTCAGGTTCTTGCCGGCAGCGCCGCTGCGCCATTGGCCGGCAATCGGTTGCAGATGAAAATCACGGTAATGGGTCATGGAGTGCTCCTTGAGCTAGGTTCAGACGCTGTTTTGCCAGCCACATCAAGCTGCGTAACAGAGGGCTGGGGACGGACATGGATACAGACGATCGCCAGGGCACCAATCACTCCAGGCAGTGCAAAGGCGAGGAAGTTCTGCTGAAACGGCAGCTCCAGGGCCAGCAGGCTGCCGCCGAGCATCGGCCCGGCAATCGCCCCGAGCCGACCGATACCGGCCGCCCAGCCAACACCTGTGGAACGGATATGCGCCGGGTAGGAAATCGACGCGTAGGCATGGATCACGGCCAAGGTGCCTATGGTGGTCGCACCGGCAATCAGCAACAGCACGTTGAGCAGCAGCGGGCCCGGCTTCAATCCGAGCGCCGCCAGAGACAGCGCGGCCAGCACAAAGAACAGCGCCAGGGTGCGCTGCACGCCAAGACGATCCGCCAGCCAGCCACCAAATAGTGCACCGAAGGTGGCGCCGATATTGAGGGTCACCAGAAACGCCAGGCTTGAGCCCAGCGGGTAACCGCCATGGGCCATGAGTTTGGGCAGCCACGTATTGAGCCCATAGCTCATCAGCATGCACATGGCGAAGGCTACCCAGAGCAGCAAAGTCGGCAGTGCGTGACCTTTGCGAAACAGCTGCGGTAAGCGGGCACCACGGGTCTGCTTATTGCTGGCCGGCAGGCTCAGCTCGGTGCCGGGGCGATAATCCGGATCGACCTTGACCAGCAGTTGATCGAGTTCGGCACGACGGCCCTTGAGCGCAAGAAACGCCGCCGACTCAGGCAGGTAACGCAGCATGAAAGGCACCGTCAACACTGGCAGCACCGCCACATAAAACACCGCCTGCCAGCCCCACTGCGGGATTACCGCAATGGCCAGCAAGGCCGAGAGCACCGCGCCCACCGAATAGAAGCTCGACATCAAGGTGATCATGGTGCTGCGCCGGCCCTCGGGGGCGAACTCGCTGATCAGATTGATCGCGCTCGGCACCAGCGCACCCAAGGCCAGACCAGTCACCAGGCGGCAGGCGCCCAGCTCCAGCGGCGTGGTCGCATGACCGGTGAGGAACGCCGCCAGGCTGGCCAACAACGTGGTGAGGATAATCAGCTTGCGCCGGCCGAAACGGTCGGCCAGGGGCGCGAGCAAGGTGCCGCCAAACAGCATGCCAAACAGAGCACAACTGCCCAGAGTACCGGCCTCTATCGCGGTGAGCTGCCATTCCTGCATCAGCTGTGGCACCACCGAGCCGTAGATCACCATGTCGTAGCCGTCGAACAGCATGATGAAGCATCCCCACATCAGAATCAGCAGGTGGGTGCGATTCAAGGGCGCAGCGTCGATCACTTCACTAACGGAAGTCTTGTTCATAACCACCTCTCTTTTTTATTTTTGTTGTAGTTCCGCGCTAGGCGCCGCTGGCAACGCCGGGCACGGGCCCAGCGCCAGGGATCAGGGTTCGATGGTCAGCGTGGCCACCTCGATCAGCACCGGACGCTGACCCGCAAGGGCTTCACTGAAGGCCACAGCAAAATCCGCCGCCGTGTTGGCCTGTACTGAGTGCACGCCATAGCCCCGACCGATGGCGCAAAAGTCCAGGCCCGGCACGTCCAGCCCGGGCGCATCGCTGACCCCCAGCACATCGGCGAACCAGCGCAAAGCACCGTAGGTGCCGTTCTTGAGGATGATGAACACCACCGGGATACCGTACTGCGCGGCAGTCCATAGCGCAGTGATGCCGTAGTTCGCCGAACCGTCGCCGATGATCCCGACCACCCGCCGCTCAGGCGTCGCCAGCTGCACACCGACCGCCGCCGGCAAGCCGAACCCCAGGCCACCGGCGGCCGGGAAGAAATAACTGCCGGGCTCGCGCATCTCCACGCGCTGCCAGAACGCGCCAACAGTCGAGGTGGACTCCTTGACGTAAATCGCGTCCTTGGGCGCCAGCTCATCGATCAGGTCGAACACTGTTTCCGGGCGTAGCAGGCCGCCCTTTTCGACTATCGTCGTCGGTCGTGGCAGGGCCTCGGGCATCGGCTGCACGCTCTGGCGTACCACGCCGACCAGGGCTTCGAGGGTCAGAGCGATATCGCACACCAGGGCATCGCCCATGGGGGCCCGTGCCGCTTCGCTCGGGTCGCAGGTCAGGTGCACCAGTTCACAATCTGCCGGCAGGTAATCACCCGGGGCGTATTGGTGGTAACGGAACACCGGGGCGCCCACTACCAGGATCAAGTCATGCTCGGCCAGGCTGCGGCTGATGCCAGAAATAGCCGCCGGTAACACCCCTCGGAAACAGGGATGCCGGGTTGGGAACGGGCAGCGCGAGGCAGAGGGTGCGACCCAAGCCGGCATCCGTAGTTTTTCGGCCAGTTGCACCGCCAGATCGTTGCTGCGGCTGCCGTCGACGTCCGGCCCGAGCACCAGCACTGGGTTGCGCGCGGTCGACAGACGTTCGCCCAGTTGCTGCAACTGCGCAGCCGACGGCAAGCCGGCGCTGAGCACATGACGGCGCGCCAGGTGCTCAACCCCGGCCGGGGCTTCACAGGCCCAGTCGTCATAGGGAATCGACACATACACCGGCCCGCGTGGAGCCAAGCTGGCCATGTGAATCGCCTGGCTCAGGGTGCGTGGTACGTCCTGGGCCGAGGCCGGTTCATGACTCCACTTGACCAGAGGCTTAGGCAGCTGTGCGGCATCGACATTAGCCAGCATCGCTTCCACGCCAACCATTGAGCGCACCTGCTGGCCGGCTGTGATCACCAGCGGGCTGTGGGAGTACCAGGCATTGGTCAGCGCGCCCATGCCGTTGCCGGTACCGGCGGCGGCATGCAGGTTGACGAAGGTCGGCTTGCCGGTGGCCAGGGCGAAACCGTCGGCCATGCCGACCACCGCGCCTTCATGCAGGCCGAGAATGTAGCGGAAGTCCTCGGGAAAACCCTTGAGGAACGGCAACTCGTTGGAGCCAGGGTTGCCGAAGATGGTGGTCAGGCCTTGCTCGCGAAGAATTTCGTAGGACGCAGCGTGAACAGTTTTCATAAGGGGCCTTGTTATTGGATTTCGGGTTACTCTTGCAGGCACTGGAAGATTGATCAAATCGACACTATCTCTATCAAAAATAAACCCTGTCTATATCCAAGGGCGACATGAGCCACATCGATCTGAACCTGATTCGTACCTTCGTCACCCTCTACGAAGCCCGTAGCGTGACCCTGGCCGCCGAGCGCCTATTTGTCACCCAGCCCTCGGTCAGCTATGGCCTGGCACGCCTGCGCGAGATGTTCGACGATGCGTTGTTCAGCCGCACCCGTGATGGCATCCGGCCAACCTTTGTCGCCGAGCAGCTTTATCCGTCCTTGCGCGAATCCCTGACGTGTATCGAAAACGCGGTCCAGGGATGCCGCCATTTCGACCCGGCGAGCACCGAGCGGCGTTTTCGCATTGCGCTCTCCGACCTCGGTGAAATCGGCTTCCTGCCGCTGATCCTGGCGCGCTTGAATCAGGGCGCGCCGCTGGCAGAAGTCGAGGTCCTACCGCTACAGGTCGATCAGGTCGGGGAGTGGCTGGCCAGCGGTAAGGTCGATGCCGCGATCTGCCGCCAGCCGGTCCCAGGTATACGCAGCCGGGTACTGATCCATGAGCGTTATGTGTGCCTGCTCAGTAGCAGCCACCCACGCATCGACCAGCAGTTGAGCCTCGAACAGTTCCTGGCCGAGCGGCACGTGGCTGTGACCCGCACCACCGGCCATGGCAACGTCGAAGACGTACTGAAAAGCATGGGCGTTGAACGCCGCATCAGCCTGCATGTGCCGCACTTCTCGGTACTGTCGAAAATCATTCCCAGCACCGACCTGCTGGCGGTGCTGCCGGCGCAGATTGCCCGGCTGTTCATCCACGAGGGCGACTTGAAGATGCTCGAACTGCCATTCCCGGTGGCGGAGTTCGCGGTGTCCCTGAACTGGCACCCCAACAGCGACAGTTCCGCCGCCCTGCGCTGGTTCTGCGACACAATCACCGACGCCATCATCAGCGGCCAGGACCTGTCTGCTAATCAGGTGCCGACCATGGCTTAGCAAGTATTGCGCCTATGGAGGTTTCGATTCTCCGTAGTCGAGCCTCTCATGGGTATAAAGCAGTCAATAGCCTGCCATTCGTGCCCTACACCCGGAGCCCTTCAAGAACTCGCTCGACGGGCACGCCTGCTGACACAAGATTGATCTCGATCATCTACCCCACCTGACACACCCTCTATCCTGGCGCTTCCATAAAAGGCCAAGGATGGCTCATGGAGAGCCACCGGCCGTGCATTCTCAAGGAAGAGTCAGTCATGCGGTCATTGAAAATCATGTTGTTGTCGTCGGCGTTCAACGGTTTGACCCAGCGGGCCTGGCTGGATCTGCGCCAGGCAGGTCACGAGCCCAGCGTGCTGCTGTTCACCGATGAGTCCACGGTATGCCGGCAGATCGAGGAGTCGGCGGCTGACCTGGTGATCTGCCCATTTCTCAAGGACCGTGTGCCGCAGCAGCTCTGGAGCAATCCGGAGCGTCCGGTGGTGATCATTCATCCGGGAATCGTTGGCGACCGTGGCGCCAGTGCACTGGACTGGGCTATCACCCAGCAGGTCAGGCGCTGGGGTGTTACCGCGTTGCAGGCGGTTGAGGAAATGGATGCCGGCCCGGTCTGGTCGACCTATGAATTCGACATGCCTGCCGATGTGCGTAAATCCGAGTTGTACAACGGCCTGGTGAGTGACGCTGCGCTCGTTTGCATACGCGATGTGGTGGGGAAATTTTCCAGCGGTTTTGTCCCGACGCCCCTCGATTACACACAACCTGATGTCGTCGGGCGTTTGCAGCCGAACATGAAGCAGGCTGACCGTACCTTCAGCTGGTACGACTGCGGACGGTTCATCAAGCGCAGTATCGACGCGGCCGATGGTCAGCCTGGGGTGTTGGCGAGCCTCGCTGGCGGACAGTATTACCTGTACGACGCGCACCTGGATTCGCGTCGCGGCACCCCTGGAGAAATCCTTGCGGTACAGGACGATGCGGTGCTGGTCGCGGCCGGCGATCACAGCCTGTGGATCGGCTCGCTCAAGCGTAAAGCCCAGCCAGGGGAGGAAACCTTCAAGTTGCCTGCACGTCACGTGCTGGCTGGGCGATTGACTGGTATCCCCGTGCTGGATGGTTCGATCGCCAACCAAGTGTTCGATGAGACAGCCTATCAACCGATTCACTACCGGGAGTTCGGTCACGTTGGCGAACTGACCTTCGAGTTCTATAACGGTGCCATGAGTACCGAGCAATGCCAGCGGCTGGTCGCGGCACTGCGCTGGGCCAAGGCTCGGGACACTCAAGTGCTGTTGGTCAGGGGAGGGCGCGGGAGCTTTTCCAATGGTGTGCACCTCAACGTGATTCAGGCAGCCCAGGTACCGGGGTTGGAAGCCTGGGCCAATATTCAGGCAATCGACGACGCCTGCCAGGAGCTACTGACGGCGCGGCAACTGGTGGTCAGTGGCCTGACGGGTAGCGCCGGAGCCGGTGGCGTGATGCTGGCGCTGGCGGCCGACATCGTCTTCGCCCGAGCGGGTGTGGTACTCAATCCACATTACAAGACCATGGGCTTGTATGGCTCCGAATACTGGACGTACAGCCTGCCCCGCGCCGTCGGCAGCGAAGTTGCGCACAAACTCATCGAAGAGTGTTTGCCAATCAGCGCCTTACAGGCGCAGCAGTGGGGGATGATTCAGGATATCGGCCCACGCTGCCCTCACGCATTCAGTGCATGGCTGCTGCAACAGGCCAGTAGTGCGTTGACCGATGAAAAATTCGCCCTGTATCGCGCGCGCAAGGCCACTTTGAGCCTTGGGCAGATTGAGCGCTGTCGTGCAAACGAGTTGGCACAGATGCAGTTGGACATGGTGCAAGACCGCCAGCAGTTTGCTGAGAAGTGCCGCAACTTCGTGTTCAAGCGCAAAACCTGCCAGACCCCGCAACGCTTGATTGCGCCGTGGGCATTGACGCGCAAGACCACGTTTGTGGATTGACCTGAGTGCTATCTTTCCCGTTGCGCCAATAGCGCCCGATCTTTTGCACCCGTGCGGAATTTCCTTTCTCCCGTGGCGGTCCATAATGGCGATGGCAAGAATAAGACGGAGAAGGGTGACTTGATGCGGCGAATTTATAGAAGCGTCATCTGCCAGGTCATGCTGGCCATGGTTATGGCTATCAGCCTGACGGGGTGGGCAAGTGCGGCTGCAACGCCGGTGGCCATCGAGGTCGTCGACAGTTTGCCGCTATTGCCGGAAGACGCCGACCTGAAACAGCTCAGTCAGCAGCTTGAGCTGATTCGCCAGAGTGTGCCTATCAGTACCAGCGACGAGAAGCTGGCGGAGTTTCGACAGGGCGCACTGCAGGTGCAACAACAGGCCGAGACGTTGCTTACGGTGCGCGCCACCGAGATGGAGCGTCTTGACGATCAGCTCAAGGTCTTGGGCGCGGCCCAGCCAGGGGAAGCGCAGAGCCTCACCGACCAGCGGGATGCCCTGACGCGGAAAAAGAACAGCCTGCTTGATGATGAGCAGCAGGCCAAACAGTTGAGCCAGACGAGCCGCGACCTTGCCGCGCAGATCGTCAACCTGCGGCGCAATTTGTTTAATTCTCAACTCACTTCACGTACTGATAGCCCCTTTAGCCCCACGTTCTGGTCGACCCTGATCCGTCCCACTGCGGACGACCTGAAGCGCCTGGATAACCTGCAGGCCGAAAGTATCGTCGCCCTGAAGAGCGCCGTCAGTCCCGAGCGCCGCTGGGAATTCTTCAGCACGTTGCTGGTGGCCGTACTGATCTGGAGTTTCGGCCGGCGATTGCTTGAACACCTGCTCACCTGGGCGATGATTCGCTGGTTGCCTGAAGGGCGCCTGCGGCGCAGCACGCTGGCGGTGGCGGTGGGGTTAGCGTCGATCCTGACGATCATGGGAGCCGTCTCGCTGATGCGTTGGGGGTTGGAAAGCAATGCCGTCTTGAGCGAAAACCTGGCGCGGCTTTCCGATCATCTGGTCACCCTAGCCACGTTCTGTGCGTTTATTGCAGGCCTTGGACGGGCCTTGCTGATGCTACCGCGACCTTCCTGGCGGTTGCCGGCCATTGCCGATGAAATCGCCAGTGCCCTTGGGCCTTTCCCGGCGATTCTGGCGGTGGCGCTGATGCTGGTGGCCACCGAGGAGCGGATCAACAATGTCACAGGCGCCAGCCTGGCGTTGACCGTGGCGCTCAATGGCCTGACGGCACTGACCACGGCGCTGATCTTTATCGCCGCGTTGCTGCGCGTGCGCCACGTGCGCAAGAAGCTCAAGCTGGACCGCCTAGGCGGGCTGGCCGGAATGCTGCCCTTTGTTGCCTCGATTTGGGTGGCCTTGATTGTCCTCGCGTTGTTCACGGGGTATCTGTCCCTGGCCTATTTCCTTACCGTCAAGTTGCTGTGGGTCAGCGTCGTGGCGGCATTGGCTTACCTGCTTATCGCCTTTTACGGCGACGTCTGTGAAACCCTGCTTTCACCCAAGCAGCCCAGTGGCCTGGCACTGGCCAATGCGCTGGGGCTGTCGCCACGGCATCAGGCCCAGGCTTGCACTGTACTGGCTGGCGTCGGGCGTACGTTACTACTGCTTACTGCGGTGATGGCGGCCTTCCTTCCGGCGGGCTCCAGCCCCAGTGAGCTGCTCCAGGGCTTCAGTCAGTTGGGAGAAACCAGCAAGACGCTGGGCAACCTGCACATCATCCCCAGGGATATCCTTGCCGCGCTGCTGATGTTTGTGGTCGGGTTGTTCGCCGTGCGTACCTTGAAGCGCTGGCTGAGCGAGCGGCTGTTGCCGGAAACCAACATGGATGCGGGCATGCGCGCATCCCTGGTGACCCTGGTGGGCTACTTGGGCTTCGTGCTGTTGAGCCTGTTGGTGATGTCCACCCTACGGATCAACCTGACCAGCCTGACCTGGGTCGTCAGTGCCCTGTCGGTGGGGATCGGCTTCGGCTTGCAGGCCATTGTGCAGAACTTCATCTCTGGCTTGATCCTGCTGACCGAACGGCCGGTGAAGGTCGGCGATTGGGTCAGCCTGGGTGGCGTCGAGGGCGATATTCGCCGAATCAACGTCAGGGCGACCGAGATCCAGATGTCCGACCGCTCGACGGTGATCGTGCCAAACTCGCAGTTCATCTCGCAAAGCGTGCGCAACGTCACCATGGGCAACGCGCTCGGTGTCGTGAGCATCACGCTCACATTGCCGCTGGACACCGATGTATTGAAGGTTCGCGAGCTGCTCATGCACTCGTTTACCGAGCACGAGGCAATTCTCGATACCCCCGCACCCTCAGTCACCTTCAAGGACCTGGCCAGGGATGGCCTGATCATTGGTGTCAGCGGCTACGTCAACAGCCCACGCTCGGTGTCCGGGGCCCGCAGCGACTTGTTGTTCATCCTGCTGGCCGGCCTTCAGGACATGGGTATTACATTGTCTTCGCCGCAGAGCCTGGTATTGATTTCGGGAGAGGGAAGTGCAGTGAGTGGTGATGTTCCTGTAAAGCCATGAAGAGGTAACGGTGTGTGAGAGTAGCTAGTCCGATGGCAGTCATTGCGGCTGTTTTATTCTGCTTTTCCTTGGCTGCTTGCCAGAGTAAAGACGTGCCTGAAACTTATAGCTGGTCGGCAAGTGTCTCTGCGCCGCAGCAATACCCGATGGAGGTTTACCGCGGCGCCCTAATCGCTGAGGACTTCACCTACGATTTTGATGCGATTTGGGGCACACAGAATACCGGGTGGGGTCATCAAGGCGGAACCATGACCACCGGCATCGAAAAAAAGGCGGTGCCCTATCAACTGGCGTTTACGTGGTACTCGCTGGTGGAGAAAAAGTTCTATACCGGCCAATGGACCTTGGACAAAGAAAAGATAAAGCGCCTCTTGGATGAGGGGTTTATCGACCAGGACACCCACAAGAAAGACACCTACAACACTTTTATCGTGGGGTTGGCGCCACAGGGCAGGGTGGTGTTGTGGGTGAGTGGGGCGGGAAACCAGAAGGAAGTTGGAGCCTTTGAGGCGCAGGTGACAGCCATTACCAAGGAAAGCGCGTACAGCAACGCCCAGTACATGTTCAAAGACGGTTACGCAGACCGAATGCTCAATGATCCATCCTATAAAACGTTCAGCCCGCAGGTCCGGCAAAAAATACAAACGCAAGGTTATCCTTCACCAGGAATCTATGACACCTACAGGGAGAAATACAATTGGCGACCGGTCGTTGTTCTGCAGGAAGGTGCTCAGTGGCTGGACTTTGGATTCAGCGCCTACAACGGTGAGCAGGAGAACATTTTCGGAAAAGAGCTCCTGGATAATCATTATGAAAAAAGGGCCATTCCCAAGTTCTGTGGTTTCTATTGGCGGGATGGAAGCAGCCGCTATGGCGTATGGGTTGACGCGTTCGACGAAAAAGAAATCTTTGATGTTTTTCAGAAGCTGGGCAAAGAAAAACACATAGACCTGGTGGTGAAGGTTGATGCGCAAAACACCAGGGTTTCTCTGTTGCTAAGGTCGGGAGCGCAGGAGTTCCCTATCGGCAAAGCGAAAGTCAGACTGTCTCGTAAAATCGAGTAGGCTCCCCCTGCTCATGGGGGAGCCATACTTGAGTGGTCAACCAAGCGCAGGCTGGGCCGCAAGGCTATTACTGACCTTACGCCCCAGCACCAGCACGGTCACAAAACCCAAGCCCACCAACACCGTGGCCAGACTCAGCAGCACCGAGCTGCCCAGTTGGTCGACGATCCGCCCACCGAAGAACGAGCCCAGGGCAATAATCACCTGGAACAAGGCGACGAAGAGCGGCATCCCGCGTTCGACATCCTTGGGCGCCACGACAAACATCCAGATACTGGCGCAGGCCGGGAACGCACCGAAGGCGAACCCCCAGAGCGCGATCAGCATCGCTGCGCCTGTCAGGCCGGTGGCGAAGTGGGGGAACAGGGCGGTGCTGGTGCCGATCATCAGCGCCACCAGCAAGAGGGTGTGACGTACGCTGCGGTTGGCGGCAAATCCGGCAAAAATATTACCCATCACTCCCGCCACGCCGAAGAGCAACAGCAGCGAGCCAATCGTCTGACCGTCGAAGCCGGCACTGTGCTTGAAGAAGGGGGCGACGTAGGTGTACGCGGCAAAGTGCGCCAGGCCGATCAGTAAGACAGCAATCAACCCGACCCGCGCTTGTGGGTTGATGAACAAGGCTGGCAGGTCACTGATGCGAATGGCTTTCTCCGGGTTGAGTCGCGGTAGCAGGAAGATCTGCGCCAATAACACGGGTATGCCCATCAGCGCGGTGATCAGGAAGGTCATGCGCCAGCCCATCAGGCCACTAAGCCAGGTGCCTACAGGCACGCCCAGTACAGTGGCCAGGGTTACGCCGACCATGATGATCGAAGTGGCCTGGGCGACGCCGACCCCCTTGGGGGCCAGCCGGCCGCTGAGGGCGATGGCCGTTGCCCAGAAACCGCCGATGCTGATGCCCAGCAGGACGCGGCCGAACAGCAGCAGGCCAAAGTCGCTGGCAAAGGCCACGACCGAGTTGGCGATGATCATGATCAACGTCAGGCCGATCAACAGGTAGCGACGGTCCATGGTGCCAATGCTGACCGACAGCAAGGGGGCGGCGAGGGCGGCCATGATGCCGGGCAGGGTAACCATCAGGCCGGCATGGCCGGCGCTGATACCCAGGTCACTGGCGACGTCATTGAGTACACCCACCGGCAGGAACTCACTGGTTACCAGGGCGAAGGCACCCACGGCGACCGAGAGAATCGCCAGCCACTGCTGTTTGACGCTCTGTTGATTATGTTCGGGGAGGCTGTGAGGAGCCTGGCTGACGCTTGGCATTGTGTTGAAGTCCGGGGAGGAGGCAGCCTGAAGCCAGGCTGGGGGGAGAATGTGGAGGCAATTATAGGAATTGGTTCAGGCAATTAAACAGGCCGGTCTGTTTGATAGTCATCATCAATGTAATCAATGCGCCGCTCTAACGCGGCCTTGAACAGTCTGTTGACCAGGGGAGTACGGCATCTCAAGGCATCGAGATGCCTGCAAACCCCTGGGCGATTCAGTCAGGCGCAAATCAGTGGGCTGAACAGCGGCTCCAGCGCCAGCCGGGTACGGCTATCTTGGAGCGCCGCCTTAACCGCCTCCTCGCCGAACACCAGCCCCTGCAGGTAGGTGAAGTGCGGGTCGAGTAGCCCGAGGGTGCCCAGTACCTGGCGCAGGTAAGGTGTCAGAAAGTCCGGTTGCCGTGCCTTTTCGCCCTGATGAAAGCCACCGGAACCGACCAGTACATACACCGCACGGTTGCTCAACAAGCCGGTCTTGCCTTCGGGCCCTGAGCTGAAGGTGCGGTGAATGCGCAGCACATAGTCGACCCACAGCTTGAGCGCTGCGGGCAACGTGAAGTTATGCATCGGGGTGGCTATGAGCAGGATATCGCAGCGCTCCAGCTCGCGGATCAGCGTTTCGGAAACCTCAAACTCCGGTGCCTCGAACGGCGTGGTCGTCGCCAGGCCACGAGCGTAGTCCATGCCGAGCGGTGGCAGCGGGTGTGTACCCAGGTCGCGCTCGACCAGTTCGAGCCTTGGGTGCCGTTGCCGAAGGGTGTCCACCAGTTCCAGTGCCAACTGGTTCGCATGGGAAACCAGGCCATTGGGGCTGGCGTTGATCAATAGAACACTGTTCATGCCTGATTCTCTGTCTGAAGGCTTTGGGTGAAGTGCATGCCATGGGCCAACAACCCCTGGCGAAAGTAAAAACGTTGGGCCAACGGCATATGGAGCCCGGTATCCAGCACGAAATGGGCGCAACCACGCTGCACGGCGTCCTCACGAACAGCGTTCAGCAAGCGTGCTCCCAGGCCGCTGCGCTGCAGATCCGGATGCACCACCAGATCATCGACGTAGATGAAACGCCCGTAGAGCAGGTTTTCCAACTCGCGGTAACCGGCCAGGCCGACCACGTGCCCAGCGTCCCAGGCGGCCAGCAAACGGTACCCTTGCTCGCTCTGGCGCGCCAGTTGTGCCACATAGTGGGTCGGATCGGTCACATGCGGACGCAGTACGCGCATAAGGTCGAAACTGGCCTCGAAAGCCTGCTTGTCTTCGAGATGTCCAAGTGTGTAAGCCATGTCTGTCGTCCGCTGTAGAGAGGTAGCTGACCTTAGAGGGTTGATGGCTTAAGCTACAGGGCCGAAAAGTGCATAAATGACTAGGCCATGATTGCTCCCTTCTCGCTAGACCGTAGCCAGCCAGCGCCGATTTATCGCCAGCTTTATCAGCGATTTCGCGAGTCCATCGCCGATGGCCGCCTGCGTCCGGGTGATCGTGTGCCTGCTGTTCGCGCCTTGGCCGCGCAGTTGAACCTGGCGCGGGGTACGGTGGAAGCGGCCTATCAATTGCTGATGGGTGAGGGCTACCTGATCGCTCGCGGAGCCGCGGGGACGATTGTCACACCGCAACTGGCCGCCGTTTCCTCGGCCGTACTTCACCCCCCAACGGTTGCGATGCAGTATCAGTCCAATCATTGCGGGGCATTGCCGCTTGCCCTGCAGATGGGGCTGCCCGCGCTGGATGCCTTTCCCCGCAAACTCTGGACCCGACTGGCGGGCCGCCAGTTGCGCCAGGCTGGCCTTGAGGGGCTCGTGTACCCGGATCCGTGCGGCCACGCACCGTTGCGCGCAGCCATTGCGACCTACTTGGGGATTGCACGGGGCATTACTTGCCGCCCGGAACAGGTGTTCGTGTGCGCAGGCTATCGTGCGTGCCTGGACCTGATCAGCCACACGTTGCTGCGCCCCGGCGATTCGTGCTGGCTGGAAGAGCCTGGCTACTTCATGGCGAGAAATGCGCTACTGGAAGCCGGCGCACAGTTGGTGCCGGTCCCCGTGGATGACCAGGGGCTTGACGTTGCGCAAGGTATCGCCCGCTGCCCGGACGCGCGCTTTGCTGTCGTTACGCCGACTCATCAGAGCCCACTGGGCGTGTCGCTGTCACTGCCGCGTCGGTTGGCGCTATTGGATTGGGCCAATCGCCAAGGCAGCTGGATCATCGAGGATGACTACGACAGCGAATACCGCTATCAGGGCAGCCCCCTGCCTGCGCTCAAAAGCCTCGACCAGCAGGGCCGCGTGCTCTACACCGGGACCTTCAGCAAGGTCTTGTTTCCAGGCCTGCGCCTGGCCTATCTGGTGGTGCCGGCGGCACAGAGCGAGGCCTTTGCCCGTCAGGCGGATCGTCTGCATAACCACTGCCCGCAGCTCCTCCAGGCGACTGTCAGCGCGTTTCTCGTCGAGGGGCACTTTGCACGGCACTTGAAAAAAATGCGCACCCTCTATGCGCGCCGCCGCCAGTGGCTGGTCGAAGCGCTGCAGCAACAGTTCGGCGAACGCCTGTTGATCAATCCCCAGGCGGGAGGCATGCACCTGATCGCAGGCCTGCGTGCAGATGATGATGTTGCCCTCGCTCAGCGCGCCCGGGCCATTGGTATCGCCGTCGAGCCGCTGTCACAGTGGTACCTGGAGGCCAGGCCCAGGCACGGGTTGGTTTTGGGCTTTACCAACATCACCAGCGCCGAGCAGGCAGCGACAGTGGCCCTTCGATTGGCTCAAGTCTTCTAGGGCTGCTACACGATTGCGCCTGCAACAGGATCCTGGCTTGTCAGCTTGCAGTGATATTGCTAGTGTCGAGCCATGACTGATTATTGCCTCACCTCGACGACCACCACCACGACCGGGGAAAGCGGAGCGTGCGAGGTGTCGTGAGTCAATAGCAAACGAACTTCAAAGGCCCACCAGCGATGGACAGGGCCTTTTTTATGCCCTTGTGTCGCTGGTTAAAATGCAAGGAGATGCACGTATGTACGCCCTGTTGATACTCGATATGCAAGTTGGGCTGGTTCACGGCCCGCAAAAGCCATGGCGCTGCGAGGCGCTGCTGGAAACCGTGAATGCCTTGATGGACAAGGCGCGCGATGCAGGCGCGCCGATTTTTCTCGCGCGCCATACCGGGCCCGTTGGGTCGGCAATCGAACCCGGCAGCCCGTTGACGATGGTGGTGTCGGAACTGAAGCTGCTGGGTGGGGAAACGGTGTTTGATAAACAGCGGCCCAGTGCCTTTGCAATGACGGACCTGGCGGATAATTTGCGCGCTTGCGGCGCTACCGGCGTAGTGATCACTGGGCTGAAAACTCAATATTGCGTCGATAGCACCTGCCGTGCAGCACGTGATCTTGGCTTCGATGCCGTCCTCGTCGCCGATGGACATAGCTGTTCAGACACGTCGGTGATGAGCGCCTGGGACATCGTCGCTCATCACAATGCAACGCTTGACGGACCGTTCTGCCGGCTGGTTCGGGCTGAGGAGTGGCATTTCTGACGGCGGGGTTTTGCGCATCTGTTCTAATCGAGTGATTGCTCTGGGAAACACACTATGACCATCCGCTACGCAAAAATTATCCTGACCCTGATGCTGGCGGCCTTCGCCGCCCTTGTCGCGTTCAATAACATGACCGATTACGGCTCCAACTTTGCCTTCGTCCAGCATGTATTGAGCATGGACACCATCTTCCCCGGCAGTACGGCGATGTACCGGGCAATCACCACGCCGTGGCTCTGGCATGCTGCCTATGGGCTGATCATCGTAGGTGAGGTGATGACCGCCGTATTGTTGGCCTGCGGCGCACTGGTATTGTGGCGGGCCAGGCAGGCCAGTGGCCGGCAGTTCAACGCGGCCAAACGGGTTGCGATTATCGGCTTTACCGCGGGTTTGCTGGTGTGGTTTTTCGGCTTCATGGTGATTGGCGGGGAGTGGTTCCTGATGTGGCAATCCCACCAGTGGAATGGCCAGGAAGCGGCATTCAAGTTCTATATGGCGATGCTTGGGGTGCTGATCTTTCTCAATCAGCCGGATGCCGATTGCGATTGACGCGCACCGACCAAGCACCTCACACGATCAGCGAACGAATTTGACGTACACCCATTCCGGGTCGTCTTCGTCAAGGTTCTCGATGCTTCCACTGGGTATAAACCCGGCCTTTGCGATCAACGCCTGTGAGGCGGCGTTGGACGCATTGGTCGTAACAAACAGCTTGGGCGTCTTGCACGCAGCCTCGGCTGCCGCCAGCAAGCAAAGCGCTACGCCCCGACGCTGATAGGCGGGAGACACGACCACCAGTTGCACAAAGCCGTGATTGAAAAAATCGTGGGTGAGCACCAGGAACCCTGTGCACCGGCCGGCGTCAACGGCTACCAGGCATTGCTGGCGCGCGACGGCATCATAGATAAAGACGTGACGACTGGCATGGGACGCTGCATAGGTGTCCAGTTCGATCAGGGCGAGCACGTCATCGGGTTCTGCCTGGCGGACGAGCCAGTTCGGGCTTGCGTTGTCGAGGGTCAATTTCAGCTCCGTTGTCTGGTCAGAGGGCGTTTTGTACGATATCGCATCTCGACAGCATGCTAGTAGCGCACGATATTTTTGTCGTCATCATCACCTCGCGTGAAATGACCTCTTCAGTTGTTGCGAGAACCCTCGAATCCCGGCTGTGCTTCAAACGCTTGGGCCAGAAAATCGATCAAGGTCCGGACTGACGGCAACAGCCCGCGCCTCGACGGGAAGACCGCGCTGATAACGCCTTCGACGGGCTGCCATTCGGGAAGCAGGCTGACCAGTTGGCCGTCTTCTATCTCATTCTTGACCACGGCCAACGGTAGGTTGGCGATGCCCACACCCAGCAGCGCGGCACTTTTCAGGGTGGGCATGTCATCGCTGACCAGCCGTGGCGTGTGGCAGATCTCGGCCGTGACGCCTTCCGGCCCGTTCAGCCCCCAGACGTAATGCAGCATCGGGTTGCCCCAACTGATGCTCGGCAGTCCTGATAAGTCGGCGGGCAGTAGCGGCAGTGGATGCTGCTGCAAAAAGGCCGGGCTCGCGACCAGTGCCTGGGGGCTTCTGGCGAGCACCTTCATCACCAGATCGCTGCTTTCCAGCGGTGGAAAGCACAGGTTCAACGCAATGTCGTATCCCTCGCTGATCAGGTCCACCTTGCGGTTGAAACTTTTCACGTTGAGTTCGACGCTGGGGCATTGCGCCATGAACTGGCCGAGCAGCGGCGCCACCCAGTAATTGAGCAGTGGGGTGGTGCAGCTCAGGCGAATCACCCCGCGTGGTTCGGCTTTGTTGAAGGCGATCAGGTCCTCGGCAGACTCTGCCTCGGCGGTCATCGCCACGCAGTGGCGGTAGTAGGCCAGGCCAATATCGGTGACCTGGAACTGGCGGGTAGAACGCTGTATCAGTCGAGCCCCCAGCCGCGCCTCAAGCTGGCTGACCCGTCGGCTCAAGGTCGACTTGGGCATGTTGAGCGCCCGACCGGCTGCCGCGAAGCCGCCATGCTCAACCACCTTGGCGAAGAGGAAGAGTTCATTCAGGTCAAACATGCGCATCGTTCCATTTTTGAGATGGTGAAGTTTAATTCAACCACTACCGAACACCTAGTGAGACGACTAATGTGGTGCCATTGTTTCTTCCGGGAACCATCATGAAGAAGGTTCTAGGCATTTATGGCAGCTCCAACCGCCGCTGGGTCGGTGATGGCTTCCAGGTGCGCTCGCTGCTCTCCCACAACATTCTGGGGCGGCATATTAGTCCGTTTTTTTTGCTGGACTACGCTGGACCTACTGAGTTTACGGCCTCCAGTCAGCGTCGAGGGGGCGGCGAGTATCCGTGTCGAGGGGGGGAGGCAGTCACGATTGTCTATGAAGGCGAGTTGGAGCACCGGGATTCAACGGGGGGCAACGCGCTGATCGGTGCCGGTGATGTGCAGTGGATGACAACTGCAGCGGGAGTGCTGCATGAGGACTCTCACTCAGCGGACTTTACGCGCACAGGTGGAACACTGGAGGTGGTCCAGCTATGGGTAAAACTGCCCGATGCGCAAAAAATGATCGCGTTGAGCTACCAACTATTGAGGCGCACAGATGTTCCAGTGTTGGAATTGCCTGGTGCTGCCGGGCAGATTCGAATCATTGCGGGACAGTATGCCGGCCAGACAGGACCGGTTAAGACCGTTACACCGGTACACATATGGGACCTGCGCCTGCGCGCCGGCAGGCGCGTGACTGTGCACCTGAACAGCGGGTTTACCTGCGCGGTGGTGCTGCTTGACGGGGTCGTCCGCTTGAACGGCGTCGACACCTTGCGCGAGGCGCACCTGGCCTTGCTGGACCCGCAGGGCAGTGACCTGCTGCTGGAGGCCAGTCGGGACTCGAAAGTGTTGCTCCTGAGCGGCGAGCCCCTGCACGAGCCGATGTGATCGGCAACGTATTCGTATCTGCACAGGATGTGCAGCGTCTGCCGGGCATTTGGCAGGCAATAACACCAGGGAGGTTCATCCATGCAAGAGGAAATGCAAATGAGCGCTTCAGGTAACGCTGCAAACTTTAATGGTCAGAAGCCGACGATTGATCCCACCGACACCGCCATGCTGTTGATCGACCACCAGAGTGGCCTGTTCCAGATCGTCAAGGACATTGATGTTCCTCAATTGCGCGCCAACGCCATTGCCTTGGCCAAGGCGGCGACCCTGCTGAAGATCCCGGTGATCACCACCGCTTCGGTGCCCCAGGGGCCGAACGGGCCGTTGATTCCGGAAATCCATGAATCGGCACCCCACGCCCAATACGTTGCCCGCCGTGGCGAGATCAATGCCTGGGACAACCCTGAATTCCGTGCCGCCGTCAAAGCCACCGGCAAGAAGACCTTGGTCATTGCCGGCACCCTGACCAGCGTGTGCCTGGCATTCCCCTCTATTGCTGCAGTGCATGAAGGCTACAAGGTATTCGCCGTGGTCGACGCTTCCGGTAACCACTCGCGACTGGCCACTGACCTCACCGTAGCCCGTCTGGCCCAGGCCGGCGTGGTGCCGATCGACATCATGGGCACGCTGTCGGAACTGCAAGGCTCGTGGAACCGTCCGGATGCCCAGGAGTGGGCGAATGTCTACACCCAGGCGATGCCGCACTACCAGCTATTGATCGAGAGCTACATCAAGGCGCAGGAAGTGGCAAACAACCACGAAGAACTAGACTCCGAGCGCAAGTAATCAAGGTTTGTCCTTCCCGGCGCGCCCCATTTCGAGGCGCCCCTTTTTATCAGGAGCATCATCATGTCTAAACCCTACGTTCGCTTGGACAAAGACAACGCAGCTGTTCTGCTGGTTGACCATCAGGCTGGCCTGCTGTCACTGGTCCGCGATATCGAGCCCGACAAGTTCAAGAACAACGTACTGGCCCTGGCTGACCTGGCCAAGTACTTCAAGCTGCCGACCATCCTCACCACCAGTTTCGAAACCGGCCCCAACGGCCCGCTGGTCCCCGAGCTCAAGGCACTGTTCCCGGACGCGCCGTACATCGCCCGCCCTGGCCAGATCAACGCCTGGGACAACGAAGACTTCGTCAAGGCCATCAAGGCCACTGGCAAGAAGCAACTGATCATCGCCGGCGTTGTGACCGAAGTGTGCGTGGCGTTCCCGGCACTGTCGGCCCTGGCTGAAGGTTATGACGTGTTTGTGGTGACCGATGCCTCCGGCACCTTCAACGAACTGACCCAGCAATCGGCCTGGGCCCGCATGACCGCCAACGGCGCGCAGTTGATGACCTGGTTTGGCCTGGCCTGTGAGTTGCACCGCGACTGGCGCAACGATATCGAAGGCCTGGGGACTTTGTTCTCCAACCACATCCCGGACTATCGCAACCTGTTCACCAGCTACAACGCGTTGACTGAGGGCAAGTAAGCCCAGGTGTGGAGGCTGTGCTGCGACAGGCAGCCTCCACTTCAGCCCGAGACGAGGAACGTTCAGATGAAAAACAACCAGGTTCCAGCTAACGACCCTTTATTGACCGCAGACAATCACGCCCTGTTGTTGATTGACCATCAATACCTTCAACTGTTGGCCGTGCGCTCTCATTCGGCCGATACGGTTGTTACCAACACCACCTTGCTGGCCAAGGGCGCAAAAATCTTCAATGTCCCGACGCTATTGACCACAGCCTATGCCGAGCGCCAGGAAATTTTCCAGGAGTTGCAGGCGGTGTTTCCCGAGCAAAAGCCCATCGACCGCACCGGCCTGAACTCCTGGGATGACCCTCGGGTACGCCAGTGGGTCGAAGACACCGGCAAGAAAAAACTGGTGATCGCAGGCCTGTGGACCGAGGTCTGCCTGAGCTTTGCGGTGTTGAGTACGTTGGCGGCCGGGTATGAGGTGTACATCGTCACCGATGCGGCAGGTGGGGGCAGCACTGAAGGCCATGAGCGGGGTGTACAGCGCATGGTGCAAGCCGGTGCCCGTCCGTTGACGGCGGCGGTCTACATCAGTGAGTTGCAGCGTGACTGGTCCCGTGAAGAGACGGCGGGCGAGGTGGCCAAGCTTTTTGCTGAGTTGGGCGGGGCTTTTGGCCAAGGGTTGCGTTGGGAGTGGCAACTGCTTGGGCTAAAAGAAGGCACTCGATAGAAGTCGCGACACTAAAAAAATAGTTTTCTGCTGAGCTATTCAAGTCTAGCAGGCTCTGCCCTGCCTGACTTTCAGCTAACGCTTATTGCGTGCACTCATCTATGAGGCTTTACCCATGAACACAATAATGTTGGTTGGGCGGGTTCTTATCAGCTTGCTTTTTATCTGGAGCGGGCTTGGCAAGTTGATGAACTATGAAGGCACGATAGGCTATATCGACAGCGCAGGGCTGCCTCTCGCTTCAGTTGCCTATTTGATTGCCCTCGCCGTTGAACTGGTCGTCGCTCCTGCGCTATTGCTCGGTTTCAAGACTAAACCTGCGGCGGTCATCATCAGTGCCTTTTCTGCTGTAGCCGGCCTTCTTTTTCATTTCCATCCTGGAGATACCAACCAGATGACGCACTTGATGAAAAACCTGGCGATCAGTGGCGGGCTGTTATATGTGCTGGTGAGCGGTGGTGGGCTATACAGCCTGGATAGGTTGTTAAGTAAGAGATAACTAGAGGTGCTCCTCTCTTGGCTCGGTTGAAGGCTATGTAGGGACATAGGGCAACCGGGTCCTTTTTCATGAAGCGACAATAAGTAGCAGTGGTTTTATCTATGGGCGGGCCGTTTATGCAGCCACTGATCAACTATTTCAAAGTGGTGTTTAACCCAGGCCTGGCCGTGCTGCTATTTGCCTTACGCACGGTTGCGGCCGGATTGTTGACCTTGTACCTGGCCTTTATCTTCGACCTTGATCAACCAAAATGGTCGGTAATGGCGGTGATTATCGTCAGCCAACCCTTGGGTGGCATGGCGTTGCAGCGTAGTTTTTCGCAGATTATCGGCACGTTGGTCGGCGCGGCAGTAGCGGTGCTGATCATGGGCGTTTTCCCTCAGGCACCGGTCCCATTCATTGTCACCTTGTCGCTGTGGCTGGCGTTCTGCACGGCGGGCGGGACGTTGCTGCGTTACACCAGTTCCCATGCCTTTGTGCTCAGTGGCTTCACCGCGGTCGTCGTGGGGCTGCTAGCGGTGCCGGAGCAGGATAATACCTTGATGCTGGCGATCACCCGACTCACTGAGACGCTGCTGGCGGTTGCCTGTGTCGGCGTGGTCAGCCTGTTGACGGCGCGCCCGGAAGCGGTGGCGCGGGGGTACTTTGCCAAGGTCGATCAAGTCCTGAAATTGATGGCGGCCCATGCGGCGGCGGTGATTCGTACCGAGGAGAGCGAGGCCGATTTCCATAAGCGCCAGATGCAGTTACTGGGCGAAATCAACGCACTGGAAGGCCTGCGCCGGCATTTGTATTTCGACGCGCCACGGTTGCGCAGTGCCAACGGCCTGGTGCAGTTGCTGGGTAATCAATTGGTATTGCTGACTTCACGCCTGACGGTGCTGCGCCGTCAGCGCACGCTGATCGGTGAGCGTTGGCAAGGTGAGCTTCCCGAAGACATTCAACAGCTGCGCGCTGATGAACTGGCGTTCCTGGATGAGCTGGCAGTGGCGGGGCGTTCATTATCGCCTGAGGCGCGCCAGCGCTTTAGCGTGTTGCAACAGCGCTTTGACCAGCAGGCCAACAAGGTCGAGCAGCGTGACCAGCCCATCACCGGCTCGTTACGCGCCCTGGCGTGGGCCTTGCGTTGGGAACAGGCAAGGCTGTTGCAACAACTGGAGGAAATCCTGGAACTGAGCGATGCCATCCAGGAGGGCCGCCCGGCCAACTGCCTGCACCGCCAGAGCCGAAGTAACCCGCTGTACCTGGACTGGCGCCTGGCGGGAATGAACGCTGCCCGAGCGTTCATTGCCTTGCTCGTGTGCGGATTGATCTGGATCGAAACGGCTTGGGATGGCGCACGGGCAGGGATGATCCTGGTGGGGATCCTGTGCTCATTGATGGCGACCTTTCCACGTCCCCTGGCGGCGAGCCAGAATTATGCGCGTGGATTTGGCCTGTCGCTGGTGATTTCAGCGGTCTATCAATTCATGCTGGTGCCCGCCATTGGCGACGTCGAAATGCTGCTGTTGATTCTGGCGCCGCTGCTCTATGTGATCGCTGTGGGCCTGGCCAGCCCGCTGACGGCCGGTATAGGCATGGGCCTGGGGCTTTCGACCTTCCTGATGGTGGGCCCGCAGAATATCGGGGCCTGGCAGAACACGGCGAGTCAGTGGTTCGAATTTGCCGGAGCGTATATCGGGGCTTGCACCTTATCGTTACTGGTGTATTCCTGGGTGTTTCCATTCAACCCGGTCCGGCGCATTCAACGTCTGTTCGATGAGAGCCGGGAGCAGGTCTACGTCTTGCTCAAGACCTCGGCGGCGGATCAGCAGCAGTTCGCCTTTGAAAGCCGGATGATGGATCGCCTGACCATGATGCTGGGCTTGTTGCCCGCGACCAAAGACCCGCGAGCCCATGCACTGTTCGAGGTCAGTCTGGCCTGCATGGCCCTGGGCGTGGCGTTGAACCAGCTCAAGCAACAAGGGCAAAGCAATACATTGCTGACGGTGCAAACCCAGGCACGTTTGCAGTCGGTTCTGGACCAGTCAGGCCGCTATGTGGCGGGAAGGCACACCGTCGACTGGCAGGCGTTGACCGACGCTTTGCGGCACCTGGGCGATGACCTGGACCAACTGCATGCCGCTGAGCTTTCGTCCGGGCATGAGCAGTTATGGTCGGTGTTTCGCATTCGCGTGGCACTGCTGATCGTTGCCTCGTTCATTGAGCGCTACCGCGAATTTCTTGAAACCGATGAAAAAGGAGTGCCGTCTCTTGCCCATTGATTTTGAGGTGGGCGGCGTCTACCTGCCGCCCATTGCCCAGGCTCTGCTGCTGGCGCTACCGATTTTTATGGCGCTGGGCTGGTCCTTGCGCCGGCTGGGCGTGTTGCGGTTTGTCTGGCATGAGGCGCTGTTTGAGGGAGCGCTCTATGTCTGCGTATGTGCTGTTGTGATTCTAGTAATGGGAGCCTCATCACCTTGAAAAAATATATCGCCCAACTGATTACCCTGGCGGTTGTCTTGCTGGCGTTGGTCCTGGGCTGGTTCGCCTGGGAGCACTACACCCGTTCACCCTGGACCCGCGATGCCAGGGTGCGCGCTGATGTGGTGACCTTATCAGCGGACGTCTCCGGGCTGATCGCCAGTTTGCGTGTGCAGGATAACCAGCATGTGAGCAAAGGTGAGCTGCTACTGCAAATCGACCCGGCGCGTTATGCCCTGGCAGTCGAACACGCACGGCGCTCGGTTGAAGTGGCCCAGGCCACAATGGGCCAGTCCGAGGCGGCAATCATTGCCAGCCAGGCGCAGCTCAAGCAGCGCCAAAGTGAAGAGCGACGCCGGCGTAGCCTCAAGCAAGGGTTCGCCATCTCCGGCGAGGAATGGGAGAAGTCCAATACCGACGTGGCTATCGCTCAGGCGCAGTTGCTCAGCAACCAGGCCAACCTCGGGCTGGCCCAAGCCAATGTGCAGTTGGCAAAGGCTGCCTTGACCCAGGCCGAACTCGACCTGCAGCGCACCCGCGTGGTGGCGCCAGTCAGTGGCTATGTGACCAACCTGCTGACCCGCCAGGGCGACTACGCCAGTACCGGCGGTGCCTTGCTGGCGTTGGTGGACAGCGACTCGTTTTATGTCAGTGGCTACTTCGAGGAAACCAAGTTGCCGCGCATCGCACAAGGTAACCCAGTGCGGATCCAGTTGATGAGCGGCGAGACCTTTACCGGAACCGTGCAGAGCATTGCCTTCGCCATCACCGACCGTGAGAACGCGCCCGGCAGCCGCTTGCTGGCCAACATCAACCCCAGCTACACCTGGGTCAAGCTGGCCCAGCGGGTACCTGTGAGAATTCAGATCGATCCTGCATACGCCGCCAAGGACCGCTTGCGGGCAGGTACTACGGCGACGGTGACGGTGCTTGAGCAACAGGAGCAACGCTGATGAGTGTGTCATTGCGCCGGCTTATACGGGTTTCAATCTCGCTGACGGTCTCGTTGTCGGCAGCAGGGGCCTATGCCGATAACTCCATGGACCAGAGAGATAACCTCAGCACCGGTATCAATGAGCGGCAAAAGGCTGAGCTGTCGGTCACACCGGGATTTGTCAGCGGCTCGTCCCTCAATGGCTTGCTGCGCAATTACTACCTGGGCCGTGATAACCACAACACACCGTCCAGGCGCGACCAGCGCGAGTGGGTGCAGGGCGTGTACCTGTCCTTTCGTTCGGGATACACCGACACGCCCATTGGGGTCGGGCTCGATGTGCATGGTTTTTATGGGCTCAAGCTGGATGGAGGAGGGGGCAGTGGCGGGGCCGGATTGCTGCCGCTGGACTCAAAAGGCGCGCCGGAGTCTGACTTTTCCGCTGCGGGCGCGGCGCTCAAGCTGCGCGGGTTTGACAGCCTGATGCAGGCAGGTGACCAGTACCTTGAAAACCCGCTGATCGCCAGTGGCGTCAGCCGAGTCTTTCCCCAGACATTTCGCGGTGTCACGCTCAAGAACTACAGCCTGGAACACCTGACGCTGGACACCGGCTGGATCGACTCAACACGCCAGCGCAACCAGAGCGGCCAAAGCCACTTGACCACCAGTTACGGCACCGGCAACAAGGCCGGGGTGGCCGCTGATCGTGAAAGCGCGTCCATGAGTTGGCTGGGCGGCGTCTACGCGGTGCCCGGCGGGCTAACACTGACCCTGTATGGCGGCCAATTGAGTGATATCTGGAACCAGTACTACGCCGGGGTCAGCCAGCCATTCAAGCTGACGCCTGGGCTTACGTTGACGCCGTACCTGCGCTACTTCAAAACCCGCGACCAGGGCCAGCGCCAGTTGGGCCATATCGACAACAACACCTACAGCGGCGGCCTGACCTTGTCCGGTGCAGGCCAGAGCCTGACCCTGGGGATGCAGAAGGTGAACGGTGACACGCCGTTCGACTACATGGTCCAGGACGACCGGACCTTCCTTTACCTGGGCAACTCCCAGCAATACGCAGACTTCAACGCACCGGGCGAAAAGTCCTGGAAGGTTCAATACCAGACCAGCCTGGCGTTTATCCGCGCGCCGGATTTCCAGCTCAGCACCTCATACACCCGCGGTGAAGCGGACCTGACCCGGGTCGATCCCAATAGCACAGGCTACGGCTACATCTATAACGCCGCCGGTAAAGATGCACACCATTGGGAGCGGGACGTCGCCCTGCGCTATGGGGTGCCAGACGGCAAGGCCAAAGGCTTGAATATCACCCTGCGCTGGGCCGCACACCGTTCAGCGCAGGGATATACCGCGCCGGGCAACACCCGTGGCAACTCAAACGCCGATGAGTACCGGGTGATTGTCGATTACCCATTCAGTGTTTTCTAGCCGCCATTCAATGAAGGTGTTGTATGAGTCAAACCCAATGGATTCGGGTGCTGGGCATCAGCTCGGCACTGGCCTGCGCCACGAGCGAGGCTGACAGCGTCAGCCTGCCGCCCCTGGCCCTGGGCAATGCCAGTTTCATGGATGGGGTCGCCGGCCCCGGTGCGTTGTTCGAGTTACCGGTGCAGTATTACCGCAGCAACTCGGCCTACGATGCCCACGGCCATGCACGCCCGGGGCGGCAGCAGGTGCACAGCACCACGGTACTGCCGCACCTGGCTTACTTCAGCAACAAGACTTTGCTGGGGGCGAACTATGGCGCCGAAGTGCTGCTGCCATTGGTGAACCTGGATATAGATATCGATCAGGGCCCCAAGGGACGACGGACGCGCCAGGGTGACATGATCGTCAGTCCGTTCCTGCTGCAATGGGCCCCGGTGTCGTTCTTCGGCCGCCCGTACTGGCAGCGCCTGAATTTCGTGTTCTCGCTGCCCACAGGCTCCTATAACAAGGATTCGAGCCTCAATACCGGGAGCAATGTCTGGGTGTTCAACCCGCATTACGTATTTACCTGGGAGTTGACTGACCGCCTGGAAGTCAGCGGTCGTTTCAACTATGCGTGGTCAAGCCGCAACAACGATCCGGCGTCAGTCCTGCACGCCAACAGTATCCAGCCGGGAGAGGCGTTTCACAGCAACCTGTCGGTTTCCTATGCGCTCGCCGAGAAGTGGCGCGTCGGCGTTGCAGGCTATCAACTCAATCAGATCAGCGACGACCGGATTGATGGGCATCGCCAGCTTAACTCCAGGGAACAGGTGACAGGGATCGGGCCAGGCGTGATGTATCAGCAAGGAAAACAGACATTCTTCGCCAATCTGTATTTTGAAAGCGGTGCTGAAAACCGCGCGCAGGGCACCCAGTTGACGCTACGTTACCTTCATGGGTTTTAGTGCCTGCCTAATCGTTGAATGCCGACCGTTCCAGAACCTAAGACCCAGGGGAGCCTCACATTATGTACCGCCCATTCTCAGCACTACTCGTACTGATGACGATGATCTCTGCCTGCTCGACCCAGTTGACCGAGCAGGGCCTTGGCGTCAGTTTGGTCACGGCTTCATCCTCGAATCAATGCAACCTGATCAAGATGTTCACCGTGCGCGGATCCGGCCCGGACGAAACGCTACGCCTGGCTTTCAACGCCGCAGGTGCTCTGGGGGCCGACAGCATGGCGGTGGCAGATGGCAAGGAAACCTCCGATGGGGCCGAGATCACGGGGGCTGCGTTGATTTGCCACAAGTGATCAACTGAGGTTTATGCCAGGCTACTGAGTTGACAACCCGTTGATAAAAATCGCCGTGGTCTCGCTGATCAGGTGTTCGCGCGCGGCTTTTCCAGGGCATGGGCTAAGCCCCAGCAGGCAACGCAACTGCAGGTCGCCGGTCAGTGCATCAAGGAAGATCTTTGCGCGGGTCTGCGGGTTGCCGGGGATGACCAGCCCGGCTTCTTCGGCCCAGGTGAAGTAATCGGCCAGGCAGCTATAGGCCGTGGCGGGCGCAGCCTCGAAAAACGACTTTGCAGCCTCCGGCGCGCGCAGGGCCTCGGACACGATCAGGCGATGCAGGGCCAGGGTGCGAGGCGACAGCACCACATCGAGAAAGACCCGGGCAATGGTCTTCAGCGCCTCGTCTAGAGGCTTCTGGGCGAGAGTCATGTGGGTCAGCGGGCTGACGTTCTCTGCGCACAGCTGCTCGATGATCGCCGCGAACAACCCTTCCTTGCCACCGAAGTAGGCATAGAGCGTGCGCTTGGAGCCGCCAATGTTGGCGATGATCCCGTCAACACTAACCCCGGAATAGCCTTCTGCGAGAAACATTTCAGTCGCAACCTGGAGAATACTTTGACGCTTTGCTGCTTGCCTCGGGGTAGGGGTTTGCATGTGGCTCGGCTATTCCTGAAAAGAACAATTCAAAAGTTCTCCTAGCCTACGCCGCTCTGCACAAGCCTTCCAGCCACACAGGGGGACGAATCAAGCGATTGTCCTGGAATGTTTTTTGTAAAAAACACTTTGATCACCCTTGACGAGTTATTTATTTGGGCGCATTTTCGTCAAAAGGGTACGGTAACGTACCGTACCTATCTATAACAACAACAGAGGTAGTGATCATGCGTTTCGTACACTTTGTGGAAGGCTCCAGCAAAGGCCTGGCCATTGAACACGCAGGCGTGCTGCGAGGTTTGAGCGAACAGGAAAGCGGTTATCCGGGCACCCTGGAGAGCCTGCTCAACGCCGGCCCCGAGGCGCTGCAAGCGGCCCATCAGCGCTTGAGCGACGCCCGTTTGCTCGATCCATCGAAGCTGCGCTACCTGCCACCGCTGGAGCGTCCGGGCAAGATTGTATGTGTCGGCCTGAACTATGCCGATCACACCAAGGAAAGCCCGTACGAGCAGCCGGCCTATCCGACTTTTTTCCCGCGTTTCAGCACCAGCCTGATCGGCCATGGCGAACCCATCTTGCGCCCGCGTGTCTCCGAACAACTGGACTACGAAGGGGAGTTGGCGGTGGTGATCGGCACCGGTGGTCGACATATCTCCCGTGAACAGGCCCTGGCGCATGTGGCGGGATACGCGATCTTCAATGAAGCCTCGGTGCGCGATTACCAGTTCAAGTCGCCGCAATGGACCATTGGCAAGAACTTCGACGCCACCGGCGCGTTTGGCCCGACCTTCGTCAGTGCCGACGAACTGCCCGCGGGGGCTGTCGGCCTGAACCTGGTGACCCGCCTCAACGGCACGGTGGTGCAGCAGGGCAATACCGCCGACATGATCTTTGGGGTCGCCGAACTGATCGCCGTGCTCAGTGAAGCGGTGACCCTGGAACCCGGTGACGTGATCGTCACCGGCACCCCCGCAGGGATTGGCTGGGCGCGACGCCCGCCACTGTTCATGAAGCCTGGCGACCTCTGCACCGTGGAGATCGAAGGCCTTGGCACCTTGAGCAACCTGATCGCCGACGAGCCGCCAGCGGCCTGAGTCCACGCGTCAGTTTTCGTGAGCGCAGTACAACCGACCGACCGTTACCACGGTGGGCAGCGATCCCGGCTGCCCTGGTTTTGACCACCGGTTGTCCTGCCCCTTGAATGCCCAGGAGCAACTACCGTGCTGCAGATCAAAGACATCAACCATGTGCTCTACCGTCATCCCGACCTTGGGGTGGTCGAACGTTTTCTGACCGATTTCGGCCTGGTGGTCATGCACCGCACCGAGCAACGCCTGTATTTTCGCGGCACCTGCTCGCTACCCTATGTGTACATCGCCGAGAAGGCCAGTGAAGCCAGCTTTGGCGCCATCGCATTCGCCGTCGAAAGCCTCGACGATTTGCACCAGGCCAGCCGGCTGCCGGGGGCCTCGGTGATCCGGGCGCTGGAAGGTCCGGGAGGAGGGCAGTACGTCGCCTTGCATGATCCCTCGGGGCGGCGCATCGAGTTGGTTCACGGTATCGAAGCCGTGGGCACGCTGCCCCAGCGTGCTGCGCTGACACTCAACTCGGCCCATCACAAGCAACGCTTTGGCGATGTGCAACGGCCCGGCAAGGGTGCGGCACAGGTCCTGCGCCTGGGCCATGCGGCGATTGGCGTGCAGGACATGCCCCGACACCTGGCCTGGTACCAGCAAATGCTCGGCATGCTGCCTTCGGACCTGGTGGTCGAAGAGCCTGACCGGGACCGCCCGAGCGCGGCCTTCCTGCGATTGAACCGTGGCAGCGCCTGGACTGACCATCACACCATCGCCTTGTTCCAGGCGCCGAAGGACTTCGTCCATCACGTGTCCTTCGAGGTGCAGGATTTTGACGCGCAGTGCCTGGGCCACGAGTGGATGACCCTGCAAGGCTGGTCGCCGTTCTGGGGGGTAGGCCGGCACATGCTGGGCAGCCAGATTTTCGATTATTGGCGGGACCCGTCCGGCAACCTTATCGAGCACTTCACCGATGGCGACCTGTTCAACCAGGACTCGCCCTCGGGTTACACCCAGGCGTGCGACGCCAGCCTCTACCAGTGGGGCCCGCCGATGTCGGTGGAGTTCTTCCTGGGTGGGGAGTGTGCCGCCGAACAGACCGTGCCCCGGTCGACTTCAGACCGTCAACGACGCAGTTGAGGACAGATGCCATGAGTCAGGTAATCAGCGAGCAGGTGCTCGATAGGTTGTTTCGCCAGGCCCGTAGCCAGAATGGCTGGCTGGATAAACCGGTGGATGATCACACCCTGAAGAAACTCTACGACCTGGTGCGCTGGGGCCCGACCAGCGCCAACGGCTGCCCGGCGCGCATTGTGTTTTTGTGCAGCGCCCAAGCCCGGCAACGTTTGCTGCCAGCCCTGAGCGCCGGCAATGTCGAGAAGACCCTGGGCGCCCCGGTGACGGCAATCATTGGCTACGACACGCAGTTCCATAAGCAGTTACCCAGGTTGTTTGCGCACAACCCCACGGTACGCGACTGGTTTGCCGACCAGCCGGATTTGCTTGAATCCACCGCCTTTCGCAACAGTTCGCTGCAGGGCGGCTACTTCATCCTCGCAGCCCGGGCCCTGGGCCTCGACTGCGGGCCGATGTCCGGGTTTGACCACGCACAGGTCGACCAGGCGTTTTTCGCTCCAGGGGCCGAGGGCATGCAGGCCTTTGCCGGGATGCAGATCAAGTCGAACTTCCTGTGCAACCTCGGCTATGGCGACCCCGCAAAACTCTTTGCCCGTAACCCGCGCCTGGACTTCGACGAGGCCTGCGCGCTGCTGTAACTGACTGACCGCACCCGTAAATCCTCCAGGCCGATCAAGCGTGCTGCGACGCATCACGTCTGTCGATCGGCCTGGCAAAACAACAACAATAAGGAAAACCTGCAATGCGAGCTCTATCCAAATGGCATGTACTTATCGGCGGTTTCCTCGCGTATCTGTTTGACGCCATGGAGATCATCCTACTCACCATCGCACTCCCGGTGATCCGCCAGGACCTGGGCCTGACGTTCAATGAAGCCGGTATGCTCGCCTCGGCAACCCTGCTGGGGATCGGTTTGAGCGGCATTACCACGGGCTGGTATTGCGACAACTACGGCCGACGCAAAGCCCTGCTGATCTCGTTGATCGTGTTCGGCGTGTTGACCACGCTGGTCGCTACCACGCACAACTGGGGCTTGCTCCTGCTCCTGCGGTTTCTGTCCGGGCTGGGCTTGGGCGGGGTGTGGGGGATTGTCTCGGCCTATGTAACGGAAACCTGGCCTGCCCATCAGCGGGCACGAGCGATCGGGTTCGTGTTGAGTTCATTCCCGATTGGCGCGGCCATCGCGGCAATGGCGGCGGCCAGCTACCTGCCTGACTGGCAGACCTTGTTCATGGTGGCCGGGATCTCCACCCTGATCCCGCTGGCGTATCTGTTCTTCTTTGTGCCCGAGTCACTGGAGTGGACCGCGCAGAAAACCCGCAACCTGGCCGGCCCCAGGCAGCACAAGCACGTCTCGGTACGCGAAATATTTTCCCCCGAACTGCTGCGCCTGACCCTGCTGGGTACCCTGGCGGCGAGTTTTGCGGTGATTGGTTTCTGGGGGGCGAGTACCTGGTTGCCCACCTACTTGATCAAGGAACGCGGACTGGACATTGGCATGATGGCCAACTTCATGGCGATCCTCAATATCGGCGCCTTTATCGGTATCAATGCCTTTGGCTTCATCGCCGACCACATCGGCAAACGCAATGCCACGCTCCTGTCATTGCTCGGCAGTGCGGTGATGTTGTCGATTTATGCACTTACCACCGATAACGCCATCCTGTTCTGGCTGGGGCCGATCTATGCCTTCTTCTACGCCTTCGCCAGTTTGTTTGCCTCCTACTTCAGTGCGTTGTACCCCACTCGGGTACGCACCCTCGGCGCGGGCTTCTGCTTCAACTTTGGCCGGGGCCTGGCGGCTTTTGCGCCGTTGCTGTTGAGCGGCATCGCGACCCACTACAGCCTGGCGTGGGGCCTGTTGGTGTGCGCCGGGTTCTTTGCCCTGGCCACCCTCACCCTGTTGTTCATGCCCCAGGTGGAGTCGGATCTGCCCGCCAGCGCGGGCGTGACGCTGAAAACCACGGATTCCTGATGTTTGAGATCAACCTGGAGTGTCAAGCGATGTTAGAGCAACGCGTAGAACAACAGATCCAAACCCTGGAATTGCGCCGCCGCCAGGCCATGGTCGAGGGCGATATGGACTTTCTGGAAAGCCTCTATACCCGCGACTTGACCTACAGCCACTCGGACGGCAAGAGCGACAGCAAGAGCAGCTACCTGCAGGGCATGCGAGAGGGCGTCTGGCGCTATCGGGGTTTCACCAGCCGTGACGAGCAGATGCGCAGGGCAGGGGACTGCGTGGTCGTTACCGGGCTGATCGACATGGACGTGGTGATCCGTGGCGAGCCCATGCTCCTCAACTCGCGCTACATCAGCGTGTGGAAGGCGGGCAATAACGGCTGGCAAATGATTGCCTGGCAATCCACTCGTTATACCCATGCCTGACGCCCGCTAAACCACAGCACAACTGGCAACTTGAACCCGGCCCTCGTGGTCGTCCGGGCAAGGCTTGCGCATGCCTGGAAACCGGGATGGCTGGAACTTTGACGTGATGGAATCCTGAACATGTACGTACAACAATTACAAAAAACGTATTGCAAGGCCCTTCTGATAACCGCAGGCGCAATGAGCCTGATCTCAAGCCCGGTGCAGGCCAGGGATTGGAGCGACACCTTCATCGGTTTTCGCTACGGTACCGACTTCACCGAACCCAGTATCCGCGGCAAGGTCCAGAAGGAGATCTACCAACTGGGCCATGCCAGCGGCAATGAAGCCGGTTCCAATTTTTTCAACCTGGACGTGCTCAAGTCCGACAGTAACGATCCAAAGAAAGACAGCGATTCGGGGGCAACCGAGGCCTATCTGGTGTACCGCCATCAACTGTTCCTCAGCCAGGTGTTCGAGCGGTCGATGGCGTTTGGCCCGGTCAAGGAGGTGGCCCTGAGCGGCGGGGTTGAGCTCAACTACAAGAACACCGAGTTCGCCACCCGCAAGCGCATGCTGGTGGCCGGCCCGACGCTCAAGTTCGACGTGCCCGGTTACCTGGATATCAGCCTGCTGTATGCCATGGAGTGGAACCACTGCGGGTTGAATGCGTGCCAGACCGAAAACATCCAGTTCGACCCGTACTATGTGTTGCACATGGTCTGGGGCATCCCGTTCCAGGTGGCTGGCGTGCCCCTCAAGTTCCAGGGCTTTGCCAGCTACAAGACCGAGAAGGGCAAGGATTACTTCAAGCAGGACACGGCCGAGGAAAGCCTGGTGCGTGCGTCATTGATGGTCGATGTCGGGCAACTGGCATTCGCTCGCAAAAATACCCTGCTGATCGGTCCAGGCTACGAGTACTGGAAACACAAGTACGGCGCGATCCATAAACCCGGCACCGACACCTACGCACCCACCGTGCATCTGGAGTGGCATTTCTAAAGCCCTTGGGTGAGCCGCTTCTGTGGCTCACCTTTTCCACAGCATGTCTATTGAGAAAGGCTGCGAGTAGCCCGGGTAAAAATCCGGGTGGCGGCCTTGCTGTTGGGCGGATAGCGCTCAAAGAGTTGCTGTACCCAGTCTGGCCGGGTCTTGCTGGCGTCGTTGATCCAGTTGGCCACCGAGTCTTGGGCATATTTGTCGGATTCTTCAAGCATTGCGATCAGCAAGGGCTCGGCTATTTGCGGCTCGGCCTTGAGGTGGGCGATGTGTTCGCACCAGACGCCACGCGGGCGTAGGATTTCAACGCAGAAACGGCGTATTAGCGGATCGTCGCTACGGGCATGGCGGCGTAGCAGTGCCAGGGAGGTAGGCAGGTCCTGGGTCAGAAGCGGCCGCAAGGCAATCCAGGCCCATTCGCGCACGCCAAAGTGGCTGTCGGTGGCGAACCGGAACTGGCTCAGCAAGGCCTTTTCCGGCTCACTGTTACGTTCGCAATAGGCATTGGCGAAGGCCGCCCAACTGCGCACGGTGTCCGATGGATGCTCCAGCAGCAGGCGCCAGGTCTGCTCGCGCAAGGGCCGGGCGGAGCTTTCCAGCCACTGCCCCAACAGGAGACCCATGGCGGCGACTTTCTTGGAGATGCCCAGCGCCTGGCCAGCCTGGGCTGCGGTCTGCAGGGCCACGGCCAGCGACGGGTCGAACTGCGGGGCAAGGGCCGCTGTCAGCGCCACCTGGTCAACTGCCAGGCACTCGCCCAAATTGCGGGTTGCCAGGCGGCCCTGGTCGATCAGGGCTTTGCGTTCTTCACTGATATCGATACGTTGACTGTGCAGCATCAAACACCTCCTTGTGTGATTACCGTGATTGAAGCAATTGAAGCCCGGGCCCGATGCCCATCTGGTAGCTTGATGCAGTTTGTCTTGGCGTCTTACTAAGTCAACGTTTTGTTTGATGTTGGTGCTGATCGGCTTGGTCAACGGGATGCTCTGCATTTTATAGGACGCCATCGCCGGCAAGCCGACTCCTATAAAGAGGGACGTTCCGCCTTCAGGCGCCAACCGCCCGCCCGTTGACGCTCGTGCCAGAAGCCGGCGTAGCGCCCGTTGTCGGCGAGCAACTGACGGTGGCTGCCAGACTCCACCAGGCGCCCTTCATCCAGCACCAGGATCTGGTCGGCCGCCATGATGGTCGGCAAACGATGGGCGATCACCAGTACGGTGGCGTTCTGGATCAGCGTGCCAATGGCGGCTTGCACGTAAGCCTCATTCTGCGGGTCGAGTGCCGCCGTGGCTTCATCCAGCAGCACGATGGGCGCGCGTTTGAGCAGGGCACGCGCCAGGGACACGCGTTGGCGTTCACCCCCGGACAGGCTGGTACCGCCTTCTCCCACCGGGGTGGCCCAGCCTTGTGGCAGGCGCGCCACAATCTCATCGACTCCCGCCAATGTTGCCGCTTGCGCCAACTGCCGGGCGCTGGCATCCGGGTTGCCCACACGAATATTGGCCTCCAGGCTGTCATCGAACAGATACACGTCCTGCATCACCAGGGACAGCTGCGCCATCAGGGCTTCGCTGGACAACGCGCGCACATCTACGCCGCCTACCTTGACGCTGCCCTCGCTGGCATCGAAGAAGCGCATCAGCAGGCGGGTGACGGTGGTCTTGCCCGAGCCCGACGCGCCGACAATCGCCGTCATTGTGTTGGGCTGGGCGCTGAAGCTCAGGTCCTTGAGCACCGGCGGGCCACAGGGGTAGGCAAAGCCCACCCGGTCGAATTCCAGGCTGCCGGGTGCTGTCAGGGGCAGGCTGGTGGCCGGCGCAGGCAGCGCGGGTTGGCGCAGGATGCTCGCCAGTTGTTCCAGGTCGTTGCTGGCCATGCGCAACAAACCGCTGCGCGCGGCCGCCTCCGCCAGGGGGCCGACAAACCGTGCGGCCAGGGCCAGCAACGCCACCAACTCGATAGCATCGATCTGTTGGGTGGCCGCCAGGGCGATGCCTACCGCTACCAACAGGGCGAACGCCAGTTGCACGCTCAGGCCACCGGCCAGCAACTTGGGAAAGGTCTGCGCCAGCATCGAGCCACCGGCCTGTTGCTGTGCGCGATTGGCCGCCTGTAATGGCCGATAGCCGCGCTGCGCCTGGCCAAAAGCACGCAGCACCTGCTGATAGCGGGCAAACTCCACCACCCGGTTGCCGGCTTCGCTGGCCGCGGCTTCGACCCGTGCATCATTGGCGCCAATGGCATTGGCCGACCAGTGATGGGTGAAGTAGATCAGCGGCGCACACGCAACCGCCGTGAGCCCCAGCCGCCAGTCAAATACAAACAGGGTCAGCGCAACGGTGGCAGGCACCACGACACCGGACACCACCGGGCCCAGATAATGGGCAAACAGCCCGGTGACCATCAGCGTACCGCTGGTGGCGCTGCGCGACAGTTGGCCGACTTTCTCGCTGTTGAACCAGCCCAAGGGCAGGCGCATCAGGTGCTGGCCAAGGCGTTCATGCAAGGTGGTGAGCACCAGCAGTGCCAGGGCGAACCCCTGCATCGCCTGCTGGTAGTGGGCGATGCAGGTCAGCAGCACCATCGCCGCCAGGCCGGCGAGCCAGGTCATGGCCAGCGGCAGGTTACCGGCAAACAGCGCGTGGAGGATCGGCACCAGCAACGCCACCGCCAAGCCTTGCAACACGGCACTGGCCACCAGCCAGGCGAGGTAACGGTACAGGCGCGTGGCGTGGGCCGGACCCAGCAGGGTCAGCAGACTGCGGATCATTGCGAGACCTCCACGGCGCTGGCGTGCCATAACCGGGCATAGGCCCCGTCGGCTTGCAGCAGTTGATGATGGCGACCACATTCGACAATACGGCCATGGTCGAGCACGACGATCTGGTCGACATCGCGAATACTCGCCAGGCGATGGGCAATCACCAACACCGTGCGCCCCCGCGCCAGCGCTGAGAGCGCGTCCTGGATCAACGCCTCGGATTGCGGGTCGGCGTGGGAGGTGGCTTCGTCGAGGATCAGCACCGGGGTGTCCGCCAGCAGCGTGCGGGCGATTGACAGGCGCTGCGCCTCGCCGCCGGAGAAGATCGCGTCATCGCCAATCACAGACTGATAACCCCGGGGCAGGGCCAGGATGCGCTGATGAATCTGCGCCGCGCGGGCAGCGGCCTGCAATTGCTCATCGCAGGCAGTGGGGCAGCCAAGGCGCAGGTTATCGGCCACGCTGCCATGCACCAGTTGTGCATCCTGCAAGACAAAACCGACGTGCCGGTACAACTGGTCCGGGTCGATCTGCCGCACATCGACGCCGCCCACCAGCACCCGGCCAGCGTTGACGTCGTGAAAGCGCGGCACCAGCTTGGCCAGGGTCGATTTGCCGGCACCGGAACTGCCCACCAGCGCGGTGATCGTGCCCGCCTTGCAATGCAAGTCGATGCCCTTGAGGATCGGCTGCGCTGCGTCGTAGCCAAACTCGACCTGCTCGAAGGTCACGGCGTGCTCCACCGGTTGGCTGTAGCGTGGCGCCGCAGGCAGTTCTTCTATGCTCAACAGGGCTTCGATCCGCCCGGCGGCGGCCTGGGCGGTGCGTTGGGCGGTCAGGCTCTGATTGATCACCAGCAACGACTGCGGGATCACCACGGCCACCAGGGTTTCGGCGAACAGTTCCAGCGGCGTGATCCAGCCGCGACTCAACCACAGGCTGCCCACCCCCAGGCTGACCAGCAGAATCACCGGCACGCTCAGGGCCATCGACGAAATGGCTTCCAGGCGCAGCAAGGGCCGCACCCAGCCGGCGTACTGCCGGCCGAACTGGTTGACCGCCTGTTGATAGCTGCGATGGGCCTGGCCGACCCGGCCAAATGCCTTGACCACGGCAATCCCGTGTACGAACTCGACAATGGCTGCGCTGATGCGGGTCATGCTCTGGTCCAGCAACTGCATCTTGCTGGCAAAGCCACGCATCATCAGGGTATAGGCCAGCCCGTAGAGGGGCAGGGTCAGCACTGCCAGCAACGCCAGGCGCCAGTTCAGACTGGCCAGCCACACCAGCCCGGCCAGGGGGGTGACGATGGCGGCGGTGCGCTCCACGGCGTGATGGGCGATCAGGTGATGCAGGTCTTCGAGGTCGTCCTGGACTCCCTTGCGCACTGCGCCGGAATTGGATTCGCTATACCAGCCGAGGGGCACGCGGGCGAGTTTGCCGACCATGGCTTCGCGCAAGCTCGCTTGCAAGCGATGGTCCGCCAGATGGGTCAGCCACAACGCGGCACCGCAGGCCATCCAGCCGAGGCACAGGGCAATCACCACCCACCCGGCGCACAGCCATAGGGCTTGCCGGTCGACAGTGCCGGCCAGTAGCAGGCGCGCCAGTTCGGTCAGGGCAATGAAGGGCACCAGGTTCACCAGCGCACCGATGGCAGCGAGCGCTACACCGAGGCGAATCAGGTGGTTGACCGGGCGTTGCAGGGTGTCCAGGGCGGTAGTCATGGGTTTTTCCGTAGGCCGATACACGGTCAGGGATGCTAATCGCTCTCATTTTGGCGGCTACCCGTATCGAGTCGATTGCCCCTCGTATCCGCATGTTGGCCACGGGTTGAGCGTTGCAGCGCCAGGCCGCAGGCGTCGGAAGTTGCGCGATACGGTTGGAAATTGACTTGAATCGGGTAGAGGGCGCTCGCGTGCGTGGCTACCGTCCCGGGCTGTGCCTCTCAAGGGCAATCATTCTCAAATAAGCGCTATCCGGCAGACCTGCTCTCCCTGGATCGGCGCGTTTGCCCATGGAGTTGCAGATGTCAGTCGATTCGGGTTTGCAGGTGCGCGGCCTGCACAAGCGCTACAACAACGGTGTGCAAGCGCTGCGTGGTGTGGACTTGAGTGTCGGCCCCGGGATGTACGGGTTGCTCGGCCCCAATGGCGCCGGTAAAAGCAGCCTGATGCGCACCTTGGCGACCTTGCAGCAACCCGACGCCGGTAGCATTTATCTGGATGGCGTGGATGTGTTGGCCGACTCCGATCATCTGCGTCGACGCCTGGGCTACCTGCCGCAGCAATTGGGGGCATATCCGGGCGTCAGCGCACGTGACCTGCTGGACCGCTTTGCCTGGCTCAAGGGCCGTACCGACAGCCGCCAACGCCGCGCAGAAATCGAAGGCCTGTTGGCCAAGGTCAACCTGCAGGATGCCGCGCACCGCGCGCTGGCTACCTATTCGGGGGGCATGCTGCGCCGCTTTGGCATCGCCATGGCGTTGGTGGGTTCGCCACGCTTGCTGATTGTCGATGAGCCTACGGCGGGCCTCGATCCGGCGGAGCGCAATCGTTTCCATCGGGTGTTGGCGGATGTGGCCGCCGAATCGATTGTGTTGCTGTCGACCCATATTGTCGAAGATGTCGAAAACCTGTGCAGCCGCCTCGCGGTGTTGGCTGGCGGGCAGATTCTGGTGGAAGGCAGCCCGCAGGCGTTGCTCAGTGCGGAGCAGGGACGCCTGTGGGTGGCGTCGTTCGGGCGCGGCGAAGCCTTGCCGCCGGCCTTGCATGTGGCGGCTAGCCCCGAGGGCAGTCGGGTGATTGTGTATGGTGAGCGGCCTGCCGATCCACGCTTCATGCCCCACGCACCGCGCCTGGAAGATATCTATTACCTGGCGCTGGCCCAGGCCGGTGAGGCGGCCGACGCATGAGTACCTTCGCCCTGATGATGCGTGAAGCCTGGGTGGAAGTGCGCGCCGGGCTGCGCAGCGGTATTCCCTTGCTGGTATTTTTGGGCCTGGCCGGCTACCTGCTGATGTCCCTGACCAACGCCGACTATGTGCAGAAAATGGGCGCCAGCGACATCCCGCGCAATGCCCCGAGCCTGATCTACCTGATGGCCTGCGGGTGTATGTTTTTCCTGTTTTTCGCCTGGGCCTGGGTGTTTGCCCAGCCGGCCCTGCGTGATCGCAAGGCGCAGTTGGAGGAAGTGTTGCTGGCGCTGCCGGTATCGCTGCCGGCGTTGTTATGGGGACGGTTTATCGGCGCTGCGGTGGTCGCAGGCTTGCTGGCCAGTTCACTGATTGTCGGCTTCCTGCTGAGCCCGATCCTCGGCTGGTTGGGTTGGGTGCCGGTGGCGAGTATCGGTGCGCCGGCCTGGTCGGCGCTGGGCTTTGCCTGGGTCGCGCTGCTGTTGCCGGTCAGTACCGGCGTGGGCGCCCTGTATTACCTGTTGGCGCTGCGCAGCCGGGGCCTAGCCGCGCCGTTTGCCCTGGCCACGGGGTTGATGCTGCTGTGGATGTTCGCGGTGGTGGTGCTCAAGGGTGGGCATATCAACCCGCTGCTGGCGGCCAGTCTCGATCCGTCCCTGTTTACCTTCGCCCAGGCCCAGGTGGAAACCTGGACCGCAGCGCAGAAATCCCAGGCACTGCTGGACCTCACACCGGGGTTCTGGCTCAACCGGGGCCTGTGGTGTGTGCTGCCGCTGCTGCTGTTGGCCTGGTCCCTGGCCCGTGCCACGCGCCAGAGCCTGATGGGCCGACGTAGCGGTGCGGTGTTGGCAGAGCCGCCGATGCAACTGGCACAGGATGTGCGCTTGCCTGGCCCTTTGCTGGTCAGCCACTGGCCGCGCGCGTTATGGCGCGAAACCTGCTGGCAGATACGCCAGGTCTTTGCGCGCAAGGTCTGGTGGCTGGCGCTCGGGATGCTGGTGGTGATGGGCGTGCTCAGCGGTCTTGTGCATGGGGTGTGGCATGCCCATGGGCCGATGGTGCCGCGCGCTGACTTGACGTTGCCGCTGCTGGCCAGCGCGCTGTTCCTGGTGATTGCCTTTATGGTGGCGGCGCTGGTCGGCCTGATCTGCCGGCGTGATGATGTGCAGGGGCTGGGGGCGATGCTGCAAGCCACACCGGCGCCGGTGTGGCTGCGTACGTTCGGTCAGGTGCTGTGTGTGTTGCTCGCCACCCTTTCGCTGGCTGTGGTGCCTGGCGTCGCCAGCCTGCTGATCAGCGCTGTCGTCGCGCCTGCCAGCCTGGCGCCGGGGTTTGCGCTGATCTACTCGCTGTTGGTGTTTGCCCCGCCATTGCTGGAGTTGGCGATGCTGACGGTGCTGGTGCATGCGCTGATTCGGCGGTCCGGCCTGGCATACGCCACGTCGATGTTGCTGACGTTTTTCCTGGTGCTCAATCACGAACTGGGACTGGTGAGTTACCCCGCGTATGAAATGGCGATCCCGGGCCACATGGCGCTCTCGGCGCTGACCGGCTGGGCCCCGTGGCTGGCCTATCTCGGCACACTGGCCAGTTGGAAGCTTGCGGTGTGCCTGGTGCTGGTCGCACTGGCGGCCCTGGCCGTGCCCCGAGGGCCGGAGAGCCGACGTCTTGCCGACCTGAGTACGCGAGTGCGCGGTGTACCCGGTGTGTTGCTGACAGTGGGTGTGCTGGTGATGTTGGGCAGCGGTAACGTGTTGCACCGCCAGTTGGTGGAGCGGGGCGATTATCAGACCGCCACCCAGGCGCGTGCGGACAGCGCCGCCTGGGAGCAGCGCTGGCTGGCCGGCGCCGGTGCCTTCCAGGTGGCCGGCGGGCAATTGCAGTTGCAGATCGACAGTGCCCAACGCCAGGTGCTAGGGCAGTGGACCCTGGAGGGCGTGACTGCTGCCAATGGCCATCTGGATGCCGAGTTGCCGGCGGGTCTGCAGGTGACGGGCGCCAGGGTGATGGACCAGTCGGTGGTGGTTGAGCAAGCCCATGATCATCTGCGGCTGGCCCTGGGCGCTTGTGCGTCGAGCGGTTGCCAGGTGACCTTGCACTGGACCCTGAATGCCACCGGTTGGTCGAGCGAGGGCGAGGGTATCTGGCTGAGTCCTCGGGCGTTATGGTTGGAAGCGCGACGGGTGGTGCCGCGCCTGGGCCTGGACCCGGAACGTGGCTTGCGTGCGCCAGTAGAGCGTCTGGCAGCCGGCTTGTCCGCTACCGCACCCGCGCTGCCCGAGGGGGCGGCGGTGGCTGCGCAAGCCGTTGCACCGGCCGGGGCCTGGCACTGGACCATCGACGCCCAGGGTTACTCCCTCAGTGGCCGCAGTAAACAGCCGCTGGACTTCGCTTATGCCCTGTCCTCAGCAACCGTGACCCATGAACTGGACGGTGTCCGGGTGCTGGCCGATGCCAGTCGCCAAGCGACCGCCCGCGAGGTGCGTGAGGACCTCACCGCCATGTCTGCCTGTATTGCGCAGCATCTGGGCGCAAGCCCACCGGTCAGCGACGTGAGCCAATGGCCCAGCGGCATGGGGGCCAGTCGACTGAGTAACGGTCACCTGTTGCTGGCCCAGACCCCGGACTGGGACGTGGCGCCAACCGGTGTCGGGCGCTGGGCACGACGCGCCCATATCGCCGAACTGTTGGCCCGCCAGCGGCTGCTCAGCGCCAGCGACCTGCGCGAGCAACCGGGTCACGTGTGGCTGAGCCAAGGTGTGGCCGCAGCGCTGGGTTTGCTGTGTGTCGGCGAAGTTGATGGCCCCGATGCCCGTGCGGCATTGATCGGGCTCAAGGCTGATGACCTGACCCGCGCCCTCGCCAGCGATGGCGAGCCGATCGGCACCCTGGCCAGCGCCCGGCAGCAGGGCTGGGCCGCGCCTTATGCGGCGCTGGCCAGTCTCGATTGGGTTGCCAGCCAGAGCGCTGCGCAACTGCTGGACATGACGGCACAAATCCGTACAGGCCAGGGATGGCCGCCATCGATCCAAGGGCTGCTGGGTGCGCCCTCGGATCCGGTGATCGCCCAGGCGCGTCAGCGCTGGGGCACGCCGCAATGAACCTGTCCCTCTCTTATCTGCCTGGAGTTTTGCATGCTTGATCAGTGGCTACTCAAACCGTTACGCCACCCGCAGGGTTGGCGCGCCAACGTCCTTACCCAAGCCCTGGCGCTGGCCTTGTCCAGCCAGGCGTGCAGCGCGTTTGCTGCCGACTACCAGTCCGACTCACAGGCCCTGGAGCTGGCGCCGGTGACCGTCAGTGCGCGATTGAACCAGGAAAGCGCTAGGGACATTCCCTTCGGCCTCTCGGTGATCGACGGGCAAACCCTGCAAACCCGGCGCCTGCGCACGCTTGAAGACGCATTGCGCGGCACCCCGGGCGTCGACGTCAATTCCTGGGGCGGTGCGAATGACGCCAATGTGCGTATTCGCGGGGTCGGTTCGCTGAACCAGATGAGTATGGATGACGGCTCGGTGGTGCTGAACGTCGATGGCGTGCCGATGTCGGTGCGCAATGCGGCCATGGCTTCCCTCGATGTGCAGCAGGTGGAAGTGCTCAAGGGGCCCCAGGGCACTTTGCTGGGGCGCAACAGCGAGGCCGGGGCGATCAACGTCACCACCCGCAAACCCACCCGTGAGGTAGAAGGCTATGTGCGCGGTGAAGTCGGCCAGCAAGGCCAGTTCATGACCGAAGGCGCGGTAGGCGGCCCCTTGACCGAGACCCTGGCCGGGCGCGTTGCGGTGCGTCGCAGCGGCTTCGATAACTGGGTCGACGACCAGCAGGACCGCGATCCGCTGACCGCGCCACGGGACCTGGCCTTGCGTGGCAGCCTGCTGTGGGACAACGACGCCGGCACCACCGGGTTGCTGGTTGCCGAGCGCCAGCGCGCCGAGCACTACGTCGGCCTGGAAATGCTGCGGCCCTTTGGCGACAGCCCGCGCCTGGACTACACGCCTGGCGTATTTGACGGCAACCAGAAAACCAACGAGCGCTATTCCTTTGAACTCAATCACGATCTGGCGCAAGCTCGGATCACCTCGATCAGCGCCTACACCAGCACCGACTTCAATGCAGTCAAGGGTTATGACCGCAACATCACCCGTGCACTGTACGGTTCACCCTTCGAATACCTTATTGAGGACTCGGCCCACGAACGGGTCTGGAGCCAGGACCTGCGCCTGGGCTCGCTGCCAGAGGCCGAGGTGTTCTGGGTAAGTGGGGTCAATCTTTCCCGTTCCGAGCGCAATTTCGACTCGAACAACTTCACCAACGGCGCGCTTCAGCAACGTGAGTTCACTACCAACAGCTACGCGGCGTATGGCGAGATCACCTTCCCGATTGCCGAGGACTGGAAAATCACCACCGGCCTGCGCCACACCTGGGATCGCAAGACCTACGGTGGCGAATATACGAGCGCAGGCAATCGGGCCAGCGACAGCCGCCAACTGCAAGACAACTACAGCACCGGGCGCGTGGCACTGGCCTATGCGCTGACGCCGCAGACCAATCTCTATGCCGTACTTTCCCGTGGCTACAAGTCTGCCGGCTTCAATGATTACGCGACCTCGGTCACGGACAGCGAGCCGTACAAGGCAGCCAAGGTCAGTGCGGCCGAAATGGGGTTCAAGCACGAAAGCGAGGGCGGTGCGTTGAGCCTGGAGGGGGCGCTGTTCTTCACGCGGGTGCGCGATGACCACTTGCTGGGGTATGACTTCAAGACCGTGGCCGTCAGTGCGGTGAATGCCGACACCCGCAGCAAGGGCGCAGAGCTGTCGAGCACCTGGCACGTCACTGACCAATTGACCCTGGGCAGTGCCGTGAGCTACACCAATGCGCTCGTGACCTCCGATGCCCGGGGTGTTTCTGGCGGTGACGTGGTGGCAGGCAGTCGGGTACCAGACGTGCCGCTGTGGAGCGGTAACTTCAGTGTGGCTTGGCACAAGGATCTGCCTGACCTGCTGGGATTACCGGCGCCCCGTCTCAATACATTGCTCAATTACCGCCTGCAGAAAAACCGCCCGGCAGACCCGCAGAACCACTATGACCTCAAGGGCTACGCCAAGCTGGACCTGCACCTGGGCCTGGAAAGCGGCGGCTCGGAAGTCTACCTGTGGGGCGATAACCTGCTGGATGCGCGCTATGACTTGTATGGTGCCTATTCCACGGCCCAGGTGTTGACCGGGATGCCAGGCAGAGGGCGCTCGGCGGGGGTGGGCTACAGCTATTCGTTCTGATAGAGGCTTGGCCAACAAACCTTATAGACGCTGGCAAGCCAGCGCCTACAAGGGGATTGATTCACCAATCAACCTGCTCCCCCTTCACGTCAGAACTGATAGGTGTAGCCGACGCCCAGGGTACGGCGTCGCGCGGGTGCGCCATAGGCTACCGGATCACTGTAGAACCCATAGGTGTCGTACGTCTGGTTCAGCAGGTTGTCGGCATAGGCATACACCTCGCCGAACTTGCTATGCAGGCCGGCGCGCAGGTCGAGTTTCTCGTAGTTATCCAGGTTGAAATGGTTCTGCGGATCTGCCGCTCGCTCGCCCACAAGGTGGTAGTTGAGGCTGGTGTTGAGGGTGGTTTCACCCAGACCGGCGAAACTGCCCAATGGATGCTCCCAGGCGACGTTGAAGTTGCCACTCCAGCGCGGTACATCCGGGGTCCGGTTGCCAGCGGCGACGTCACCGGCCTGGATGCCCTTCACCGCGCTGGTGATTTTCGCGTCGAGGTAGGTGGCACTGGCGGCCACGCTCAGGCCGTAGTCGAAGCGCCAGCTGCCTTCCAGTTCGGCGCCGCGGGTGCGGGTGTCGGCATTGAACGCATTGGTGGCGAAGGTTGCAGCGTCGTACCCCAGCAGATGGTCGTCGTGCACGCGGGTGAAGAACAATGCGCCATTGAGGCGGCCACGGCGGTCGTCGGTTTCACTCTTGAAGCCCAGTTCCGCAGCTTTGCTGACGGCGGCCTTGTAGGGTTCGCTGTCGCTGACCTGCGATGCATAGTCATTGAACCCACCGGACTTGTAACCGCGCGCCAATTGCACATAAACGTTGGTTTGCGGGGTGATCGCATAGCTCAGGGCAGCGCGACCGGTGCCGTAATTGTCCGTCAGCCTGCGTGAGTCGTTGACCGAGTCGCTGCCCGAGAAGTACTCGCCGTCATAGGTCTTGCGGTCCCAGGAATGGCGGTAGCCGGTGGTCAGTTTCAGCTGCTCGGTCAGGGGGAAGGTGACTTCGCCGTAGCCGGCATAGGTGGTTGTGGTGAAGTCGCGGAACTTGGCGCCTGAGGTGCCGTAGGTATTGCGCGGGGTGTCGTAGGTACGCTCGCTGCGTGTGGCGGCCAGCCCCGTGACCCAGAACACCTGCGAGTCGGGCAGGGAGCTCAGGTGTACGTCCTGGCTCCAACTGCGCTCAAAGGATTTGTCGACCACCCAGAACTCGCTGGGGGTGCCGTAGAGCGCGCCCATCAGTTTGCTGTCATAGGCGATCAGGCCTTCGAAATCGGCGGTTGAAGTGGAACTGGTGGAGGTCAGGCGGCTGTTGGCGAAGTCATGCTCGACCTTGATCGCGTAGCGCTCGGTGGTCTTGTAGTTGTCGTCGAACAGGCCGGGGGTGAGGTCCAGGCTCGGGTCGCTACCGTACGGGCGCAGCACCAGGGAGTTGGTGGCGCGCTTGGACTTTTGCCGCTCGGCGCTGAACAGCACGTGGGTGTCATCGTTGAGATCCCACAGCAGGCTGCCTCGGTATGCTTCGTTGCGGGGTTTGGTCTGGGGGTGGTGGGTCTGGTCGTTGTCGATCCAGCTGTCGTAACCCGCACGGCGTACTGCGAGGCGGCCGCTGAGGTTTTCCGTCAGAGGCCCGCCCACGGCGCCCTCAGTGAGGAACTGGCCTTGCTGGCCGACTTCGCCGCGCACATAACCTTCCCGTTCACGGGTCGGCTGGCGTGTGGTGATATTCACGGCGCCGGCCTGGCCAATTGCCCCGGACAAGGTGCCCTGTGGCCCCTTGAGGACTTCGATGCGCTCCACATCCAGGGTTTCGAAACCCAGGCTGCGCGACGATACCGGCACGCCATCGATATTGAACGCCACCGAGCTGTCATCCATCGACATCTGGTACAGCGAGCCCACACCACGGATCAGCACGTTGAAATCATTCGGACCGCCAGAGGAGTTCACGCTGACCCCGGACGTGTTGCGCAGGGCGCTTTCCAGGGTATTGAGGCGCTGGGTGCGCAACTGCTCACCGCTGATCACGCTCAGGCTGATCGGCACCTCCTTGGGATCCTCCTGCTCCATCCGCGCGGTGACGGTTGAAACCGGCAGTTGCAGCGGTTGGACGGCTGTATCGGCAAAGGCTGAATGAGTGAGTGTGCAACTGAGCAGAGCTGTTATAGTATAACAAATGTGCGGTGATCGACGGTGAGTCGTCGAGTGGCGTCGTGCAGACATGATGGGACCTTGACTGAGGTTTGGGGCAGTGCGCGTCGCGGTGGGCGACGGCGGCTAAGGGCGTAACTGCAGCGCGATAGATGCTAGTGATTATCAATTGCGCTCATCTACCCCAATGTGGTCTGATTCGAGCCGTATCCGGTCAGCAAGGAGATCCAAGATGTCAGCCGTTGAGGAGCAGGGGCGGGCGTTCATGCCGGTCTCGCGGATTATTGCCGATGGCTACGGGGGCGATTTCGGCCCGGGCTCCCAGTGCCGGGTCACCCGAGTGACCTTGCAGGGCGGGCTGGATATCGTGCGTTGGCAAAGTACTTTCGAGCAGCCAGTGGAGATGCCTCTGCATGACGACAGCGAGCGCATCCACTTCAGCTTTACCAACCTGCTCAAGGGCAAGGCCTCTTGCAGCTTTCGCGATGGTCGGCGGCAGCGCCGCTATGTCATTGACCAGGGTACCGGCAGCATCAGCTATGGGCGCAGTCGCAACGGCCTGTATCACCAGCAGGGTGAGATAGACAATATTACGGTGATGATCCATCCCGAATTGTTGACCCAGTGGGAACTGGAAATCGACCCGACCCTGTATAACGCGCTGGCCTGCGATCATTGCTTTCTCGATGGACACCGCAGCGGTGAAATGAGCGCCACCGCCCACCAATTGTCCAATGCCCTGACGTACGCGCCTGGCCAGCCGCGCAGTAGCCTGTGGCTGTATGGCCAGAGCGTGACCTTGGTCAGCCTGTTCCTGGAAGCACGGCGCAGCGTGGACTGCGCCTGTCGCCTGAGCCCCATCGATCGCCAACGCCTTCAGCATGCTCGCGAGCGCTTGCTGGCAGACCTGGGCAAAGCGCCCAGCCTGTCTGAGCTGGCCCGTGAATCCGGTCTGAGCCAGCCCAAACTGACGCGCGGGTTCCGGCAGTTGTTCCTCAACAGTGTCTACGGGGTGTTCCAGCAAGCGCGCATGACTCAAGCCCGCAGCCGGCTACTGGAAGGGGACGAATCGGTGATGCGCGTGGCGTCGGATCTGGGCTATGCCAATGCCAGCCACTTTGCTACGGCTTTTCGCAAGCAGTTTGGCATCAATCCGTCCCTGCTCAAGCAGGGTGGGCGCAGTACTTCCCTGGCCCCGAGCAAACTGTCTTAAGCTGCCTCGGTACGCGATTTGCTCACCGACCGACTGGCCAGCAGCCCCAGCTCGAACAGAATCCACATCGGCACCGCCAGCATGGTTTGCGAAAACACATCGGGCGGGGTCAGCAGCATGCCGACCACAAAGCAGCCGACGATTACATACGGTCGGCTTTTCTGCAGGGTCTGCACATCCGTGATACCGGCCCAGATCACCAGGAAGGTCGCCACCGGTATTTCAAACGCCAGGCCGAACGCCAGTAACAGCGCGAGGATGAAATCCAGGTACAGGGCGATATCGGTCATCATCGCCACGCCGTCCGGGGTTACGCTGGTAAAGAAGCCGAACATCATCGGGAATACCAGGAAAAACGCAAACGCCATGCCGGCGTAAAACAGCACCACGCTGGCGGCCAGCAACCAGGCGGCGGTGCGTCGTTCCTGGCGGTACACCGCCGGCGCGATCATGCCCCAGGCCTGGTGCAGCAACAGCGGCATGCTGATGAACAGGGCGATCATCATGGTCAGCTTGAGCGGTGCCAGAAACGGAGAAGTCACCCCAGTGGCGATCATCGTTGCGCCGCTGGGCAAGAAATCGCGCAGCGGTTGCGAGACGAAGCTGTACAGCGTCTGGGCAAAGGGAAACAGGGCGCAAAACACCAGGAGGATCGCCAGGACGCAGCGCACCAGGCGCGAGCGCAACCGGGTCAGGTGGCCGGTCACCGACAGGCGCGGGGCAGACAAGGGCAGGTCGCTCATGGGGCAGGTTGTCCTGGAGAAGGGGGGATTTCTGGCTGCGGCGCAGCGTCCAGGCGGATGCCGTCGCGCAGTTGCTGCTCCAGTTGCCGCAATGGCTGCTGATCGATGCCCTGCAGCAAGTGTTCGTGGTCCAGTTCCTGGGTGACCTGGGCCTTGAGCGTATTCATCGCCCGCTTGGCCCGGCCCAGCCACAACCCGGCATTGCGCGCGGCAATCGGCAGGCGCTCGGGGCCCAGCACCAGCAGCGCCACCAGGCCCACCAGCAACAGTTCGCTAAACCCGATATCGAACATCAGTGTTTGCTGTCTGCGGGTCGTTGAGGCTCGGCTTGCACCTCAAGGCTGGCCTTTTCTGCGCTCGCCTGGGCAGCGGATTCGTTGCCCATGGAGGAGCGAAATCCCTTGATTGCCTCGCCCACATCGCTGCCCAGGCCCTTGAGGCGCCGGGTGCCGAACAGCATGACCACGATCAGCAGCACGATGACCAGTTGCCAAATCCCTATACCACCCATACCGACACTCCAAGCCATTGATTTGAAATATGAAGGCGCAGTGTGCCGAGGCTTTATGACGCAGCTGTGACGTTTTTGCGGGAATTGTGTGAGCCTGCCACTTGGTTGAAACATCCACTGTGTTGACTGTCGCCAGGTTCTACATAAAAGGTGGTTGGGTCATGGACAAAAAACGGCAGCAGGGGGCGGCGTTGTTGATGGTGCTGGTGGCCCTGGCCATGCTGGCGGGCGGTATGGCCTGGATGGTCGAACAGGGGCGCCAGCAGGTCGACAGCGTGCGTCTGGTGCAGCAACGTGTGCAGGCGCGGGCGATCGAGCGGGCGGCGCTGGCCTTTACCGAACAGGCCCTGCAGGACCCGCTGTGGCGCGCCAGCCCGATGTTCTGGCAGGCCATGCGCGGGCAGCCGTTGAGTTACGACTTCAAGGGGGGCAAGGCGAGCATCCGGATTCGCGACCTGCACACCTGCTTCAACGTCAACGCCCTGATCGGCCCCGAAGCCGAGCGCGCCCAGCGCCAGTTGGTGCATTTGCTGGGAGCCGACATGGCTGCCGAACGCCTGGCCCAGACCCTGGCCGACTGGCTCGACGCCGACCAGCAGACCCGCCTGCAAGGTGCAGAAAGTAACGAATACTTGCGTCAATCGCCACCGCGCCTGGCGGCCAATCAAAGGATGCGCGATATCAGCGAGCTGAACCTGCTGGCGCTTCCCGACGCACTCCGGGCCGTGCGCTACCCGCAGTTATGCAGCCTGGACGAGACCGCAGGCTGGCGCCTGAACGCCAATGCGCTGAACCTGGAGATGCTGGCGCTGCTGGATGCGTTGTATGAGGGAGAGGTCTCGCGGTCGGTGCTGACCCGGCTGGTCAGCGCGCGCCCGGCAGGGGGCTATCGTGATGCGGGTGAACTGCGCCAGGCCCTGGGGGCGATGGATGACGCGATGTTTGAGCGGCTGAGTGAAGGTTTGCAGCTCAACGGTGACCATTTCCTGTTGCAACTGGAGGTTGACCTGGATGGCCAACGCTTTCGCAGCCAATACCGTGTCGAAGCCCAGGGTGTGGTGAAGTGGCACGCACGGGTACCGGCGCAAGGCATGCTGCTGCGCTCGCGGGAACCGATGCCGTTATAGAGTGCTCGTGGGATCAAAGTATCCACAAACAGTGTAGGAGCGGGCTTGCCCGCGATAGCGGTGGTTCAGCCACTACCTCTGGTGGCTGGCAGGCCGTCATCGCAGGCAAGCCAGCCCCCACATTTGGTTTGTGCTGTGCCCAAAATTCTCTGTTGAATCGAACTCCCACAAAGACAGTGCTGCAGGCGCCGGCAAGCCGACGCCTGCATCCTCATCAGATCGCCAAGTCGCCCCCATCGGCACGCTGGATCACCACCGTGGATGCACGTGGGCGTACAGTCCCAACCGTAACGTCAGTGGCGACCGTGGTCGATGGCCAGTTTTCCGGGTGCTGGATGTTGACGAACACCGTCTTGTTATCCGGGGTAAAGGTCACCCCCGTCACTTCAGAACCATTGGGCCCGACGAAGAAACGTCGCAGGTCGGCCTGGTTCTGGGCATTGACCGGCACTTGCTTGCCCTGGGCATCGACCATATTGGTGGGGATCACCACCAGCATCTGGTCGTTGGTGTAGTCGGTCAGGGTCTTTTCGCCGTTGTCAGTCTGGATCCACATCACGCCACGGCTGTCGAAGGTCATGCCGTCCGGGCTGGCGAACTGGTTCAGAGTGGTCAGGCCGGAGCGGTTGAGGTCCGGGCTGCCAGCAGCGTTGGCGCCAAACACGAAGATGTCCCAGGTGAACGACACCTGGTTATCGGCGTCATGCCAACGAATGATGTGCCCGTGTTTGTTGTTCACACGCGGGTTGGCAGGGTTGGCCACCGTACGGCTGGTGTTGTTGGTGAGCGTCAGGTAGACGTCGCCATTGAGCGGGTTGACCGAGGTCCACTCCGGACGGTCCATCGGCGTGGCACCTACAGCATCGGCTGCGCCGCGGGTGTTGAGGATGATCCCCGGCAGGTTGGTGAATTTCGCGCCCAGGGTGCTGCCGTCGGTGGTGCTTGTGGTCACGTCCAGCAGCAACCAGTTACCACTGCCATCGGCGTTGAAGCGCGCCACGTAGAGCTTGCCGCTGTCCATGTACTTGGCACCGGTCGCCAGGCGATCGCTGGGGTTGGCATCGGCCGGGTCCCACAGGGCGGTGGAGACGAACTTGTACAGGTACTCGTTCTGCGAATCGTCGCCGCTGTAGAACACCACTGGCTTGCCGGCGGTGGTCAGGCCAGGCCAGCAACCTTCGTGGCGGAAACGACCCAGGGCGGTGCGCTTCACGGCGCGGGTCGAAGCGTTGTACGGGTCGATCTCGACGATGTAGCCATAGGTGCTGGCTTCGTTGCGGTAATCGTCGGTCGCGGTGGCGCCGCTTGGGGTCACGTTGAAGCGGCTGAACTCGCCGTTCACTTCGCTCGGGTCGCCAGCCACCGATTCCCAGCGATAGTTACCATTGCCGGTGCCCACGCCGATGCGCACCTGGTCTGCCGGACGGGCGCCACTTTTGTTGACGAAAATCCCCGGCCAGTTCTCTTCGCAGGTCAGGTAGGTGCCCCACGGGGTGTAGCCGTTACCGCAGTTGTTGTTGGTGCCGCGGGTCTGGGTGCCGGTGGTGGAGAACTTGGTCTTGACGTGATCGGTGCCTTTCATCGGGCCCGCCAGGTCCATGACGGTGGCAGTGGTGAAACGACGGTTCAACGGGTCGTTTTCCATCACCTGCCAGCGGCCATTGACCTTGGTGATGCGCATTACGCCAGCGCCGTGGGCGTTGATCTCTTTGCGCACTTCTTCAACCGGACGAACGCCGCCGACCAGGGTCGGGCCCGCCGGGTGCAGGGCTTGTGCGTCGATGTATTCATGGTTGATGGCCAGCAGGCCGTCGGTGGAGCTGCCATTGATAGGGAAGAAATGCATGCCGTCGTGGTGCATGCCTACCGAGTTGGCCTGGTCGGTGGAGGTGTTGCTGCCGTCGCTTTTCCACGGGGCTGCGTTGCTGTTCAGCGGCGTGCCCCACGGCGCCAGGACGTGTGCGGTGTAGCCGGCAGCCACGGTGCAGGCATCGGTGAGGGAACCTGGGATCGAATTGAAGCCCAGCTTCAGCGCAGGTTTTGGCGGCTGGGTAGGCGTGTCGTTGTCTGAACCGCCACCGCTGTCAAAACAGCCGGTCAGGCCAGTACCGGCAATCATGGCGATCGCGGCGCCGAGCCCGCCACGCACCACACTGCGGCGGCTCAGGTAGGCAGTGAGTACCGATTCCATCGGCTCATTGAGGCTCAGGTTGCGATTCTGGTTGTCGCCAGTCTCTCGACTCATTTCATCAGGTCCTTTGTAGATCACGGTTATTTTGAAAGGAGCCCGAACTCTAAGAGTCGAATGTGATGATTCGCGGTCGGTTTTGTTAAAAATGTATTTAAGTGTATTTCTTTTATTTCCTTTTGTTGCAGGGCGACACATTTCACTCCTGTTAAAAAACTGACATCAAAGCGTCATTAATTGCCCCCCACTATGCGGCCCCTATAAGAGTGTGCTTCAGGGTGAGGGAATAATGCTTTCAATGGTGCGGCGCGATGTATTGGGATGGATGACACTGGGTGCATGTGCGCCTTGGCTGGCCGGTTGCTCCAGTTTGAGCAAGGCGGGGCCGGCCGACAGTCAGCCGGTCGACCTGCTGTATATCGCCGACACCCTCGATGCACGCCTGCCGGGCCGCCCGGTGGTGCCGGCCACGCGCCTGGGGCCAGCCACACGCATCGGCCAGGCACCGTGGATCACCGGGGCCAATGCGCGATTTCGCCAAGCCGATGGCAGCCAGTTGGATGGCCTGCTGGATGCTTCCTTAAGTGACAGCGTGCAAACCGGTGGCTATGCGGTACTCGGTGCCGTGCTGCAACGCCTGCGCGATGAAGCGGGGCATGAGAATAGCCTGACTCTGGAAAACGGCCAGTGCTGGAACGGCAGCGGCCTGGCCTACCTGACCCGTGGCCTGTCCGGGGTCCAGGGCAGCCAGTTGCTGGGCAGTGAAGTGCGGGTCAGCAGCGATGAGCGCGTGTTGTGGCCCGAACAATGCCAGGGCCTGTACCAGCAATTCGGCCATCCGGTGCTCGGCGCCGGGCTGGCCAGCAACAGTGCGCAACGCCTGGCCACTCCGGGCATGCAGGTGTTCCGCCGTGGCGGCGTGCGCATTGCTGTGGTCGGCATTACCGACCCTTATGCACGGGACCAGCAAGCGTCCTTGAAGCAATGGTTGCACAGCCTGCAACCGGTGCTCACTCAGGCCCGCGAAGAAGCCGACCTGGTGGTGGCCCTGGCCGACGTCGGTACCGGGCCGGGGTTCTGGCTGGCTGAACGCCTGAGCCAGGTGGATCTGGTGCTGTGTGCCCGTGGCCAGGATTTGTGGCCGCAACCGGTGGAAATCCTGCAAAGCTCCGGCAAGCGGGTGCCGGTGGTGCTGGGCGGGACCCGGGCCAGCGGCGCCTTCCGCATCCGCTGTCAGGCCCAGGCGGGGCAATGGCGTTTTGATGCGCGCTTTTTTCCGGCTCAGGCCAGCGCGTTGGACGCTACCGCCCAGGCCCACGCCCAGCGCCTGCAACCTCGCCTGCAACAACAGCGCGCAGCGCATGCCGCCTGGCTCGACCAACCCCTGGCCAAGGCTCCGGAAAACCTCTGGCGCCGTGATGTGCGCGCCGGCAGTTGGGATCGCCTGTTGCACCAGGCCCTGGCCCGCGAGCCCAAGAGCGCGGTGTTGCTACCGGGCCTGCGCTACGACAGTCCCCTGGCGCGCGGCCAGATGATCACCCGCGAACACTTGATCAGCCTCAGCGCCAGTTACCCGGCGCCGGTAGTCGATGTTCCAGCACAGCAAGTGCGCCAGGTCCTGGAGAACGGCGCCGAGCAACTGTTTGGCGAGCCATTGCTGCTGGATAACAGCCAGGACTTGCCGCGCTGGCTCGGCCAGCCCTGGCAGGTCACCTATAGCCCTGGCGGCAAACGGGTCAGTGAGTTTGCCGAGCCGGTCGGCACCTGCCGCACCTTTGGCCTGGGCTTTGCCGCCGATGCCGGGCAACCGCTGTGGCAACACCTTGAAGGCTGGTTGCGCGAGCAGCCGGCGGATTGGCAACTGGCGCCCTTGCAGCTGCCCGAAGTGCGCTACGTGCAGGGGCATCCGGGATGGCATCCACGGAGTGTGGTCAGTTGAGCCGGGCAGGCAGCCTGTTCAGCCTGCTGCTGGTCACGCTGTGTGCCTGGTTGGCGGCGCAATGCGTACTGCAACTGTGGCATGGGCTGGCGCAGCCGGTCGTGCCATACCCGGCATCGGCGCCGGTGGCCGACCTCTTGAACAGCCACTGGACACCACGCCAGGCGCCCAGCGACGACCTGCCATTGACCACGCTCAAGGTCGATTATCTGGGCAGCCTCAAGGCCAGCCCGCTGCGCGCCACAGTGCTGGTGCTGCGCTACCAGCAACAAGAACGCACGCTGACCCTGGGTCAGCGCCTGGCCCCTGGCATCGTCTTGCACGACATCGATGAACGCGGGCTGATTTTTGACAATCAAGGGCAGCGCGAGCGCTTGCCATGGCCGACTGAGCGACCGGTGATCGGCCTCAAGCGCAAGGAATGAACCGAGATGCACATGATCAATAAATGCCTGGGCCTGACTGCGTTGTGCCTGGCCTTGAGCGTGACCCAGGCCCGCGCCGAAGAAGCGCCGGCCTTGTATGAAGTGAACTTCATCGACACCGAACTCACGGACTTTATCGACAGCGTATCGCGCATCACCAACACCACCTTCATTATCGACCCTCGGGTCAAGGGCAAGGTCACGGTACGCAGCCTCGACATGCTTGGCAGCGAAGCGATCTACGACATCTTCCTTGCCCAGTTGCGCGCCCAGGGTTTCGCCGCCGTCAACCTGCCCAATGGCAGCGTGAAGATCGTGCCGGACCAGGCTGCGCGCCTGGAGCCGGTGCCGGTGGAATCGACGCGCCAGGCCGGGCACGGCAACGATGGCATGGCTACCCGGGTGTTCAGTGTGCGCAATGCCGGCAGTGAGCAGATACTCAATATCATCAAGCCGCTGATCGACCCGCGCGTGGGGGTGATCAGCCCATACCCGGCAGCCAACCTGCTGGTGATCACCGACTGGCGCAGCAACCTGGACCGCATTGACAGCCTGTTGTCGCAACTCGATCAGGTCAGCCAGGAACCCCTGGAAGTGCTGCCCCTGACCAACGCCAGTGCCAACGACACTGCGCAATTGGTGACCCGCCTGCTGGCCCGCGAGCAAGGTGCCGACAGCGCCCAGGTGATCGCCGATCCGCGCAGCAATGCGTTGCTGGTGCGTGGTAGCGCCGACAGTCGCCAGCGGGTGCGCGCGCTGCTCAAGCAATTGGATCAGCCGCAAAATGCCTTGCGTCCTTCGAACACCGTGGTGATGTACCTACGGCATGCCAATGCGGCTGAGGTGGTCAAGGTATTGCGCGGCTTGAGCCAGGACACGCCCGGCGCCGGCGGCGAAGGGGTACCGGTGGAGGGTGCGCCGAAGCAGGTCGCAGCCAGCGCCTCGGCGATTCGCATGGAATCGGAGGAGGGCACCAACGCGGTGGTGATGGTCGGCCCGGACAGCGAAATCGCCGCCTACCGCACCATCGTCGAGCAACTGGATATCCGCCGCGCCCAAGTGGTGGTCGAGGCAATCATCGCCGAGGTCTCCGATACCCGCGCCCAGGAACTGGGGGTGCAATGGCTGTTTTTGGGCGACTCGTTTGGTGGCGGCGCGGTGAACTTTACCAATGGCGGGACGAGCATCGCCGGCCTGGCGGGGGCCGCTGCCAGTGGCGACACGGCTGGCCTGGGCAAGCTGTTGGCCAATGTGCCAGGGGCGACCGCAGGCTTTGGCAAGCTCAACGGCGGCGGGCTGAACTTCCTTGCGCTGCTCAACGCACTGAAAAGCGAAAGCGGTTTTAACCTGCTTTCGACCCCGACCCTGCTGACCCTGGACAACGCCGAAGCGTCGATCCTGGTGGGCCAGGAAGTGCCTTTTGTAACGGGCTCGGTGACGCAGAACAACACCAACCCCTACCAGACCATCGAGCGCAAGGAGGTGGGGATCAAGCTGCGGATCAAGCCGCAGATCAATATCGACAACACCGTGCGCCTGGACATCGTGCAAGAAGTCTCGTCGATTGCCGACAGCACCGGCGCCAGCGATGTGATCACCAACAAGCGCGAGATCAAGACCAAGGTCATGGTCGAAGACAACGGTCTGGTGGTGCTCGGTGGGCTGATCGGCGACGAGGCCAAGAACAGTGACCAGCGTGTGCCGTGGCTCGGCGACATTCCGGGGGTAGGGCGGCTGTTCCGCTCCAACGCCAGCCAGCGCACCAAGCAGAACCTGATGGTATTTATCCGCCCGCGGATCATGCGCGACGGCGAGACCCTGGCCCAACTGAGCAGCGAGAAGTACCGCAACCTCAAGGTCAACTCCAACCTGGCATTGCCCGCAATCTCCGATAACAACGCCTTGCTGCGCCTGTTCCCGGCCAGCCGCGAACGCCTGGACGAGGGCGTGTGGTGAGTACGTTGTTGCCTTATCGACTGGCGCGCCAGGCGGGTTTGGCACGGGCGCCGGGCCCGCAGGGCTGGACCTTGTGCCTGCGTGAGGATGTCGACACCGACGCCTTGCAGGAAGTCTTGCGCGTGCACGGCCTGCCGACGGCGGTCGAGCACCTTGACCCGACGCAATACGAACTGCGCCTGGGCGCCTTGTACCAGGCCGGCGAGTCGGCCACGGCGGCGTTGATCGAGGGCATTGGCGAGCAGGTCGATCTTGATAGCCTGATCAACGAACTGCCACGTATTGAAGACTTGCTGGAGAGTGACAACGAGGCGCCGGTGATCCGCCTGATCAACGGCTTGTTCGCCGAAGGCCTGCGCCTGCGCGCCTCGGATATCCATATCGAAACCTTCGAACAGAGCCTGGTGGTGCGCTTGCGGGTCGATGGCCATCTGCGCGAGATCCTGCGCCCGCCGCGGGCCTTGTCGGCCATGCTGGTGTCGCGGATCAAGGTCATGGCGCGCCTGGATATCGCCGAAAAACGCCAGCCCCAGGATGGGCGGATCACCCTGCGTTCAGGTGGTCGCGAGGTGGATATCCGCGTCTCGACCTTGCCCGGCATCCATGGCGAGCGCGTGGTGATGCGGGTGCTCGACAAGCAGGCAAACCTATTGGACCTGGCCAACCTGGGCATGCCCGCCGAGGTCGAGCAAGCCCTGCGTGCCTGCCTGTCACGGCCCAACGGGATTCTGCTGAGCACCGGGCCCACCGGCTCGGGCAAGACCACCACGCTGTATGCCAGCCTCAATGCACTCAACGATGGCTCGTGCAACATCCTTACCGTCGAAGACCCGGTGGAATACGCGATTACCGGCATCGGCCAGACCGCGATCAACCCCCGTGCCGGCATGACCTTTGCCAGCGGCCTGCGGGCAATCCTGCGCCAGGACCCGGACGTGATCATGCTCGGCGAAATCCGCGATCAGGAGACCGCGCAGATCGCCGTGCAAGCCAGCCTCACCGGGCACTTGGTGTTGTCGACGTTGCACACCAACAGTGCGGTGGGCGCGGTCACCCGCTTGCGTGACATGGGCATCGAACCCTTTCTGATCGCCTCCAGCCTCAAGGGCGTCATGGCCCAGCGCCTGGTGCGCCGTTTGTGCCATTGCGCAACGCCTGCGCCATTGCAGGCCGCCGAGCGTCAACTGTGGCCGGAGCTGGCAACCCTCGAACAGAGCTTTCACCCCCAGGGCTGCGATGACTGCCAGGGCAGTGGCTACAACGGGCGGATCGGGCTCTACGAATTCATCACCCTGGATGCCGGCTTGATCAGTTTGCTGTACGACGGTGCCAGCGAAGCGGCCATGCACGAATACCTGGCTGACAAGCGCCAGAGCCTGACCGCCATGGCCACCGACTGCCTGCGCCGTGGCGAAACCAGCCTGGAGCAGGTCCTGCGTGCGGTGCGTGACTGATGCCGACCTATCGCTACCAGGCGCTGGACCTGCGCGGTAATTGCCGCAAAGCCAGTATCCAGGCCGAAAGCGAGCGCCATGCCCGGCAACTGCTGCGCGAGCAGGGCTTGTTTGCCCGTGAGCTGCAGGTGCAGGGCGCGAGTCTGTCGAGCCCGCGCGGGCAACGTTTGAACCATGGACAGTTGTGCGAATTGACCCGCCAGTTGGCTACGCTCTTGAGTGCCGGTATCCCGTTGGTGGATGCCCTGGCTACCCTGGAGCGCCAGCTGGCGGAGCCGGCGATCCGCAACTTGCTGGTGGCGGTGCGCGGAGCTCTTGGCGAAGGCTTGAGCCTGGCCCAGAGCCTGCGCCGCCAGGGCGGGCAGTTCAACACGCTGTATTGCGCGCTGGTCGAGGCCGGGGAGCGCTCCGGCAAGCTGGCGCCGGTGCTGGAGCGGCTGGCCGAACACCTTGAGCAAGTGCAGAAACAACGGCACAAGGCACGCACCGCATTGATTTACCCGGCGGTGCTGATCCTGGTGTCGCTGGCCGTGGTGATCGGCCTGATGACCTTTGTCGTGCCCAAGCTCACCGAGCAGTTCAACCACACCGGGCAAAGCCTGCCGCTGATTACCCGGGTGCTGATCGGCGCCAGTGAGGGCCTGGTGATGCTCGGCCCGTGGCTGCTGGGGCTGGCCTTGCTGCTGGGGCTTGGTGCGCGGGTTTTACTGCGCCGGCCTCTGTGGCGTTTGCGGCGTGACGGCCTGGCCTTGCGCCTGCCACGCATTGGCGTGCTGTTGTCGGTGCTGGAAAGCGCACGGGTGTCACGCAGCCTGGCGATTTTGCTCGGCAGTGGCGTGCCGTTGCTTGAATCCCTGGAGGTCGCCACCGCCACGGTCGGCAACCGGCAGATTCATCAATCCCTGGAAACCGTGCGTGAGCAGGTCGAAGGCGGCGTGACCCTGTTCCGCGCCCTCAGTGCCAGCGGTCACTTCCCACCGATGCTGCTGAACATGGTCGCCAGCGGCGAGGCCAGCGGCACCTTGCCCGACATGCTGGAGCGGGTTGCCGACAACCAGGAACGTGGTTTTGCGCGCCAGGTCGACCTGCTGCTGGCGTTATTCGAGCCCCTGATGATTCTGCTGATGGGCGCGGTGGTGCTGTTCATCGTACTGGCAGTGCTGTTGCCGATCATGCAGCTCAACCAGGGCCTGAGCCTTTGAACAGACAACCTGAAAATGGAGAACTTGAAATGGAAAAGCACGCCATGCCTGGTCATCGTGCCGTCAAGCGTCGCGAGCGCGGTTTCACCCTGATGGAAATCATGGTGGTGATTTTTATCATTGGCCTGTTGATCGCCGTGGTCGCCCCCAGTGTGCTCGGCAGCCAGGACAAAGCCATGCGCCAGAAGGCCCTGGCCGACCTGGCGACCCTGGAACAAGCGCTGGATATGTACCGCCTCGACAACCTGCGTTTCCCCACCTCCGAGCAAGGCCTGCAGGCGCTGGTCAGCAAGCCGAGCCTGGAACCGCTGCCGCGCAGTTGGCGTGCCGACGGTTATATCCGGCGCCTGCCACAGGACCCGTGGGGCAATGCCTATGGCTACCGCACCCCTGGGCAGCACGGTCGGGTGGATATCTTTTCCCTGGGCGCCGATGGCCAGGAAGGTGGCGAAGGCACCGACGCCGATATCGGTAACTGGGACCTCTAGGCATGCAGCGCAGTCGCGGGTTTTCGCTCCTGGAAATGCTGGTGGTCTTGTTGATCGTTGGTCTGTTCAGTGCTCTGGGCGTGGCCTTCCTGGATGCCGGCCAGGCGCCGATGCGCCAGGCCCTGGCACAGTTGGCCAACGAGGCACGCAGCCAGGCCGCCCAGGCCCGGCATGCCGGGCAACTACTGGGCTTGCGCTGGAATGGTCGGCAGCCGGAGTTCGTACGCTGGCAGGCCGGTGCGCCTGCGTGGCAGGTCGAACCGTCACGCGGCGCGCCCTGGCCGGTCGGTTTGCAACCTGATTGGCCGGTAACCAGCGAGCCTCAGGTGATGTTCACGCCCTCGGGTCTGGCACGTCCGGTGTCACTGACCTGGCGTTGGGCCGAGGGCCGTCAGCGCTGGCAATGGCAGGCCGACAACACCCTGCATATTGCGACCCTGCCATGAAGCGCCAACGAGGTTTTACCTTGCTCGAAGTCATGGTTGCCCTGGGAATTGCCGCGCTGATGGCGGTGATGGTCAGCCAGTTGTTGCGCCAGCGCATCGCGACCCACCAGGCCGTCGCGCAACATCGCCTGGGCAGTTTGTGTGCGCGGGAGCTGGAGACGCGCTTTGGCGTAGAGCAGTACTGGCCGCAGATCAATGTGGTGAGTGGTAAGTTGCGTCAGGGGCTCGCCACCTGTCATTGGCAACTGACCCTGGGCAATACCGGGGTCAATCGCTTGCGTCGTGGTGAGTTGACGCTGTTTGCCGATCCCGAGCAGCGCCAGCCGCTGGGTCAGTTCAGCCTGTTTCTGGTGCGCCCATGAAGGCCGCGCAGCGCGGCTTGACCCTGATCGAATTGTTGGTGGCGATGGCCCTCACGGCGGTGGTCGGGGTGTTGCTGGCGGCCTTGGTCAATGGCTGGGTCAAAGTGCGTGAGCGTCTGGAGGAGCCCGGTGGCGAACCTCAGGTCCTGGAATTCTGCATGGCCCTGGAGCGTCGCTTCGACGCCCTGGTGCTGCGCCAATTGTATGAACAGCGCTTGCCCCTGGATCTGGCGTGGCTGGAGTGGCAGCCAGCTCTTGGGCAGTTGCAGTGGGTGGCCCTGGCCGCATGGCCACCGGCTGACGGTGCGTCGCGGGTACAACGCCAGCGCCTGCTGTTCGATGCCCGCCAGCAGCGTCTGGAGCTGTGGGTGTCGGCCGACCTGTACGCCGCCGACAAGCCACGCTGGGCGCGCAAGGAGTCATTGGCGCCGGTCGAGCGCGCCACGTTCAGTTTTTACCAGGGCACGCGCTGGCTGGCCTTTCCTTCTACTGTTGCCGCCCAGCCCAATCGCGGTGTGCGGATCGAGTTCGAGCATCATGGAGCCCCTTATGTCTGTACCTTCACCTTGCCCGATACCCAGCCGTGAGTCGGAGCGTCGGCATGTTTGAGCGTCTGCGGGCCAAGCCGCGGGAATGGTTGCTGATGCGCCCGCCAGCCACTGCCGAGGGCCGTTGGCAGTGGCTGCACTACCGCGCGCAACAGGCGTGTGCCAGCGGCGCCTGGCCGCCACCGCCTGCATTGCTGCAATTGCCGGGGGCGTTGATTATTCCTGCGCTCGATTGCAGCCATTTCTGCCTGCCGGCGCCGCCAGGGCTCAAGCGTCATGAGTGGCCGCAGCTGTTTGAAGAGTATGCGCAGCAACCGGCTGAAGAGCTGCTGGTCAGTTGCCTGTCCCGGGAGGCCGGCCAACTTGAGTTGCTGGTGATGCAACGGGAACAGGTGCAGCACTGGCTGGCCGAGTGCGGGCTACTGGGGGTACAGATCACCCACGGTTGGGCCGAATTGCAGTTATTGCCGCAGCCCGAGCCGGGGCATGTCGTGCGTTGGCAGTGTGAACTGTCGCTGTGCCTCAAGGCGCACTCGCGGCAATGGTTGGTCTGGCCGCAGGTGTTGGGGGAGCGCTTGCCCCAGGCCTGGCGCGAACTGCCCGCGCAGACGCTTGAGGGCGACTGGCCGTCGCGCCTGGCGCGCCTGGAGCAACTGCCCAGTGTGCTGGAGGGCACACGGCCGACGCGTGCCCGCGCGCAACGGGCCCCGTTAATGAACCGCTTGCAGCGACACTTGCTGGTGGGGTGTGTGGTGTTGGCGGCCTGTTGGGGCGCGGTGTATCTGCTGCAGAGCCTGCGCCAGATCGACGTCTGGAAAGCCCAGGTCACGGCGCTGGCCGGGCCTGCGAAGCACCCGCAACAGGCCCGTGTGGCGTTGGCGCGTGTGCAGGGCGAGGCGATCGACTGGCAGGTGCGCCAGCAGAAAATCGTCGCCCTGGAACAGGCGCTCTCGGCCTGGTTGCAACAGCAACCGGGCTGGTCGGTGATGAGCATGGCGTTTGACGGCAAGCATTGGCGCCTGGGCCTGCGCGGCAATGGCCCTCGGCCTGCGCCGGCGCAGTGGCAGGCGATTGCCCAGGTCGCTGGCGCCCAATGGATGGATGAGGCGCAAGGAGCTGGCGGGCAACTGCTCCTGAGTTTTGATTTGGGAGAACAACCATGAAAGCCCGGATGCAAGCGTACCTGACCCACTTCAACCAACTGCCGCCCAAGCGTCGTTATGGCCTGCTGGCCGGTTGGTCAACGGTCGTGCTGTTATTGCTGGTGTTGCTGGCACGGCCGCTGCTGGCGGCCTGGCAGGAGGCGCGCCAGTGGCAGGCGTTGGCGCAACAGGCCGGCGCGCTGGTCCCGCCGGCAGCGTTTTCCAACGAGCAATGGCAGGCGCTGGCCGTGTCGCGTCAATGGGTGTTGACCCGGGTCGAGCAACAGGGCGATCGCTGGCAATTGCAAGGCGAACTGCCCGGCCCCCAGGCCCTGCAATACCTGCTGCGCACCGTGCAGGAACAGGGCGGACGGCCCTTGCAGTGGAGCCTTACGCAAGGTATCGGCCAGGGCTATGCCTTCAGTCTGGAAGTGGCGGCCAGGCCATGAGTCGCGCCGTCATCCTCTGGGGCATTGGGGTATTTGCCCTGACCTTGCTGCTGGAGCTACCCGCGGCCTTTGTTGCTCGCCAGGTGTCGTGGCCGACGGGCTGGCAGCCCAGCGGTGTCACGGGCAGTGTGTGGAATGGCCGCGCGGCACGTGCCGGTGCCCTGGGCCCGGTGGAGTGGCGCATCAGTCCATGGAAGGCGCAGATGAACCTGGGCTTTCAGCAACGCATCTGGGCGTTGTCGGTCCAGGGCTGGCCGTGGAATTGGCAGGCGCAGTTGGCACCGCGTGCGGTCAGCGCCTTGCCGGCGCCGATGTTCGTGCTGGACGGCCGTTGGGAAGGGCGATTGCAGGTCGATGGCGCTGGAGCGGGGTGCCGTAAAGCCGAAGGGGAGTTGCTGGGGCACGACCTTGCCGTGTTGAGTCCATGGCTGGTCAAACTGGGAAACACCCGGATAGCGCTACAGTGCCGGGATGGGCTGCGGCTGTTGGCCGACCTGCAACTGGCTGGCGAGCATCATTTCCAGATCGAAGCGCAGCCACGGCGCTTGCAGGTGGACGGGCAGATCGAACCGGGTGCCGCCGTGACCCCGCTGCTGGTCCAGGCACGCTGGTTACAACCGGCGGCGCAAAGCTTCAGCAAGGTGCTGGGTAGGCCCTGACTCCTATGGGAGCGGGCTACGGGCATTGGCAATGATCGAGTCCACCGCCTGCTGGGCAATCGGTGACAGCGTGCGCCCGGCCTGGCATACCACGGCGTTTCTGATGGTCAGCAAGTCGGCTGGCCAGCCCGGTTGGATGAACGGCATCAGGTCCACCAGCAAACCCTCACGCAGGTCCTGCGCAAGCCAGGAGCACCAGGTCAAGAGCAGCGAGTCGCTGGTCAAGGTGGTTTCACGCAGCAGGTTCAGATCGTTGGAGCTCAGGGTCCAGGGCAACAGCGTTCCGGGCGTCAGGTCGAACAAGGCATATAGCGACGCCTCGTTTGACGGCACGACGCCGCTCCAGGGGTAATCGAGAATCTGCTCCCGTGAAATCGGTTGTGCCTGCCGTGCCAGGGGGTGATCGCTGCGGCAAAAGATCGACGCCGGTTGCGGCGGCAGGTGGGTGATGGAAAAGCGTGGATCGAATTGCTGGTCGGCCCGCAATGTGGCCACGACAAATTCCAGCTGGTCGGTTTCCAGTTGATGGGACAGGTGTTCCCAGAAGTTGACCTGAACATTGAGCACCAGCCGGGGAATGCTTTTACGCAGCTTGACCAGCACGTCTGTGGTGTTGAGGTTGGCGGCCATCGGCGTTACGCCAAACCGCAATTCACCGCCTTCGGTCCCGGCCAGGTCATTGGCCTGGGCCTGCATTCTCTTGGCACAACTGAGCAGCTCATGGGCGCGTCCGATCAGTTGTTTTCCGGCCTCGGTCAGGGTGACGGAGCGTGTGTCCCGGTCGAACAAGCGCACCCCCAGGTCGCTCTCCAGCGATTGAATGCTGCGGCTGAATGCAGTCTGTGAGAGGTGGGCGCGAGCTGCCGCACGGGAAAAGTGCAACTCCTCGCTCAAATAGACCAGGTGGCGAACCCGCTTCAAGTCGATTGAGTCGTCCACTGCATTAATCTTCCTTCATATTTGCATTGGACACCTTTAACACGCTCCCCGAAGATTCTCCAGCGCCAACATCGCCCGGCAGGCCACGTGCACTGCCTTCAATAATAAAAACGATGGGGAAGTTCTGTGGCAAACCACTTTCAGTTTGATCGAGTGCGGCCCTGTGCATTGACCGCCGTCCTCGCACTCGGCACCAGCATCCAGGCCCAGGCCATCAGCTTCAATGTCGGAGAAATCGAGGGGCAGTTCGACTCGTCGTTGTCCATTGGCAGCAGTTGGGCGTTGCGTAACGCAGACCCGGCTTATGTGGGCACCTGGAACGGCGGGCACGCTTCCAGCCAGAGTGCCGATGACGGACGCATGAATTTTCGTAAAGGCGAGACCTTTTCGAAGATCTTCAAGGGCGTGCACGACTTGCAACTGAGCTACGGCGATACCGGTGTCTTTGTGCGCGGCAAATATTGGTACGACTTCGAGCTCAAGGACGAGAGCCGCCGCTACCTGCCCATCAGCGATAGCAATCGCAAGGAAGCGGCCCAGTCATCCGGTGCGCAAATCCTCGATGCATTCATCTATCACAACTATTTCATCGACGGCCAACCCGGCAATGCGCGGGTGGGCAAACAGGTGATCAGTTGGGGCGAGAGTACGTTTATCGGTAACGGGATCAACGTGATCAACCCCACCGATGTGGCCGCTTTCCGCCGGCCAGGGGCAGAGATCAAGGAAGGGCTGATCCCGGTGAACATGCTGTTTCTATCCCAGGGCTTGACCGACAGCGTGTCTGCCGAGGTGTTCTACCAGTTGGAGTGGGACCAGACGGTTCTGGATAACTGCGGCACTTTTTTCGGCTCGGACGTGATGGCCGACGGCTGTAGCACGCGCATGGGGTTTTCGCCGCCGTGGGATCCCAGCGGGCAGTATCACTTCACGCGCGGCGCCGATCGTGATGCGCGTGACAGCGGCCAGTTCGGGGTGGCGCTGCGCTGGCAGGCCGAGGCTCTGAACAATACCGAGTTCGGGCTGTATGCCATGAACTATCACAGCCGCGCACCTTTTGTCGGCGGCCGGGTAGGGGACAGCCCATTTGCGGTCAAGCCCGGCACCCAGGCGTCGAGCGCCGAGTACTTTGTCGAATACCCGGAAGATATCCGCCTCTATGGCCTGAGCTTTTCCACCACTCTGGGCACCACCGCCGTCTCCGGTGAGCTGAGCTATCGACCCAACATGCCGCTGTCCCTCAACGGCAGTGATGTGACGATTTCCGCCCTGGCCGGCTCGATGGCGGCGGACCTGGGCAGCCCGATTTTCGCCAGTGGGTTCGCCCGGCCGGTACCCGGCGAAGATTTCCACGGTTATGTGCGCAAACCGGTGAGCCAGGCGCAGGTCACGTTCACCCACTTTATCGACCAGGTGTGGTCGGCCGAACGCCTGACGCTGATTTCCGAAGTGGGTTACAACCATCTTGGCGACCTCAACAGCAGTGCCCTGCGCTTTGGCCGCGACAGCATCTTCGGCAATGGCGAGCTGCCGGATAACCGCAATTGCCCGACCATGGCCAACCCGGTCAACCCGCAAAACTGCAATAGCAAAGGGTTCTACACCCGCAACTCCTGGGGTTACCGGGCGCGGGCGATGCTTGACTATCAGAACGTGTTTGCCGGGGTGAATCTCAAGCCCAGCCTGTCCTGGTCCCATGACGTGGAAGGTTACGGCCCCAACTTCAACGAAGGCAGCAAGGCCATCAGTCTTGGCCTGGATGCGGACTTGAAAAATACCTACACGGCGAGCCTGTCCTACACCGATTTCTTTGGGGGTGACTACAACACGGCGACTGATCGTGACTTCGTTTCCCTGAGCATGGGCGTGAGCTTCTGAACCTGCCATCCGATAACAAGAAAAGGATTGAGCCTGATGAATTTTTCGACACCGGTTATATATGGCAGCACGTTGGCGCTGCTGCTCTGCAGTTCGGCGATGGCCGCTGTTTCACCTGAGGAAGCGGCTCGGCTGGGCACCACGTTGACGCCACTGGGCGGCGAAAAAGCCGGCAACGCCGACGGCTCGATCCCGGCCTGGACCGGTGGTTTGCCCAAGGATGCCGGTGCGGTCGACAGTGCCGGGTTCCTGGCCGACCCCTTCGCCAATGAACAAGCGTTGTTCACCATCACTGCGCAGAACGTCGAGCAGTACAAGGGCCGCCTGTCTCCAGGCCAGATCGGCATGTTCAAGCGTTACCCCGACTACACCATGAATGTTTATCCCACGCACCGCAGCGTCAACGTGCCGCCGGCGATTGTCGAGGCCGCGCGCAAAAATGCCCTGAACACCCGGCTGGTCGCGGGTGGCAACGGTCTGGAAAACTTTACCAAGGCTTATCCGTTCCCCATTCCCAAGGACGGCCTGGAGGTGATCTGGAACCACATCACCCGTTATCGGGGCGACAGCATGAAGCGCCAGATGGTGCAGATCGTGCCGGATGTACGCGGTGTGGGCACGCCAGTGACTTATGACCACCAGTATGTGTTGCGCGAAAGCCTGGCCGATTACGATCCGGCCAAACCGAGCAATGTGCTGTTCTACAACAAGCAGACAGTGATTGCCCCGGCGCGTCTGGCCGGTAACGTCGAGTTGGTGCATGAGACCCTCGATCAGGTCAAGGAGCCACGCCAGGCCTGGATCTACAACGCAGGCCAACGGCGAGTGCGCCGGGCGCCGCAGGTGGCCTATGACGGCCCGGCCGCCAGTACGGATGGCCAGCGGGTGGTCGATAACTACGACATGTTCAATGGCGCGCCGGATCGCTACGACTGGCAGTTGGTCGGCAAGCAGGAACTGTACATTCCCTACAACAGCTACAAACTCGATTCGCCCACGCTCAAGTACGCGGATATCACCAAGGCCGGCCATATCGACCAAGGCTTGGCACGTTATGAGTTGCACCGGGTCTGGCATGTGGTTGCGACGTTGAAACCGGGCCAGCGGCATGTGTATGCCAAGCGCGATTTCTACATCGACGAGGACTCCTGGCAAGCGGCTGTGATTGACCACTACGACGGGCGCAATACCTTGTGGCGCGTGGCTGAAGCCCACCAGCAGTCCTACTACAACCATCAGGTGCCGTTCTACACCGCCGAAACCCTGAATGACATGATCAGCGGGCGGTACCTGGTGCTGGGCCTGAAGAACGAAGAAAAACGCAACTATCAGTTTGATGTGAAAGCACTGGAAGGTGAGTTCACGCCCAATGCCCTGCGTCAGTCCGGGGTGCGCTAAACCATGAAGACGACCTCGGCTCCTTCATCCTCGTTTGACTATGTAGCCCCTGTGCCGGCGGTGCCGTCGCGCGCCAGGACGCGCCGCGTGGTAGTGGCCTCGTCCCTGGGCAACGGCCTGGAAATGTACGACTTCACGGTCTACAGCTTTTTTGCGGTGATTATCGGCCAGCTGTTTTTCCCGGCTGACTCAGCGCTGGCGTCGTTGATGATGTCGCTGGTGACCTTCGCCCTGGGCTTTTTGATCCGCCCCCTGGGCGCGGTGTTGATTGGCCGGTTCGCCGACCGTTATGGGCGCAAGCAGGCGTTGACCCTGACCATCGCCTTGATGACCGTGGGCACCGGCATTATCGCCTTCACTCCGACCTATTCGAGCATCGGCATCTTTGCCACCGTGCTGCTGGTCTTTGGCCGTCTGCTCCAGGGCTTTTCGGCTGGCGGCGAGGTGGGTGCGGCCTCAGCGTTCTTGATGGAGTCCGGGCGTACCGATAACCGTTGCTTCATGGTCTGCTGGCAGGGCGCAAGCCAAGGCGCCGCCGCGCTGTTGGGCGCGCTGTCGGGGCTGGTGCTGACCACGATGCTGTCGCAGGAGGCGTTGCACAGCTGGGGCTGGCGTGTGCCGTTCATCATCGGATTGCTGATTGGTCCGGTGGGCTGGTACATCCGCCAGCACCTGGATGAAACCCACGAAAACATCGACAAACCCACGCCATTTCGCGACTTCGTGCGCAATCACGCACGCACCCTGGGGTTGGGCATCCTGCTGATGGCCAGCTCCACCGTGAGTTCGTACATGGTGGTGTTCTACATGCCCACCTACCTGACCCGCACGCTGCATTACCCCAGCAGCTTTGCCTTTGGCCTGGTGGCCTTTGCCTGTGTGTTGCTGGCCGTGGTGCCGCCTTTTGCCTCGCGTTTCGCCGATCGCATGCCCCGGCGCAAACCCCTGTTGTATTGGTTGTGCGGCCTGCAAGCGGTGCTGACCTATCCCGCGTTTGTGATGCTCGACCAGCAAAGTACGCTGCTGTGCCTGGTGGCGGTCTCGTTGCTGATTCTACCCATGGCCATCAGCGGTGGAGCGGGGCTGGCATTGTTGATGGAAGCCTTTTCCCGTGATGACCGGGTGACGGGGCTGTCGATCATCTACAGCTTTGGCGTGACGCTGTTCGGCGGTTTTTCACCGTTGATCGTGACGTGGCTGATTGCCCTGACCGGCAGCCCGCTGGTACCGGCCTGGTACTTGTGTGGGGCCATCGTTTTAAGTGGCGCGGCACTGCGTTTCTACCCTGAGCACCCTGGGCGTCCCTGAATTTTCTGACCTGAACCCAAGAATAAGGAATCTACCGTGAACTACAGCCCTCTACACACGCGCCTGCAAGACAGTACCGAGCGTTTTGTCACGATCCGCCGCAATATCCACGCCGAACCTGAGCTTGGGCAGAACACCCGGGAAACGGCAGCTTTGGTCATTGGCTTGCTCGAAGGCTGGGGCTACGAAGTACACACCGGCGTCGGCGGTTGTGGTGTGGTCGGGGTGCTGCGGCGTGGCAGCGGCTCAAAAACCCTGGGGCTGCGGGCCGATATGGATGCGCTGCCCATCGTTGAGAAAAACGGTTTGCCCTGGGCCAGCCGTCGTGAAGGATTGATGCATGCCTGTGGTCACGACGGGCATACGGCAACCTTGCTCGCGGCAGCTGAACAACTGGCGTTGCATGCTGAGTTCGACGGTACGGTGAACGTGATTTTCCAGCCGGATGAAGAGGGGCTGACCGGCGCCAAGGCGATGATGGACGATGGTCTGTTCCGGCGCTTTCCGTGCGATGCGGTGTACGCCTTTCACAATATGCCGGGGTTCCCGGTGGGCCACGCGATCATCAAGAGTGGCGGGGTCATGGCCTCGTCCGAGCGGGTGTGCATCACGCTCACGGGGCGTGGCGGGCATGGGGCGATGCCGGAGCGCAGCATTGATCCGATCCCGGCATTGGCGAGCATCATCAGCGCGCTGCAAACCGTGGTGTCGCGCAATATCGGGGTCAACGATTCGGCGGTCATCAGCATTGGCAAGGTGCATGCCGGGACTGCCGTCAACATCATCCCGGAAACGGCCATGCTGGAGTTGAGCGTGCGTACCCTCGACCCGCAGGTGCGTGAGTTCGTCGAGCAAAGAATCCGTGGGATCGTCCTGGGGCAGGCCGCGTCATTTGGCGTCACGGCCCATATCGACTATCAACTGCTGGCGCCTGTGCTGGTCAATACCCCGGCCGAGACCCAGCACATGCTGGAGGCGGCCAAGCGGGCGCTGGGCACCGCCAATGTCCTGGAGCAAGTGTCGCTAAAGGCCATGGGCAGCGAAGATTTTGCCTGGATGCTGCATGAGGTGCCGGGGTGCTATTTCGGCTTGGGCAATGGCATGGGTGAGTTCAACGGTTGCTCAGTGCATAACGATCACTACGACTTCAATGATGAACTGATCCCACTGGGCGCGGCCTGCTGGGTGGCGCTGGTGGAAGACTACCTGCGCTGAGATCACGCCCCCTGTAGGAGCGAGCTTGCTCGCGAAGGTCGTCAACGATAACGCGGGCTTGCCGGTTAAGCGCGGCGCTCTCGGGTTTTTCGCGAGCAAGCTCGCTCCTACAGGGAATATCGCCATTACCAGGACTTTGTCATGACTATTGCGCAGATGAGTGCCGTCGAACTGCTCGAACATTTCCGCGCCAGAAGGCTGTCGCCGGTGGAAGTCACCGAGGATGCATTGGCCCGTATCGAGCGCTTCAACCCGCAGGTCAACGCTTATTGCTATACCGACCCGCAAGGTGCGCTGGACACGGCCCGTGCGGCTGAGCAGCGCTGGTTCAAGGGCCAGCCTTGTGGTGCGCTGGACGGCTTGCCAACCTCGATCAAGGAACTGACAGCGACCCGCGGGATGCCGACCCGTAAAGCCTCGCGGGTGATTCCCGCAGAGGGGCCGTGGGAGGTCGACGCGCCGATCACCACGTTTTTGCGCGACGCGGGCGCCGTTATCCTGGGCAAGACCACCAGCCCTGAGTTCGGCTGGAAAGGTGTGACGGACAGCCCGCTCTACGGCATCACCCGCAACCCCTGGGACACGCGCATGACCTCTGGCGGGTCGTCTGGCGGCGCGGCGGTGGCGGCCTCGCTCAACCTGGGGGTGTTGCACCAGGGCAGCGATGCCGGCGGTTCGATTCGCATCCCCAGCAGTTTCACCGGGACCTTCGGCTTCAAGCCCACCTTTGGCTACATTCCCCAGTGGCCGGCCAGCGCTACCACCCTGGTTTCACACCTGGGGCCCATGACGCGCACGGTGGACGATGCCGTGTTGTTTCTGCAAACCGTCGCGCGGCCTGATCCCCGGGATGGATTGCTGGGGGCGCCACGGCATACGCCCTGGTTGCCGCAGGACACCGACCTGCGTGGGCTGCGCATTGCCTACAGCGCGGATTTTGGCTATGTGCAAGTTGACCCTCAAGTGGCCCGCGCGGTGGCCCAGGCGGTTGAGCGCCTGGCGCAGTTGGGTGCGCAGGTGGAGGCCGTGGACCCTGGCTTCAGTGACCCGTTGGAGTTGTTCAAAACCGTGGTCTACGCTGGGGCCGTGGATTTGGCAAGGCAACTGAGCAGTGAGCAGAAGGATTTGCTGGATCCGGGCCTGCGGCGGTTTACCGAGCAGTGCCAGCACACCACCCTGGCACATTTCACCGCGGCCCAGGAGGCACGGGCTGCGCTGGTGGCGCGGATGAATCAGTTCCACAGCCGCTATGACCTGCTGGTTTGCCCAATGATGCCCATTACCGCATTCGAGGCAGGGCACGATGTGCCACCTGGCTCGGGGCTGGAGGACTGGATGAAATGGTCACCGTTGAGCTATCCCTTCAACCTGACCCAGCAACCTGCCGCGTCCTTGCCGTGTGGTTTTTCCAGCGAAGGCTTGCCGATTGGCTTGCAGGTGGTTGGCGCCAGATTTGCCGATGACCAGGTACTGCGGGTGTGTCGCGCCTATGAACAGGCGTTTCCCACGACCCATCCGCTGGCGCCTATAGTGAAAAACTGAAATCGCGCCTGCGAACCGTTGTCCAAGCAAGGACCCCAAGACCATGACTGCACCTGTTTCCCTCGCTCGGCTGAGTGATATCGAAGCCCTTGAACGGCAGTGCCCGTTGGCTGCGCGTGATCTGCCCGCCAGTACCTATGAGTTGCTACAGCGTTCGGCCGAGCGCTTCGGTGACCTGCCAGCCTTGTGTTTCCTGCCCACGGGCAGCATCGACGACCAGCCCTGGCGCATCAGCTATGCCGAACTGTTCGCCAAGGTCACGCAAACCGCGAATGCCTTGCACCGCCTGGGATTGCGACCAGGGCAGTCGGTATCCTTCCTGTTGCCCAACTTGCCGCATACCCACTTTGTGATTTGGGGCGGTGAGGCAGCGGGGATCGTCAATGCCATCAACCCGTTGCTGGAGCCTGAGCACATTGCCGAGCTGATCCGCGCTTCCGACACCTCGGTGCTGGTCACGTTGGCACCGTTCCCCGGCACGGACCTGTGGCAGAAGGTGACCGCATTGGCCGACCTGTTGCCGCAGATGCCCACAGTGGTGACGGTTGATCTGGCCAACCTGCTGGCAGAACCGCAACGCAGTGCCGTGAAGGCTCAACGATCACCGATGCCCGCAGGCGTACTGGATTTCGATGAACTGCTCGCCGCTGCCCCGGCCGATTATCTGGAGAGCGGGCGCGTCATCCAGCCGCATGACATCGCATCCTACTTCCACACCGGCGGCACCACCGGCACGCCGAAGCTGGCGCCCCACACCCATTTCAACGAAGTGGCAATGGCCGAGATCATTGGCCTGCACGGGCGATATGTGCCGGACGATGTGCTGTTGTGTGGTTTGCCGCTGTTCCACGTCAACGGGGTGATGGTCACCGGGCTTGCGGCCTTTCACCGGGGGGCCCAGGTCTTGCTTCCCGGGCCACAGGGTTACCGCAACCCGACGTTGATCAAGGACTTCTGGAGACTGGTAGAGCGCTACCGCGTCAGCAGTTTCAGCGGTGTACCCACCATCTATGCGGCACTGCTGCAGGTTCCCAACGCCGGTATTGACGTCTCCACCCTGCGTTTTGCGCTCTGCGGTGCGGCGCCGATGCCGGTGGAGCTGATCCGCCAGTTCGAAGCCCGCACCGGGCTGCGCATCATTGAAGGTTATGGCCTGACCGAAGGCACCTGCGCCACCGCTTGCAACCCTTACGAGGGCGAGCGCCGGCCCGGCTCCATCGGCCTGCGCCTGCCGTATTGCGAGGTCAAGATCGCGGTGCTCGACAGCGATGGCAACTACACGCGTGATGCCGCCACGGATGAGCCTGGCACCCTGTGCCTGCGCGGTCCGACGGTGTTCAAGGGGTATTTGCAGGCGGACAAGAACGCAGGCATCTGGCTCGATGGCGACTGGTTCAATACCGGTGACCTGGGGCGGATCGATACCGATGGTTACATCTGGCTGACCGGTCGCAGCAAGGACCTGATTATCCGTGGCGGTCACAACATTGACCCGCAGATGATCGAAGAGGCATTGCATCGCCATCCCGCCGTGGCGCTGGCGGCGGCGGTGGGCAAACCCGATATCAAGGCCGGAGAGCTACCGGTGGTGTACATCCAGCTCAAGGCCGGTGAGCAGGCCAGCGCAGCCCAACTGATGGAACACGCCATGCAGCACATTCACGAGCGTGCGGCGGTGCCCAAGGATATCTGGCTGGTGGAGCAGATCCCGTTGACCGCCGTGGGCAAGACCTTCAAGCCGGCCTTGCGCCTGGATGCGGTGCGTCGAGTGTTCGAACACGAAGTGGGGCAGATTGCTGCCAGCAGCCAGGTCCAGGCGCTGAGTGACGAGCGCCATGGGCAGCGGGTGGATATTCACGTGCCTGGCCTGACGGCTGCGCAGCGTGAGCAGTTGCATCAGCGCCTTGGCGGTTATGCCGTGCGGTATGTGGTGTATTGAGGGGGGCTGATAACATCGGCCAGCCGTTGATTTTTTTCAGGAAACCCGAGGAATCCTGAAAAAGTGTCTATCGTCTATGGGCAGGCAGTCGCGCACTTTGCGGTGCGCAATGTGATTTTCGATGCGGGTTCCTGGGGCGTCATGACGCCTGGAGCGCTATGGAAAAGCTCAACGTTGACCCCAAGGCCACACGGCAAGGAACTTCCAATCTTTCGATGGCACGCGGCTCTTTAGTCGCGTGCTCGACGCTGTTACTGGCGATGTTTCTGCTGGTGGGGTTGTTGCTGACCTCCATTGCCCATCACCTGAACCACGATGCCGGGGAACATAGCCGGCTCGATATCGAAAACGCCTTGCTATCGGTTGAAAAAATCGCCGGTTCTACGGTTAAGGACTACGCATTCTGGGGGGATGCCTATCAGCACCTGCACCAGGCGATTGACGTGGAATGGGCGTTTGTCCGGCAGAACCTTGGCGCTACGTTATTCACGGACTTGGGCTTCCAGGGCGTCTTTATTGTCGACCCTGCGGGCCGTACGGTGTACTCGGTGATTGACGGCCAGTTGCAGACGGTTGCCGTGCAGGATTGGCTGCACGCGCCGATTGATACGCTGCTGGCCCAGGCCCGCGCGGCTGCAGTCAACAGCCAGTCTGTCAGCCGGCTTATCAACGCAGGCGGCACACCCGCTGTACTGGCGGCAGCGGCACTCACGCCCGGAACCGATCCGGACGTAACGGCCGATGACGGTCCCCAATCGGTACTGATCTTCGTGGCCAAATTGGAACCGGCAAGGCTCGAAGCTCTGGGCCGGGATTTTGGTGTGCAGGGTTTGCAAGTCGCCTCGTCGAATGCGGGCTCGGCCAGCACTCCAACCTTGCAGCTCAAGGATAATGCCGGCGTCGTGCAGTGGTCCTCGGAGGACCCGGGGCATCAGCTGTTGGTCATCATCGTGCCCCTGGTCACGGTCGCCGGCCTGATTTTCGGCCTGATGGCCTGGTTCATCCTGCGCCGGACTACCGCTGCAGCACGGATCATGGACAGCAACTACGCCACCCTGCAAGCCAGCCGCGCGGCCCTGGCGGTCAGCGAGGAGCGCTTTCGTGATGTAGCGGAAGCGGCATCCGACTGGATCTGGGAGGTGGATAGCCACCTGCGGTTTACCTACCTGTCGGACCGCTTCGAGGCGATCACCGGGCTTGTGCGCCGCGAGTGCCTGGGGCTTGCGCTCGATGAGCTGCTGACCTCCGATCAGGGTTCGCTGTCGATCTGGTTCAAGGAGCACGCACGGCGCGCCAATGCCATCGTGCAGTGCAACTACCTGTCTGGCGAGGGCGAGGTGCGTATCTGCCGGTTGTCGGTACGCGAGATCCCGGGGCAGGGGTATCGGGGCACTGCCAGCGACATTACCGAAGAGGTCGCCGCCCGGCGGCGCATTGAATACTTGTCGCAACACGATGCCTTGACCGGGCTGGCCAACCGCACACGCATGCAGGAGTTTCTGGAGGGCAAGCTCAAGGCCTCGCCGACCCTGGAAAAACCGCTGGTGATGCTCAGCATCGACCTGGACCGCTTCAAACCGGTGAACGACCTGCTGGGGCATGCGGCGGGTGACGAGGTGCTCAACCAGGTCTCCCGTCGGCTGCAGGATTGCCTGCGGGGTGACGACCTGGTGGCGCGTATCGGCGGCGATGAGTTTGTGCTGGTGGTGGCGGACATGAGCTCGCCGCTGGAAGTGGAGAGCCTGTGCCGACGCCTGATCGACTGCATCGAGCAGCCGTTCTACATCTGCGAGCATGAAGTGTTTATCAGCGCCAGCATCGGGATTGCCATGGCGCCGGCGGATGCGACCCTGGCCGAAGAGCTTCTACGCTACGCCGACATTGCGTTGTATGAGGCCAAGGACGGTGGCCGCAATACCTGGCGTTTTTATGCCGGCGACATGAATGCCCGCATCATCGAGCGACGCCAGCTCGAAAGCGACTTGCGCCATGCGATCAAGAATGACGAGCTGCGCCTGGATTTCCAGCCGCGCTACCGCATCGAAGGCAAGCGCCTGGCCGGTGCCGAGGCCTTGGTGCGTTGGGAGCACCCGTTGCGTGGGCTGCTGGGGCCGGACGTGTTTATCCCGATTGCCGAGGAAACCGGGCTGATCCTGCCACTGAGCAATTGGGTCTTGCACGCGGCGTGTCAGGCCGCAGCGGGCTGGCCTGAGGACGTGATGATTTCGGTCAACCTGTCTTCTACCGAGTTCCAGCGCGGGCACTTGGTGGCGCGGGTCAAATCGGTGCTGGCCGAGACGGGTTTGAACCCGGCGCGGCTGGAACTGGAACTGACCGAAAGCGTGATGCTCAACGATGAGAAAATTGCCTTGAGCATCATGCTGGGCCTCAAGGCCCTGGGTGTACGCTTGCTGATGGATGATTTTGGCACCGGCTATTCATCACTGAGCTACCTGCGCTCATTTCCGTTTGATGGGCTGAAGATCGACCGCAGTTTTGTCGGTGGCCTGACCGCCAGCGGCGGCGACCAGTCGATCATCCAGGCCATCGTCGGCCTGGGCCGGGCGCTATCGCTGACGGTGACTGCAGAAGGCGTGGAGACCCTTGACCAGCTCAAGGCCTTGAAAATCGTGCAGTGCGATGAAGCGCAAGGCTTCTACCTCAGCATGCCGATGAATGCCCAGGCGATCAGCGAACTGATTACGCGACGCATGGATTAGGGCTTGCAGGTGTACCTACATAGATAATATGTTAACGATATAACTATAAATTATCTGTGGGAGGGGCTATGCCTGCCTTGTTGCACACCCGCACCGAGTTTGCCGACTGGAACCGTGACTTGCGTGCGGTGTGCGGCAATTTCAGTACCGCGCTTTCTGAGCGCCACAGCCTGTTTATCGGCAGTGTCCATGGCCAGGATGTGTGTGGCCTGGAGTTGGCGCATATCCGCACCAACGCGGGCTTGATCAGTCGGCAGCACACCCGTGGCGATGGGGATGATGACCGTCACTGTTTTCTGATCCTGCAAAGCAGTGGTCATCAGCTTATCCGACAAAAAGACCGAGTGATCGAACTGGGGCCGGATGATATTGCCCTGGTGGATTCAGCCCGGCCCTTTGAGATCGAGCCGCAAGGCCTGGTGCAAAATATCTCGGTGCATCTATCACGCGAAGCCGTCAGCCGGCAGTTCGCCCAGCAACGCCTGTTTGGCAAGCTGGCGCGCAACAGTGTCTCGACCCATATGATCCGCGCCTTGGTCCGCTCGCTGGGCGACGCCGAGTTGAGTGAAGGTCATGGCGGCAAGAACGATGGCCCGGCGTTGGAGCAGGCGCTGATTGGGCTGGCGATTGCCGGCCTGGACGAGGGTGCCGAAGGCCAGCCCGGATTTGCCTGTGTAGGGCATGACGATATTTATGGGTTGGCCACCCGCCTGGTGGAAGCTTCCCTGCAAGAGAGCGAGCTGGGCCCTGAATACCTGGCGCGGCACCTGAATGTATCGGTGCGTCAGTTGTATCGCTTGTTCGAGCAGCGCCATGAAAGTATCGCGCGCTATATCCAGCAACGCCGCCTGGAGCGGGTGGCCCAGGATCTGCGCGCGCGTGAGCTGCGCCATGAGTCGATCACCCAGATCGCCTTCAAGTGGGGATTTGTCGACGCCGCGCACTTCAGCCGGGCCTTCAAGCGCCATTTCCAGCATGCGCCTCGGGATTTTCGCCAGCACCCTGCGTAAGCCACGGTTTGGCAGGGAATGCCAAGCGCGTTGGCAGCCTCAGTCAAGTGCCATGGCGTGACAGGCTCTCTAATAGCCTGGCCTGGGCTGGGTTGATACCGAGCCGATCAATGTTGGAGAACAATAACAATGAGAATACGCAGCCTGCTGATAGGCAGCCCTTTGCTGATGGCCTCGCTTGCATTCGCAGGCCCGGCCCAGGTCGATGGGCCGCGCATCATAGCCGCCGACCAGGAGCCGGGAAACTGGATGAGCCACGGCCGCACCTACGATGAGCAGCGCTACAGCCCGCTCGACGGGGTGAATGCCGGCAACGTCGGCCAGTTGGGGATGGCCTGGACCACCAAGCTGGATATCGACAGCGGCACCGAAGCCACGCCGCTGGTGGTCGATGGGGTGATGTACACCACGGGTGCCTTCAGCATCGTCTATGCGATGAATGCCGCCACCGGCGAGCTGCTGTGGAAATATGACCCGAAAGTGCCCGCCGAAAACCTCAGCCAGGGTTGCTGTGGCCCGGTCAACCGGGGCGTGGCGGTGTGGCAGGGCAAAGTCTACGTGGGCAGTTTCGATGGGCGCTTGATTGCCCTGGATGCGGGCACTGGCCAGCCGGTGTGGAGCGTCGACACCCTCATTGATCGCAGCAAGAGCTACTCGATCACCGGCGCGCCACGCATCGTCAAGGGCAAGGTGCTGATTGGCAATGGCGGTGCCGAATTCGGCGTGCGCGGTTACGTCACGGCCTATGACGCCGATAGCGGCAAGCAAGTGTGGCGCTTCTACACCGTGCCGGGTGATCCCAAGCTGCCCGCGGAAAACGCGGCGATGAGCAAGGCCATGAAAACCTGGGATGGCGACGGCTGGGTCAAGTGGGGCGGCGGCGGCACAGTGTGGGACTCCATGGCCTACGATCCGCAACTGGACCTGCTCTACGTGGGCACTGGCAATGGTTCGCCGTGGAACTATCAGTTCCGTAGCAATGGCAAGGGCGACAACTTGTATGTGTCGTCGATCCTGGCCTTGCGCCCGGACACCGGCGAGTACGTCTGGCACTACCAGGTCACGCCGCAGGACCAGTGGGACTTCACCGCGACCCAGCACATGATCCTCGCCGATATCAACATTGCAGGCAGCGTGCGCAAGGTGATCATGCAGGCACCGAAAAACGGCTTTTTCTATGTCCTCGATCGCAGCAACGGCAAACTGCTGTCAGCGAAGAATTTCGTGCCGGTGAATTGGGCCAGTGGCATCGACCTGCAGACCGGGCGCCCGATCCTCACCGGCGCGGCGGACTATTCCAAGGAACCGAAGGTGGTGCAGCCCAGTTTCCTCGGCGGGCACAACTGGCACCCCATGTCCTACAGCCCGAAGACCGGCTACGTGTACATTCCGGCGCAGTACACCCTGGCGGAGTTGAAGGCGGCCAAGGCCCCGCAATTTCTGCCGAACAAATCGGTGGTCAACTTTGGCCTGGATGTGCCGGACCTGCCGGAAGACCCGAAAGTGCTCAGCCAGATCCGTGACGCCTGGAGCGGTGAGTTGATCGCCTGGGATCCGGTCAAGCAGCAGGCCGCCTGGAAACAGCCCTACATCAGTGCCGGCAACGGCGGCACGCTGGTTACGGCGGGCAACCTGGTGTTCCAGGGCACCGCCGACGGTCGGGTGGTGGCCTACCGTGCCGATACTGGCAAGCCGCTGTGGGAGCACCGGGCCAATTCCGGGGTGATGGCGGGACCGGTCACGTACACGGTCAATGGTGAGCAGTACGTGGCGTTCTCGGTGGGCTGGGGCGGGATCCTGCCGCTGTTGACCGGCCCGCTGACCAACAAGGGCAAGGTGCGGGCCGAGTCGCGGGTCATTGCCTTCAAACTCGGTGCTACAGGCGAGTTGCCACCGCCCAAGGCCGCGCCCGTGCTGCCGGCCACCCGCCAGGTACTCACCGCGACACCCGGGCAACTGGCCCAGGCGCGTGACCTGTTCAACGGCCTGTGCGCCGGTTGCCATGGCCTGAATGCCATCAGCGGCGGGGTGGTGCCGGACCTGCGTTACCTGGATGACAACAAGCACGCGGCATTCCCGGCTTTTGTCAGCGGGGCGCTGATCAACCGGGGCATGCCCAACTTCTCCGACATTCTGCAACGCGAAGACATGGAGTTGATCCGCCAATACCTGGTCAAGCGGACCCAGGACTTGCAGGCCGATCTCAAGACGCTCCACTGACCCCTCGTTGAAATTTGCGCCTGGCGACTTCCTGTGGAGTCGTCATGGCGAAGCTTTGCCTCCAATTCCAATAACAATAAGACGGACTCGCCATGAAAACACTTAGTACGCTGACCCTCGGCACACTTTTCGCCAGCCTGGCAGCATTGGCCCATGCCGACGTCAAGCCCGACCCCGGCGACTACACCGCCTTGCCCCAGGGCACTGATGTGGTGGTGCTGTACCAGCAGAACCCGCGGGGCGACAAGGTTTACTCTGGCGGCAAGAAAGTCGCCGACAACCTGGACCTGGACATGAGCGTAGGCGTGTTGCGCCTGATCCACTTCACCGAGTTCTTCAACACCGGCCTGACCTGGGACCCGCAGATCGTCATTCCTTTCGGTTACCAGAAGACCGGCGCCAGCGACAGCAAGAACTCGGGGTTGGGCGACATCACCTTTGGCGGCACCGTGTGGACTCTTGCGGACCTGGCCAACAACGAGCACCTGGGCTGGTCAGTATTTGTCACCGCGCCCACGGGCGCGGACAAGAACCAGAGCTTTGCCCTGAGCAACAATCGCTGGGCCCTGGACTTCCAGGTGGGGTATATCAAGGGGCTGACCGACAAAATCACCTGGGATGTGATCGCCGAAACCGAGTTCTACGGCGAACAGCGCGCCACCGATGCCAAGAAAGACCCGCTGCTGCAACTGCACAACCACCTGCGCTACAACTTCACCCCAGAGACTTACGCGGCCATCTCCTATCGCCACAATTGGGGCGCCCGCGAGACGCTGGACCATGAAACCCTGGCCACCAGCCGCAGCAATGGCACGGTCGGCTTTACCGTGGCCACGATGCTGGGCAAGCAGGTACAGGTGCTGGGGCAACTGATGCATGACACATCAGTGCGCGAAGGGGTGAAGATCGATAATTCGCTGCAGTTTCGCCTGGCGTATTTCTACTGACCTCATAGGCGATGGCGCCCGAAAGGGCGCCCAAGTGCCTAATGCCAGTCAGTTAAGCGGATTCTGCTTTCTGTAGGAGCGAGGGGGACGCCTAGTTCTTGCTCGCGAAGGACGTCAACGATAACGCGTGTTTGCTAGGTAAACGCGGCGCTCTCAAGTTCTTCGCGAGCAAGAACTAGGCGTCCCCCTCGCTCCTACAAAAAGGCTTAACTGACTGGCATTAGCCCAAGTGCTTCACTGCTGGGACAGAATGCACTCCAGCAATCCAGGAAACCGCACCGCCAACACATCGGCCCGCAACGAGTTCATATGGGTCGTGCCGACGCTGCGCGTATGCACCAGCCCGGCATCGCGCAACACCCTAAAGTGATGGGACATGCTGGACTTGGGGCGCCCGCCATCGAGCTCGCCGCAGCTGGCTTCTTCAACGCCGGCCAGGCAGCGCACGATGTCCAGGCGCACAGGGTCGCTCAACGCATAGAGCAGGCGTTCGAGGGTCAATTCTTCAGAGGAGGGGTGTTTAAAGGCTCGCATGAAACGAATGATAACAGGGCTAGCATTGATTACCATAGTTCGATTAAGATCGAACTATCGAATCAAACGTTACCCTCGTTTCAGGAGCATTCCCATGGCTGCATTGTTCGAACCCTTCACACTCAAAGACGTTACGTTGCGCAATCGCATCGCCATTCCGCCGATGTGCCAATACATGGCTGAAGATGGCCTGGTCAACGACTGGCATCACGTCCACCTTGCCGGTCTGGCCCGTGGTGGCGCTGGCCTGGTGGTGGTCGAGGCAACCGCCGTTGCACCTGAAGGTCGTATCACCCCTGGCTGCGCCGGCATTTGGAGCGACGCCCATGCACAAGCCTTCGTGCCTATGGTCCAGGCGATCAAGGCTGCAGGCTCGGTGCCCGGCATCCAGATTGCCCACGCCGGGCGCAAGGCCAGTGCCAACCGTCCGTGGGAAGGCGATGACCATATCCCCGCAGGCGACGCCCGTGGCTGGCAAACCCTCGCGCCATCGGCCATCGCGTTTGGCGCGAACCTGCCGAACGTCCCGCGTGCGATGACACTGGAAGACATTGCCCGCGTCCAACAGAATTACGTCGATGCCGCCCGCCGAGCCCGCGATGCTGGCTTTGAATGGATCGAACTGCATTTCGCCCACGGTTACCTGGGGCAGAGCTTTTTCTCCGAGCACTCCAACCAGCGCACCGATGCCTACGGTGGCAGCTTGGACAACCGCAGCCGCTTCATGCTTGAAACCCTGGCCGCCGTGCGTGAAGTCTGGCCGGAAAACCTGCCACTGACCGCACGTTTTGGCGTAATCGAGTACGACGGGCGCGACGAACAGACCCTGGAAGAATCCATCGAACTGGCTCGCCGTTTCAAAGCGGGCGGCCTGGACCTGCTGAGCGTCAGCGTCGGCTTCACTATCCCTGACACTAATATCCCTTGGGGACCGGCGTTCATGGGCCCGATTGCCGAGCGCGTGCGCCGCGAAGCCGGTCTGCCGGTCACGTCAGCCTGGGGGTTCGGCACGCCGCAACTGGCCGAAGGCGCGTTGCAGGCCGGTCATCTGGACCTGGTTTCCGTAGGCCGTGCACACCTGGCCGACCCACACTGGGCGTACTTCGCCGCCAAGGAACTGGGAGTAGACAAGGCCTCCTGGACCCTGCCGGCGCCTTACGCGCATTGGCTTGAGCGCTATCGCTAACCCTGTAGGAGTCGGCTAACGATACCGGGCACCTGGATGAATGCGGCGCCTGGGCGGTTTTCGCTGGCAAGCCAGCGCCTACATAAGGCTGTGCCTTTGCTGAGCCGTCGCAGTTTCTGCGGCGGCTTTTTTGTGGGCCATGGAAAGTACAATCTTCCATCTGGAACGTGCATTTTGCGCTGCGACCCTGGGTCACATACTGGTCGTGTCATTACGAACGTTCCCGGTGGTTTTACCCTGTCTTTCGCTTGAGCAGGACGCAGGCGCACCAGGAATGGGGATATCCAATAATAAAGAGACGACCCATGAAAAAGCCAAACCCTCTGCTGGAAGACCTGAAGTCGGTCTTGCCCACTATCGCTGCCAATGCCTTCGCCGCCGAGAACGACCGTAGTGTGCCTGCCGAGAACATCGCGTTGCTCAAGGGCATCGGCATGCATCGGGCGTTCCTGCCGAAAAAGTACGGTGGCATGGAAATCTCCCTGCCGGATTTTGCCCAATGCATCGCGCTGTTGGCCGGCTCTTGCGCGAGCACTGCCTGGGCGATGAGCCTGCTGTGTACGCATAGCCATCAGATGGCTATGTTCCCGTCAAAGCTGCAGGACGAGGTCTGGGGGACTGACCCCGACGCGACCGCCAGCAGCAGCATCGCACCGTTCGGGCGTACCGAAGAAGTGCCGGGTGGCGTGACCTTCAGCGGCGAGATGGGCTGGAGTTCAGGCTGTGACCATGCCGAGTGGGCGATCATGGGCTTTCGTCGCAAAAACGCCGAAGGCACCCAGGACTATTGCTTCGCCGTGCTGCCGCGCAGTGACTACACGATTCGTGACGACTGGTTTGCTGTGGGCATGCGTGGCAGTGGCAGCAAGACCTTGATCGTCGATCAGGCCTTCGTGCCCGTGCACCGCATCCAGAAGGCCAAGGACATGATGGAGGGCAAGTCGGCGGGTTTTGGCTTGTATCCGCACAGCAAGATTTTCTTCGCCCCGTACCGTCCGTATTTTGCCAGCGGCTTCTCCACCGTGAGCCTGGGGATCGCCGAGCGCATGCTCGACGTGTTCCGCGAAAAGACCAAGAACCGGGTGCGGGCCTACACCGGTGCGGCAGTCGGCGCAGCGACACCGGCGCTGATGCGCCTGGCCGAGTCCACACACCAGGTGGCCGCCGCGCGGGCCTTGCTGGAAAAGAGCTGGAGCGAGATCGCCGAGCACAGCGAGCGTCATGAATATCCAAGCCGTGGCACCCTGGCGTTCTGGCGGACCAACCAGGGTTACGCGACCAAGCTGTGCATCCAGGCGGTAGACCGCTTGATGGAGGCCGCTGGCGGCGGTGCGTGGTTTGAGTCCAACGAACTGCAACGACTGTTTCGCGATGCGCACCTCACCGGGGCGCATGCGTACACCGACTATGACGTTTGCGCACAGATCCTGGGGCGTGAACTGATGGGCCTGGATCCAGACCCGGCGATGGTTTGACCCACCACTCTTTACCTATAAGAACAATCAGGGCAGGGCCATCGGCCTGCCCGGGAGTCTTGCATGTCTACTGAAAATACAACGGCTGCTGGCATCGATACCCGCGCGTTTCGTCGCGCCCTGGGCAATTTCGCCACCGGCGTCACCGTGGTGACGGCGGCTGACGCCACAGGGCGCAAGGTTGGCGTGACTGCCAACAGCTTCAACTCGGTGTCCCTGGACCCGCCGCTGATCCTGTGGAGCATCGACAAACGCTCGACCAGCCACGCAGTGTTCGAGGCCGCCAGCCACTTTGCGGTGAATGTGCTGGCCGCCGATCAGATCGACCTGTCCAACAACTTTGCCCGCCCCAAGGAAGACCGGTTTGCCGAAGTCGAGTACCAGGTCGGTGAGGGCGGGGCTCCGGTGCTGGCTGACTGCTCGGCACGTTTTGAGTGCGAGAAGTACCAGCAGGTAGACGGCGGTGATCACTGGATCATGATTGGCAAAGTGGTTGCATTCGACGACTGCGGCCGCTCGCCGTTGCTGTATCACCAGGGCGCGTATTCCATGGTGTTGCCGCACACCCGCATGACCAAACGCGAGGACGGCCAGCCACCGAGCAGCCATTTCCAGGGCCGCCTGAGCCATAACCTCTACTACCTGATGACCCAGGCGCTGCGGGCCTATCAGGCCAGCTACCAACCACGCCAACTGTCCACCGGCCTGCGCACCAGTGAAGCACGGATGCTGATGGTGCTGGAAAACGACGCTGGCCTGAGCCTGGCCGATTTACAGCGCGAAGTGGCAATGCCGGCGCGCGAGATCGAAGAGGCGGTGAACAACCTCAAGCGCAAGGCGTTGGTGCGCGATGATCAGGAACGGGTAAAACTCACCCCCAAGGGCATCGACGAAACCGAGTCGCTGTGGACCATCGCCCGCGAGCAGCAGGACAAGGTTTTCAGCCAATTCAGCGAAGCGCAGTTGGAGACCTTCAAGGCCGTGTTGAAAGCGGTGATCCAGCACTGAATACGGTCACTCAATCCAGGTGCTGGAACGACTTGACGATAAAGTCGATAAACACGCGGGTCTTGGCCGGCAGGTGTTGCCGCGAAGGGTAGACGAGGTTGATTTCCAGGCGGGGCAGGTCCCAGTCGGTCAGCACGGGAGTCAATCGCCCGGCGGCGATATCGTCGTGTATCACATACGTTGGTTGCGCAAGGATACCCATCCCTTGCAGCGCGATGGCCCTGAGCAGATAACCGTCGTTGGACTCGAACGCAGGGGTGACGGGTACCGTGAGGGTCTCGTGCTCGCGCTGGAAAGTCAGCTCATAGGGATCAGTGGCGTAGCTGTAGAGCAACAACTGATGCTCAGCCAGCGCCTGCGGATGTTCGGGGTGACCGTTGCGTTCGAGGTAGTCCGGCGAGGCGGCCAGTATGCGCCTCGTATCGGTCAGGCGGCGGATGACCAGGCTGGAGTCCGGCTCGCTGTCACGGGTACGCAGGGCCACGTCGATGTTGTCATCGATGATGTCGTGGTAGCGATTCTCGGCCACGACATCCAGGCGCACATCCGGGTACAGCACCTTGAACCTGGGGACTAGCGGCAAGATATGTTGCAGGCACAGGGATAAGGATGCGGTCACACGCAACACCCCGGCTGGATGATTTTTGCTCGCACTGACCGCCTCGGTAGCGCCTTGCATCGTCGTGAGGGCCGCCTTGGTGCTGGCGTAGAACACCTTGCCGACTTCGGTGACGAACAAGCGCCGGGTGCTGCGCTCGATCAGCCTGACGCCGAGGCGATTCTCCAGCGCCGCAAGGTGCCGGCTGGCGGCCGCACTGGAGAGGTCCAGGGCCTCTGCGGCCTTGGTTACGCTGCCCAGTTCCACGACCTTTACAAACAACTCATATTCGGTCCAGCGATCCATCAGCATTGCTCCGCTGCGCGCAAGTGTGTTTTCCATCTACAGACTTTTTCAGGTTTGTGCCGCCGGTTAACCTTTTTCTGCCCCTGCCAGTCTAGCCGTTGGGTGCAGGGAAAAACTTGATCGGAGTCGAAATGAGCAAGAATCTGGATACAGTGAAAAAGTACTTCAAGTATTGCGTCGACGGTAAGGATGTTGAGCGCGTAGCGGAGTTTTTTGCCGACGATGTGGTGGTTCATCGCCCCGATTGTCCGGCGCCTATCGTCGGTGTCGAACCTTTCAAGCAGGCCTTGCGCCTGAACGTCACCGAACGCTACGACTCGATCGAGACCATCTTCCAGAAGGAAGTGGTGGCCGGCGATGTGGTGGTGGTTGCGCTGATGCATCACGCCAAGGGCTCCAATACCTGGCATGGCTACGATGTCAGTGGCAAGGACCTGGCCTGGAGCGCATTGACCTATTTCCGGTTCAATGCCCAGGGCAAGGTGGTCGAGGAAATCGTCGAGCGCAATGAGCTGTTCATGGCCAGGCAGCTCGGCATTTTTACTGACGGCATCTAGCGCCTTGCGCGGGGCTCCTGGAGGCCCGCGCAAGTCACTGCAATCAGATAAAGTCGAACAGCCCCTGGGCCGGCAACCGGGACTTTGACAAGCGGGCGTTGAAGTCCTCGTTGCTGCGATAACCCAGGCTCACCACGACTGAACTGGTAAAGCCGCGCTCACGCAGCCCCAGTTCGGTATCCAGCACCTTGCTGTCGAAACCCTCCATGGGGGTTGCATCAAGGTCCAGTGCCGCAGCGCCCAGCAACAGGGTGCCCAGGGCCAGATACGTCTGTTTTTCCATCCAGTGCTGAACGTCCTTGAGATCATAGCGATGCAGGTTGACAAAGCTGCGTCGTCCCCGGTCCTGGCCGGCCTTGGCTTGCGCGTCGTGAAAGCGCCCATCGCTCGCCTCTTGACTGAGCAAGGCCTGCAGGTACTCCTCGGACATCTGGGTGCGGGTACACAGCACCAGCACATGGGAGGCGTCGAGGATTTTTGCCTGGTTGAAGGCAAAGGCACCTTCCACACTTTTGGCAATGCGTGCTTTACCGTGCTCACTTTCTGCGACCACAAAATGCCAGGGTTGCGAGTTGACCGACGAAGGACTGTTGCGCAGTTGTTCCAGCAACAGCTCCAGAGTTGCCTTGGGAATCCTGCGTGAAGCATCGAAGAGCTTGGTTGTATAACGACGTTTGGAAAGCGTGATCAGGTCGATCTTTGAGGCTGTGGAGCAGGGAAAAGTCATGACAGTCTCCGGTGTGTTTTCGCGGGTTTGCAGATGAGGTACCCCGTCCAGCCCCTTTAACACAGGGGGGGGGACGGGGTTATTTAGGCAATAGCCTTGTAGAAATTCACTTGCGCCTCATCCAGGTAGGCGAGGATCTTCGCCGGCAGGCGCTCGGTAGGCTTGGCCGGGCCGAAGGCCTTGTAGAGGGTTTCAAAATGCGCGTGCAGGTCCTCGACGCTTTCCCATTGTTCGTTGAGGAAAAACTTGTCGGGGTTCTCTTCGTCCTGGTGCCACTGATAAACCACGGCCTTGTCATGCTGGCGTGTGAGCTTTTGCGAAACGGCGGCGACATCACGAAAGAATTCGGCCTGTTTGCCTGCTTTGATGGTGCCGCTGAACACTAGATAAAGCATGGTGGATTCCTCATTGGTGGGTCATTGCAGAAAGCCTGCAATACCAAGTTAATCCCCAGGAACACCGGCTTGTAGCCAGCCCGTGGCGAATTCAGAATTCGTCAAGTGCATCGAAAGACACGCCTGTTCAGGCCAGCGGCGCCAACCAGGCCCGCAACGTTTGCGGGTGTCTTGCCAGCCAGTCACTCGCCGCTTCGTCGGCCGACTGTTCGCCGCGATTGAAGGCGTCGTCGAGCTCGGCAACGATGGCGTTGGACAGGCGAATGTTGTCCAGTACCTGGATCTCGGCCGCCGTCAGCAGCGCCAGGCGATCCTCGCGAGCCAGTAGCACCGCGCGGTCGATGCTACCGAGCAAACCCTTGGGGTCCTTGAGGTCACGAATGCGGTAGCGGTGATGCAGGAACTGCGGATGCCACAGTGGCACGACGCCCCAATGCTGTTGGCGATACAGGGCTTCAAAGGCGTCAATGCAGTCATCCTGGGTGCCTGTGCGGAACTGATACCCGGCGCGGCTCAAACCGTACTCGTCCATGATCTTCAGCGAGAACCGGGTAATCCCGGCACCCGGCCCGATCCCCTGGATCAGCGGGTTCATCCGGGCGCGGACTTCGGGCTTGAGCAGGTCCTCGATGGAGGCCACTGCATGCTCGCTCACGTAGTCGGGCACCCCCCACAATGCATACGGTTGGTAATGCAGGCCCAGCTCGCGAGTGGGCGTCACCGCGTCGACCGTTTGCTTGTAGATCCCGTGGCTGAACGGAATCCAGGCCGAAGCAAGCATGTCGATCGTGCCTTCGCGCAAGCGCTTGAAGTTGTCTTCGTGCAGGGCATATTGGCGCTCCACGGTCAGGCCCATGTGTTGCATGACCTGGGCGACTACCGCAGCGGTTGCACGGTGGAACGACAGGTCAGTGACGCCCAGCCGCACAACGCGCGAACCGCTGGCGATGTTGGCCCGGGTGAAGTCTTGATGGGTCACAGAGACTTTTTTGCCCGGACGCCTTGGTGTGGTTTTACCCATGTTTTTTTCCTTCACAGTGATTGAACGGGGGAGGTCAGGCGTCGCCCTGGAATTCGGCGCTCATGAACTCGACAAAGGCGCGGGCCTTGGAGGAAATCAGGCGGGCGCTGGGGTAAATCGCCCAGATATCCCGCGTCTGCTCCAGGGTGTGGGACGGCATGATGTGCACCAGTGCGCCGCTGTCCAGCGCAGCCCTGGCGTTCCACAGGGAAATGGAGGCGATGCCCAGGCCATCGACAGCGGCAAGTCGTGCGCTTTCGCCGCAATTGACCCGCAGCGAGCCGCTGATCGCCGGGGCATCGGTGGACGGCGCGCCGATGAAGCGCCAGTGATCCTCATCGCCCAGCAGGATGCAGGCGTGCTTGATCAGGTCGGCGGGCACCACGGGCTCGCCATGGGCCTTGAGGTAAGCCGGCGCTGCACATAACACACGCTGGTCGCAGCCGATCCTGCGGGCCACCTGGGATGAGTCCTTGAGGGCCGCGATGCGGATCGCCACATCAATGCCAATCTCGGTCAGGTCCTGTAGTTCATCGGAGAGGATCAGGTCGATCTTCAGTTTTGGATTGGCGTGCAGGAATCGAGTAATCGCCGGCATCAGGCACATGCGTGTGAAGGAGCCGGGGGCCGAGACGCGCAGTATCCGCTTGGGCACATCCTCGCCCTTGACCGCCACGAAATAGGCTTCGTCCACGGCTGCCAGCACCCGGATCGCATGGGGCAGGAACACCGCGCCGTCTTCGGTCAGGCTGACCTGCCGGGTGGTGCGGTGCAGCAGGCGCATGCCCAGGTTTTCTTCAAGCTTGGCCAGTTTATGGCTGGCCACCGAGGGCGCCAGCCCCAGCTCCCTGCCGGCGGCGGTGATGTTGCCCAGCTCCGTTGAACGCATGAACAGTTTCAGCGCTTCGATGTTCATCGTGCAGCCTCGTCAGGGGGTGACTGAAACGATGTCTAGCGCGTGGGCGCGGGTGCGGCATCGATCTTCACCCGCAACAGGCTGTAGGGTTTCTGGCGCAAATCCTTGCCGGCGTGAAAGATGCCCTGGCGATGCAACTGGTTGGCCATGAAATACAGATAACCGTCGGGGCCGATCGACAAGGTGTCGGGCCAGAGCACACGCGGGTCGTGGACGATGGTCTGCCACTGCCCATCCGCCAGGCGTTTGCGCACGCTGTTGTGTTCGTAGTCGCCGGCATAGAGGGCACCGGCCGCATCGGCCTCAAGTCCATCGGAGGCGCCTTTTTCCCCAAGGTCCTGGACCGCCATGTCGAGCCGCGTTTCGCTGACCGAGGGATCACGCAGCAGCGCGGTCGGCACGGCATACAGGTGGCGGCTCGACAGTGGGCAGAAATATAAGGTCTGGCCGTCAGCCGACAGGGCGATGCCATCGGATGCCACCGAGAAAGGTCGGGTGCTGCCGTCGGCACCGCGCACCTTGAGGACCTGGCCTTCGACCTTGGGCACGAAGTGTGGGTCGACCGACGTCGAGACGGCACCACTGAGCCGGCGTATGGCCGTACCGCTGGCGATATCCATGACAATGATCGCCCCGGGGCCGGAGAGGGACGAGTCGGTGATGTAGATCACCCCCTCGTCGCCCACCCGAAAATCAAAGCGCATGTCGTTGACGTAGGTGCTGGGCAGCATGACGTTTTTCGGGAAGACCAGGGTCTTGACCACTTGATTGGTGGCCAGGTCGACGGCGACCAGCTTGGCGCCGCCAGGTGTCGGCGTCGAGAAGCCGGGTGCGGCGGTGTCCAGGATCCAGATGCGCCCGCGCCCATCAGCCACCACACTTTGCACACTGATAAAACCCTTGGCCGGGTCCTTTGGGTCGGCCTGGTTCATTGCCAGGTCAGGGTAGGGCACGACCTTGCCATCGCGCAGTTCACCGACGGTGAACGGGACTGCGTCGCCCCAACGTGGAAAGTTGACAAAAATGCGCCCGTTTTCGGCAACGCTGACGCCGGTGGGCATGGCGTCGTGGAAGGCGAACACCTGCTCGATGACGCCCAGGTTCTGCTCGCTGGGCAAGTTCGTCGGGGTGGCGGCCTGGGCGGCCTGGCTGCCGATGGCAATCGTCAAGGCAAGGGCAGACCAACTGAAAGGGTGTTTGAGGTGCATGGCAGGCTCCGGGCATCAGGTATGAATGCGTGATGCAATCCATGGTGTGCGTTCCCGGTAGGCGAAAAAAGCCACTAATGCCGCTAACAGTTTCATTGAAAACGATAAAATGCAGGGCGTTTGTGCCTTGATTTGCAACTGTTGGCCAGCCAACACTCAATCAACAGTTTGCTGGTTTATGGATGTGTGGAGTGTTCACGCGGCTATCTGAAGCTGAGGCGTTATTGGGCTTTTCAACCTTGGCGTAACTCCTGCAATGGACCAGGCCTGGCTATTTAACGAAAGAAACCGGCCACCAATCGCTCAGTGTCGATGCAAATTTTTCAGCCAGCGGAACCACCGCATGTGTCAGATACTGGGCGCGGGGCAACTGGCATGCTATTTATCCGGGTAAACGGTAAGGGCGTATTTTCATGAGTGAAACCGAACGCGGACAGGCGACTGGGGCCATTCGCAAGGCCGATGTGCTGATCATCGGTGGTGGCCTGAGCGGTACGATGCTGGCCGTGCAGTTGCTGCGTTTGCCGGGCGCCCGGCAGATTCTGCTGATCGAGCCGCGCGCAGAACTTGGGCGTGGCGAGGCCTATAGCGCGGTAGAGTTGGGGCACACCCTCAATGGCAATGCCGCGCGCATGAGTGTGGACCCGGACAATGCCGATGACTTGACCCACTGGTTGACCGAGTACATCGCCGCTGGCGGCTGGCCGGAATCGGACCAGCAACATGTGCCTGTCAGCGAGCTGTTCCCACCCCGGGGGATCTTTGGCCTGTACGCGCAACAGCGTCTGGCCCAGGCTCGGGCGGGATCGGCGTCAACGGTGGAGCATATTCGCGCCGAGGTCGTCGACGTGCAGGTGGAGCCGGCCGGTGTGCGCCTGACCCTGGATGACGGCCAACAACTGCACGGTGCCCAGGCCGTGCTGGCCACCGGCATGTTCCCGGCGGCGCGCACGCCACAAACCCAATCCAGTGGCTTGAATGCGGCGGCAGTGGACCCGTGGGATGTGCACGCCATGACGCAACTGGACCCCCAGTCGACTGTGCTGATCATCGGCTCCGGCCTGACCATGGTCGATGCCGTGGTGTCACTGGAGCAGGCTGGCCATCGCGGGCCGATCGAAATTTTTTCGCGCCATGGCCTGCTGCCCCATGTGCGCCGGCAACCACCGGCCTGGGTGGACTTTCTCGCTGAAGATCACAGCCTGCGCAGCCCGCTGCAATTACTGCGCGAAGTGCGCCGCCAATGCCAGAGCGCCCTGGCCCAGGGCATCGACTGGCAAGCGCCACTGGATACCGTACGTGCCCATATCGGCCGTTTATGGAGCCAGGCCAGCGAACGCCAGAAGCGCCAGTTCGTACGCCATGTACGGCCCTGGTGGGAGAGCCATCACCATCGCTCGCCACCCCTGAGCGCCGAGTTGGTAGCGCGGCTGCATGAGGAAGGGCGCCTGCGGATCCAGGCGGCATCGTTCCAGGGCCTTGAACCCACGGTAAACGGCGAAGTGACCCTGCGCCTGCGCCGTCGTGGCGAACAGCACACCACCCACGTCAGTGGCGCGGCGTTGATCAACTCCAGCGGGATCGAATATGACTGGCGCCGCGTGGCCCGGCCGTTGCCCCGGCAACTGCTGGCACGCGGCTTGATCAAGCCTGGGCCATTGGCCTTGGGGATTGCGACGGATGCATCGGGGGCGGTGCTGGACGAGCAGGGCGTGGTCAGTGAGCGGTTGTTTGCCATGGGCCCACCGCTGCGCGGCATGTGGTGGGAGAGTACGGCGGTGACGGATGTGGCGCTTCAAGCTAAAGCGTTGGCATCAACGTTAACGCTCCTACAAAAATGGATCTGCGTTTAATTTGGGGTCGCATCCATTTTTACGAAACCGGGCTTGAGCCCGAACACTTCCACGCCCTGCGCGGTGGACTGGCCGGTGGTGACCGTCACCCGTTCCACCGGCTTGTCCATCGCCGTCCGGTACTCCACGCTCATGGTCCCGGCATCCTGGCTGATCGCCTGGGCCGGCACGATGATCGCCTGCTCATTGTTATAGGTCACGATGGTCAGGCGGGCGCTCATGCCCAGGCGGACCCTTTGCAGCTGTTTCTCGGTCAATTTGGGAATGGACAGGGTCACCTGGAATTGCGCGCTGCCCTGGTTATCATTGGCGATCGCCAGGCCGCTGACCACACTGACTGAACCACTCAGGTGCTCGCCATCAAAACCGTCGCCCATGACCTCCACCGGCTGGCCCTGATGCAATTGGTTGATATCCAGTTCCGAGACTTTGGCGACGATCTTCAGGCGTTCGATATTGGCCAGCCCGAACAGCACCTGGCCCTGGCCGACCTTGCTCCCGGCCTGTACCGGTGGGTTGCTGTTACCGCCGCCCTGGGGGCTGTTGCTGCCTGGCGCGGGCACGACGATCCCGGAAAACGGTGCCTTGACCTCCTGGCCTTCGAGCAGTTTGCGCAGGGCCTCGTACTTGACCGTGGCATTGGTCAATTCCATGTCTGCAATCTGCCGGTACTCGCCCTTGCCCTGGTCCAGGGCCTGCTGCAGTTCGCTGCGGGCAGCGCTGAGGTCCAGTTGTTGCTGCTGGGCCTGTTGCTTGAGGTCGTCCAATTCATTGCGCGGGATGATGCCGCGCTTGAACAGGTTTTCGCTTTCAAGCAGTTTGCGCTGGGTGTTGTCAGCACTCATTTGCGAGGTGCGCAGGCTGCGCCGGGCGCGGCTGACGGTTGGGCCGGCGTCCCAGTCCTGCATTTCCTGCACGGTACGCCGGGCTTTGAGTTGTGTGGAGAGGGCTTCGCGCAGTTGCACTTCAAGGGTGGCAGGGTCCATGCGCAACAGGACCTGGCCAGCTTCGACCCGTTGGCCCTGTTCCACCAGGTTGGCTTGCACGTTGCCATCGAAGGGGGCCGTGAGGGTCATGGTGGTATCCGGTTCGATCTTGCCTACCAGACCGATCTGGTGCACCAGGGAGTCACTTTTCACCTCCAGCCATTGCTCGGCTGTGCCAGCCTGATCGGCGGCAGGCGTTGGTCGACTGAGCAGCGCGAATCCGGCAGCGCCCAGCAGTATCAGCAGTCCAGCGCCCAGCAGGGCTTTTCTAGTAGTCATTGAGGGCGATTTCCCAACTTTCCAAGGTCATGCCCAGCGTCAGGTCGAGCTGGGTCTGGGCATTCAAATAAGCAATCAGCGCATTGAGGCGGGAGTTTTCGGCACTGCGCAAGTCAGCTTCGAAACTCAGCACCTGGAAGTTGGTGGAGCGCCCGGCGCCAAGTTTTTCCCGCTCGATCTCGATCTTGCGCCGGGACAGTTCCACGGCCCGCTGGGCAATTTCATACTGGCGCCAGCGGGTGCCAAGGTCGCGCACCACGTTATTGACGCTGCGCTCCAGTTCCTGGCGCGCGTCGGTGATCAGGATGGCCTGGTTCTCCACATCGACCCGTGCGCGGACTTCAGCCTGTCGGGTACTGATATCGCCGATGGGAATACGCACCTGGACACCGGCATAACTGTCCCAACGCCGATTGCTGGTGCTGCCCGCGTCGTTATCCGTGTTGGCGCGGATCTGATTGGCCCCACCCACCAGATCGACCTGCCAGCGCCCGGAATCCTTGGCGATCACCAGGTTGAGATCAGCCTGCTGGCTGCCCAGCAGGGCCGCGAGGTATTCAGGTTGCTGGTTCTGCGCCAGGTTGAAGGCTTCGCGTTTGTCGATGTCCATGCGCGAGGCTTCCAGGGCTTCGGTGGCACGGATCGGTGTCGCCAGGTCCAGAGCCAGCAGGCGCAGCAACGACAGACGACTCATATCCAACTGGTTCTGGGCTTCCTCGACACTCAATTGCTGCGAGGCGATGTCGGCTTCGGTCTGGACGATTTCGAACTCGGCCATGCGCCCTGCATTGATCAACGCCTTGTTTACCTCCAGCAGGGTATTGGAACGCTTGAGCGCTTCCTGGGCGATGCTCAGTTGCTCCTGGGCCCGCAGCAATTCACGGTAGGTGGCGATGATCTGGCTGATGGTCTGTGCGACGTTGGCCTTGAGGTTCAAGCGGTTGGCCTGTTCGGAAAGACGCGACAAACGTAGCGGTGCAGTGGTGGCGTCCCAGCCGGCACCGCGCATCAGCGGCTGGATGACGGCCAGGTCCAGGCCGTCGCTGCGGTAGCGCCCGGCGCGGTTGGCATTGTTCAGTTGTTGGGTCCAGCCCATGCTCAGCCGGGTGCCGTATTCGCCAAGCAAGCTGGTGGTGGGTGCCAGGTTGGCATTCCGGGCGCGGTCGTCGCTGCCCTGGGTGGTGCGGTAGGCACTGTTGAGTACCAGCTTGGGGTTGAAGGCGTCTTCGGCCACCCGCAGGTCGAACTTCTGTGCCACCCGTTGCAGGTACGCGCTGCGAATCGCCGGGTTGTTGCGCAGGCCCAGGTACACCGCATCGCCCAGTGTCAGGGTGGTGAGTTGGGCATTGAGTGAGACACTGCGCTCATAGCCGCTGCGGGTGGTGGTCGGCGCCGAAGGGCGGATCACGATGTCGGCGGCCACACAGGGCAGGCTTGCCAGGGCGATCAGCAGCAGCAGGGGTTTATTCATCACGCAGGGCCTCCACTGGCTGCAAGCGTGACGCCGAAATGGCCGGGTAGATGCCGAAAAACAATCCCACCAACAACGTACTGCCCACGCCCAGGGGCAGGGCCGAGACGGCCAGGGAAAACTGCCAGCCCGATAGCCAGGCGTAGAGATAGGCTGCCCCCATGCCCATTACCGCGCCACACAGCGCGCCGACGGCGGTGAGGGTGACGGCTTCGAGCAGGAACAGGTTGCGGATATCCCGCTGGCGAGCACCCAGGGCCATGCGGATACCGATTTCCCGGCGGCGTTCCGAGACGTTCATCAGCATCACATTCATCACGCCGACCCCGCCGCCCACCAGGGAGATGGCCCCCAGGGCCAGCAATAGATAGGCGAATGTACGGCTTTGCCGGGTCATGCCGTCGATCATTTGCTGGGGGATCTGGATCTCGACGGTGTGGTCCATGAGTTGAGCGCTCAAGGCTTTGGTGGCATCGGATGCGATGCGCTCCATGTCCTGGCCTGGCGTCGCGCGCAGGACCACACTGCCGACCTGCGGCGAGGAATAGATACGGCGCATTCCCGCTGCGGGGATGAACAGTGACTCGTTGGTTTGCACTGGAATCAGCATCGAGCGCGGTTGGTTCTGCAGGATACCGATGATGAGGAACAGATAGTCGTTGACCCGTACCCGATCGCCCAGGCGTAACGGGTCACCGGGCATGCTCAACGCTTGGGCGATCTGATCGCCGACCACCGCGTAGGTTTCGCCGCTGTCGAACTCGGACAGGAAGCGACCTTCGCGCAGCGCCAGGCGCATGGCGTCCTTGAGGCCGGGGGTGCTGCCAATCAAGCCGGTGTTGGTGGTGCGACCATGAAAGACGACCGGCCCGCTAAACGAGGAAATCGCACCGATGTGGGCGATGCCTGGCACAGCCTGGCGTACGGCCTGCAGGTCCAGGGTGGTTGGCATCGGCACGGTGCTGTTGCCCTTGGGCGGGAACTGCGCCACCAGGGTATCGGTGCCCATGTCCTTGAAAATCATGGCTGCATCTTCGGCGGCGTTATGCCCGATATTGATCAGCGCGACCACCGATGAACTGCCGATGACGATCCCCAGCAAGGCCAGGATGGAGCGCTTGCCCAGGGTTCGCAGGCTGACAAACGCTTCGTGCAGCAACTGGCTCAGGCTCTGTTCGACCCGCAGGCTCATACGCACTGCGCCTCATGGACCACGCCATTGCGTACCAGGATCTGGCGATTCAGGCGTTCGGCGATATGCGGGTCGTGGGTGACGATGATCAACGTGACGCCTTGCTCGTGGTTCAGGGCCAGCAGCAGATCCATGATGTCCTGGGCGGTGTGGCTGTCGAGGTTGCCGGTGGGCTCGTCAGCCAGGATCACCGCCGGCGCGCCCACCAGGGCCCGGGCAATCGCCACCCGCTGGCGCTGGCCACCGGACAGGTCGGCGGGGCGATGATGGGCCCGTTCGGCCAGGCCTACCTGCTCCAGCATATGCAGGGCGCGCGCCACCGACTCCTGGCGCGATACGCCGCGATAACTCAGGGGCAGGGCGACATTGTCCAGGGCGCTGAGGCGTGGCAGCAGGTTGAAACTCTGGAAGACAAAGCCGATCTGCTGGTTGCGGATGGCGGCCAGTTGATCCGGCGTGGCGTTGAAAATGTCATGGCCGGCGAAGCGATAGGCGCCGCAGTCGGGCAGGTCCAGCAGGCCGAGGATATTGAGCAGGGTACTTTTGCCGGAACCGGAGGCGCCGAGGATGCCGCAGCTTTCTCCGCGTGCGATGGACAGGTTGACATCATTGAGAATGGCCAGGTGCTGTCCGGCCAATTGATAGCTTTTACCGATGCCTTGCAGAGAAATAAAGCCTGGGAGCGTTGGGGTATCTGTCATCATGACTACGCCTTGCGCTTTGGCAATCCGGCGCATCCTGAAAATATTTGTAACATCTTCAGGGCCTGCGGTGTGGCTGCCAACAGCTGGTTTTTATTCTTTTTTTAAAAACATTGTTTGAATAGTAACTGTGATCCAGCGGCTTCGCCAGCTACAGACATAGAGCGGTTTTTCCCGTGGCAGAGCCGATGCCAACCGCTGGAAAACGCCTGGGCCTACTCTTTGGAAACCGTTTAAAGGGCGACCAGCAATGCGTTTGGATAGTAGGGTGCAGTGTCACTGCTTGCTTTCGCGCACCCGCCCCGGTATAAAAAATCAAATTTTGTTTTAAAACATATTTCCCCCGTGGAACTTATATGGTCGCGAAGAAACTCAGCGCTCCAAATGTAACCAAGACTCGACTGCTGGATGCGACAGAGGCTCTTTTCATCAAGTACGGCTACGACGCCGTGTTGTTGCGGCAAATCACCGAGAAGGCTCAGGTCAACCTCGCCGCGGTAAATTATCATTTCGGGGACAAGGACTCCCTGATGAAAACATTACTGATGCAACGCCTGGAGCCGCTCAACGAGCAGCGCCTGGAGTTGCTTGCCCGCTGCGAGGCCGAGTCTGACGGCCCGCTCGATTGCGATACTTTGCTCGGTGTTCTGTTCGCCCCGGCCATGGGCCTGGAGCGCAGTGATCCGGCCAGCGGTGAAGGGCGCTCCTTCATCCGCTTCCTCGGCCGGGTCTACAGCGATACTTCGCCGTTCATCCAGGAATACCTCAAGGTCCACTACCAGCCGGTGTTCCAGCGCTTCTTCGAAGCCTTCGCCCTGGCGTTGCCCGACCTGCCGCGCAATGAGCTGGGGGTGCGTCTGCAATTTGCCCTGAAGGCGATTTCCGGGGTGATGGCGGGCACTGAACTGCGCCTGCTGATGAACTCCATGAGCCTGGGGCGCCCGGCCACGGACGCGGAAGTCATGGCCAAGCTGATCACACTGGTCTCGGCGGCCATTCGTGTGCCGCAGCAAAGCCCTGAAGCCGAAACCGCGCTGGCGCGGGTACTCGATACCCAGCGCGCAATTCGCGAACAGTCCACCATGCCGGCCAGCAGTAAAGCCGCGCGCTGATCCATTCAACACAAGCAAGTACGGGAGCAGGACAGCTCCCGTGCGGCTTATCAAATCGCGCGCAAAAAAAAGCCCGCTGGGGCGGCGGGCTTGATGTGCAACGTTTGTAACGGATGAGGCTTCACACTACGTCTGCGGATGTGAATAAATCGTGAAAAAAATGTAAGAGAAAATGTAGGAATACGTTTTTGTGTAAAAGGCTTCAGATCTTCCACGCCTTGGCGCTTTTCGCCAATCGTGCGTGCATCGCGTCGACATTGGCCGCCAACTGCGCGGTCAATAACCGATAGCCATCTAACGCGCTGTGCACGGGAGCTTCCAGGGCGGCTTGCGTAACCGGCACCGCCTGGCCGGGGCGCTCCAACCGCTGTGTGGCGCCTGATTGCAGGGCCCGCGCCATCCCGATCAGCTGCACGCGAATCTGCCGATGTTGTGTCTTGAGCGCCAACTGCACGCGCGCCATGGCCTGCTCATCCCGTGGATCAGGGCGGGTATTGCCAAGAATTTCCAGCGTGCTGATGCACAGGCGCAGATGCCGTTGGATCGCGTCCAGCTCGGTCATGGAGATCCGCACTTCCTTGGACACCGATGGCATCAGCGAACGCAATTGCAGCATCGCCGCATTCAGGCGATTGAGCAGCTTGAGATGCTCATCATCGGTAACCGACTGGCCGCTGATGATCCGGCTGTAGAGCGTGGCGCAATCACGCAGGGCGCTGGCCAGGTTATAGCGCCAGGAATACACCGCATACAGCGGCAGGGCGAAGGAAAACGCCAGGGCCAGGGCGATGCCGATCAAGATGTCGACGGTGCGCCACAGGCCGTCGGACAGTGGGTTGTCCCCGTGGCCGGCGACGATAAACACGGTGATCCCTGATAGCAGCGCGGTGTACCCACCCTTGCCGATGGCGTGATAGGAAAAGAAGCCGCATACCACTGACATCAACAGGTAGGTCAACAATGGTTGGCCGAGGTAAGCCTGCTGCGCCACCAGCAGCAGGCCAACGCTGGCACCGATCAGCGTGCCATAGGCCCGCTCCACGGCTTTCTTGCCGATATTGCCGTGATGCTGCAAGCCGCCAATCACTACCAGCATGGTCACCGACGCCCATTCACCGTGGGGCAGGTTGATACCGGTGGTCAGCAGAATGGTTGCGAGCAGGCCGATGGAAACCCGTATGGCGTGGATCAGCTTGGCGTGACGATAACGACGATAGGGATCGAGCAGTGGCCGCAACAGGCGGCGGGCGAAGGGCGGCAGATTCATCGGGATTAAGAGGGCCTCATCTGGATGTGGGAGCTGGCTTGCCTGCGATGACATCACCTGCACTGAGGTGCCTGCATCGCGGGCAAGCCCGCTCCCATAGGGGGTTAGAAAATATAGTCGGTGGTCAGGAAGCTCGACGCCCGGTCACGAATGATATCGCTGATCAGCGCCTTATTGCTGTCCTGGAACTTGGTTGCCACCAGGGTGCGGATTGAAAACACCCGCAAGGCGTCATGCACCGACAGTGTGCCCTCGGCCGAGTTCTTGCGGCCATTGAACGGGAACGTATCGGGGCCGCGCTGGCATTGGGCGTTGATGTTGATCCGGCCCACCTGGTTGGCGAAGGTGTCCACCAGGCGCCCGACCTGTGCCGGGTCGGTGCCGAAGATACTCAGTTGTTGGCCGAAATCCGATTCCAGGACGTAGTCGATCACCGTATCGAGGTCGCGGTAGGGCACGATGGGCACCACCGGGCCGAACTGTTCCTCGTGATACACACGCATCTGCGGGTTCACCGGGTACAGCACCGCCGGGTAGAAGAACGAGCCACGGCTGACACCGCCATTGGTGTTCACCACCCTGGCCCCGTGTTGCGCGGCATCGGCCACCAAGCCGTTGAGGTAGTCGACCTTGCCTATCTCCGGCAACGGTGTCAGCGATACACCGTCCTCCCAGGGCATGCCCGGTTTGAGGGTGGCGAGTTTGTGGTTGAACTTCTCGATGAAACGCTCGACCACGGCTTCATGCACAAACAGGATTTTCAGCGCGGTGCAGCGCTGGCCGTTGAAGGACAGCGAGCCGGTGACGGCTTCGTTGACCGCGTTATCCAGATCGACCTCCGGCAGTACAATGCCGGGATTTTTCGCATCCAGTCCCAGTGCTGCACGCAGGCGGTGTGGGCGCGGGTGCAGTTTTTTCAAATCACTGGCGGCCTTGTTGGTGCCGATAAACGCAAAAATATCCACCTTGCCGCTGGCCATCAGCGCACTGACCGTCTCACGGCCGCTGCCATAGATGACGTTGATGACACCGGCCGGGAAGCTGTCGCGGAAGGCCTCCAGTAATGGACGGATCAGCAGCACACCGAGCTTGGCGGGCTTGAACACCACGGTGTTGCCCATGATCAGGGCCGGGATCAGCGTGGTGAAGGTTTCATTGAGCGGGTAGTTGTAGGGGCCCATGCACAGCGCCACGCCCATGGGTACGCGGCGGATTTGCCCCAGGGTGTCCTGCTCCAGTTCAAAGCGGCTGGAGCGACGGTCCAGTTCCTTGAGGGCATTGATGGTGTCGGTGATGTAGTCGCAGGTGCGGTCGAATTCTTTCTGGGAGTCCTTGAGGTTCTTGCCGATTTCCCACATCAGCAGTTTCACCACGGCATCGCGCTGTTCGCGCATGCGCCGCAAAAACGCCTCGACGTGCTGGATACGCTCGACCACGCGCAGGGTTGGCCATTGGCCCTGGCCACGGTCATAGGCGCGCACTGCGGCGTCGAGGGCGAGCAGGGCGGTCTCGGCATCCAGCAGCGGCGTGCTGCCGATAATGACCGCCGTGTCGCCGTCAGCGCCCGCCAGTTGGACTGGGCTGCGGACCTGGGCCAAGGGGCCATCCCAGATATGCAATTGGCCGTCGACCAGGTAGTCGCGTTGCTCGATGGGGGCGGCGAGGCGAAATTGTTCGGGAATGTCATCGGCGGTGGGAAACAGATTGGCAAGCAGGTGATTGGTGGTCATGTCGCTACCCCTGGAGTGGTTGCACAGCTTGGGTCAGAGATTCCTCCATCCGAGGGCTCTGTTGCAAGGCTTACACGTATTTCCCTACGCACAGTGGGGCTGTGCCGGGTAAACTACGCGGCTTTCTTGAAGGAGTTCATATGAGTCAGTACCAGCCGGGCATTCTTGCCGCACCGGTGCCGTTGCAGGCACGCCATCTGTTTTTTACCGTCGAGTCCATCGACGCTGTGCCGGCAGCGCTCGACGCATTGGTGCAGTTGGTCGACTCGGCAGTGGTGGTGGGTTTGGGTGAGCCGCTGGTCAAGGCACTCGGCGCGCACATCGAAGGGCTGCGCAGCTTCCCGCATACCTCGGGGCCGGGCGCCAACAACCCATCGACCCAGCAGGCCTTATGGTGCTGGCTGCATGGCGAAGACCGGGGTGAATTGCTGCTGCGCAGCCGGGCCTTTGAAAAAGCCCTGGCGCCGGCATTTCGCCTGGTGCAGATGACGGAAGGTTTCCGCTACAAGACCGGCTTCGACCTGACCGACTACGAAGATGGCACCGAAAACCCCCACGACGATGCGGCAGTCGAAGCTGCAGTCGCAGGCAGCGGCGCCAGTTTTGCCGCGATCCAGCAATGGCAGCACGACCTGGACGGTTTCGCCGCCTTGCCGGCCCAGGAGCGCGACCACATCATCGGTCGTCGCCATGGCGATAACGAAGAACTGGACGACGCCCCCGAGTCCGCCCACGTCAAGCGCACCGCCCAGGAGAGCTTCAGCCCCGAAGCCTTTGTGGTGCGCCGCTCCATGCCTTGGGCGGAAAATGGCCAGGCGGGGTTAATGTTCCTCGCGTTCGGTCACTCTTTCGACGCCTTTGAGGCCCAATTGCGCCGCATGAGCGGCCTGGAAGACGGGATTGTCGATGGCCTGTACCGCATCAGTACGCCGTTGACCGGTGGCTACTACTGGTGCCCGCCGCTCAAGGATGGGCATCTGGACCTGAGCGCGATCGCCGCCGTCTGATCCCTCCTGTAGGAGTCCGCAAGCGGGCTCCTACAAGATCAACTGTCCTTCATGGCCTCCAGCCACGCCGGGTCCAAGCGCGTTTGCTCTGCCTTGATCCCCAGCGCCTTCATCTGCGCCTTATGTTGTTCGATCTCGCTGACCAGTTGCACCTGTGCGCTGGAATTGGCATCCAGGTCGTGCATCTGCGTCAGTCCCAAGTGATAGAACCGCAGCAGCTTCATCGCTGTCGGATCGTTGGCCTGTGCCCGCTCGGTCACCTTGTGCATGACGTTCGTCACCCGCATCAGGTTGCGCTTGAGCTGCCAGCCATAGATCGCCGGCGCCAGCCAGGCCTTTGACCAGAGCGGGCCACGCACCAGGGCAATGGTCAGCACGACGCCAGCCACCACACCACCGACATTAAAGCGAAAGTTGTCGCCGCCGGGCTCGCCAAACAGCATCACGGCCAGGCTCGACAGCAGCATGGCCAGGGCAATGAAGATGACTGCGACGATCAATGTGCTGCGGCGGGTCTGCTGACGATAGGTTTGCGGATCGACAGGTTTGATCTCAAACATGCGGGGGGCAGTCTCCATGAGCCAAGTAGGGGTATTGCGCGGGGCGGCATCTTCTCATGGTTTGTGGTTGGGCGTGGGAAAGTTGAACGATAGTGGTCGTGTATCCAGCGTAGGCGCTGGTTTGCCAGCGATGGGGCTCTTGAGTCCGGCGTATCCGCCGAGATCGTCATCGCCGGCAAGCCGGTTCCTACAGGTGCTTGGGTGCGATCCAGGTAACCTCGGTGATGCCGTACTTTTCCGCCCATGGACGGGTGGTTTTCTTGGTGCGCTCATGGCCAGGCCGGCCAATACGCCCGACGTGGGCCACCCCGGCGTCACAGCTGGCCCAGTGCCATGCTTCGGCGTTATTCATCACCTCCGCCCGCACCACAAAGGATTTGGGTTCGCCATGCAGCCTGTATTGGATGGTGTAGATCGTTGCCGTGCTCATATCGCCTCCCTGTTTTGATATGGAGTTGATGCAATCAGGCTCACAAAGGTTCAGAAAGTTTGTGCCGCATTCCTACGCTCGGTTGCTCCAGATCTGTATTGGCAGCGACCACGGTTAAGGGTATTAGTGAACCCCTTCGCCTCGCGTCCAAGGATCGCGCCATGTCCCAGGAATCTCCTCGCCTGACCCACAGCCGCCTGTACCTGCAACGCCTGGGGTATGACACCCCGCCAGCGGCCACGCTGGAGACCTTGGCGCAGTTGCAATTGCGCCATGTCACGACCTTCGCTTTCGAAAACCTCTCGGTTCTGTCGCGGCTGCCGGTGTCCCTTGATTTGGCCAGGATCGAGGAAAAAGTCCTGTTCGAGGGGCGGGGCGGTTATTGCTATGAACTGAACCAGATGTTCCTGGCGTTGTTGCAAGAGCTGGGCTTCGATGCGCGGGGAATCACTGGCCGGGTGGTGATAGGCGGGCCGCCTGATGCACACACCGCGCGCACCCATCGCCTGAGCCTGGTGACCCTTGAAGGTGTGCGCTACATCACCGATGTCGCATTTGGTGGCATGGTGCCGACCAGCCCCTTGCAACTGGACAATCAGGCGCCCCAGGCCACGACCCACGAACCCTACCGCCTGACCTTGAGCGAGGGTAGCTACACCCTGTGGGCCCAGGTTGCGCAAGAGTGGCGCGGGCTGTACGTGTTCGACCTGCAGTCGCAGTCGCATTTCGACTATGAAATCGGCAATTGGTATGTCTCGACTCATCCCGACTCACCGTTCATCCAACAGTTGAAAGTGGCGCTGATCGGGCCTGGCCTACGGCGCACGTTAAACAATGGCAACTACGCAGTTCATCATTTGGGCCGTGACAGCGACAAGCGCACGATCACGGATGTCGAGGAACTGTTGGCACTGCTGCAAGAATCGTTTGGCTTGCGCGTGCCCGAACACCCACAACTACGCCCGCGACTGGTGCAATTATTGGCCGATACCTGATGGAGCGGCTCCAGAACCTTCGATGAAAGGGCGGGCCCATCCTGTCCGCCCAAGCCCCCTTTGTGTCCCCCAATACCCTCAACGCCATGCCGCTGCTGACTTAGTGTGAACCCAGCTCTTCACACACAAAACAGAGAGGGTGGCTATGTGGTCTACGACCCCCCGCCGCATTGGTCTGTTGCTGGCCTTGCTCGGCCTGCTAGCAGCCTGTGACGACAAATCGCAACATCCCCCACAGCGTGCGGTAGTGAGCAACGCGATGCCTTCCGATCCGGCCCTGGCCCAGCTCTACGACAGCAGTTGCAAGCTCTGTCATGCCAACCCGGCCTCCGGTGCGCCGCTGACGGGTGATAGCCATGCCTGGAGCCCGCGTGTCGCACAGGGCGCGGACACGCTGCTGGACCATACCCTCAACGGCTACAACGGTATGCCGCCGATGGGCCTGTGCATGCAGTGCTCGCAGGAGCAGTTCCTGGGGCTGATCAGTTTCATGGCCGGTGTTCACATCCAATAAGAATAATGGGGTAGGTGATGGTGCTTTCACGCAGGCAACTGTTACAGCGCTCGGCCGTGGCCGGTGCGTTCATGGCAATGAGCAGTAACCCGGCACTGGCCCAGTTGGCCCGGGCGCCGCGGTTGATACCCTGGCGCAACTGGTCGGGGGCACAGAGTTGCCTGCCCCTTGAGCGGCTGGCACCCAAGGACCTGGGAGAGTTGGTGCAGGTCATTCGCCAGGCTCCGGGCAAGATACGCCCGGTGGGTTCGGGGCATTCGTTCAGTGCCTTGGTGCCGACAGATGGCACGTTACTGTCGCTGAGTTTTTTCAATGGGTTGCTCGACCATGATGCCAGCACCCTGCAAGCCACCTTCGCCGCTGGCACGCCCATGTCGCGCATGGGCCCGGCACTCAAGGCAATCGGCCAGGCGCTGCCGAACATGGCGGACATCGACTACCAGACCCTGGCGGGTGCCATCGCCACCTCGACCCATGGCACCGGGGTTGGGTTTACCTCGTATTCCGCCGGTGTCACTGGCCTGCAACTGGTCACGGCCCAGGGCGAGGTGCTGGACTGCGACGCCGAGCGTGAGCGCGAGCTGTTCAATGCGGCTCGGGTGTCACTGGGCGCGCTCGGGGTGACCACCCGGGTGCGTTTGCAAAACCGCGAACCTTACCGCCTGCGGGAGCGCCAATGGATCGCCAAGACTGAAGAGCTGCTGGAGGATGTGGCGAAAAACACGCGGGAGAACCAGCACTGGGAAATGCTGGTGGTGACGCATTCCGACTACGCCTTGTCCATCGCCCTCAACGAGACCAGCGACGCTCCAACCCCGCCGATCGACCCGGCAGAGGAGGGTGGCAATGAGTTTGTATCGATTATTGAAAACCTCGACAAATATGTCAGCGACTTTCCCGAAACGCGCCGTACGTTGCTCAACAGCCTGCGTTATTTCGCCAGTTTCCAGGAGCGTGTGGCGGAGTCGTTCGAAATCTACGCCAACGTGCGCAATGTGCGTTTCAACGAGATGGAGTATTCGGTGCCTGCTGAGCACGGCCCGGCCTGCCTGCGGGAAATCCTCAAGCTGATCCGCGACAAGGACCTGCGGACCTGGTTTCCCATCGAGTACCGCTACGTCAAGGCTGACGATATTCCCCTGAGCATGTTTGAAGGTCGCGACAGTTGCTCTATCTCGGTGCACCAGCACTACACCATGGATCATCACAATTTTTTTGCCGCCGTCGAGCCGATCTTCTGGAAATACGCCGGGCGGCCACACTGGGGCAAATTGCATACCCTCAACGCCCGCACGTTGCAGACCCTGTATCCGCGCTGGAATGAGTTCACTCGGGTGCGCCAGGCCCTGGATCCCGATGGCAAATTCCTCAATGCACACCTGTCATCTATCCTGGGAGTTGCCTGATGAATCGCAGAAACTTCATGGCCGGCACCCTGGGCGCCGGTGCCTTGCTGGTGGCGGGCGCGGCGTTGCTGCGCCCGACTGACCGGGGGTCGCCCTACAGTGAGTATTTTCGCCAGTTGAACCAGCAGCTCAAAGCCCATGGGCCGATGCGCCCGGTGCTGTTGGTCGACCTGGATTGCCTGGACCACAACATCGACATCGTGATGCAATCGGTCCGGCGGGGCGGCAAGCACCTGCGCCTGGTGGAAAAATCCCTGCCCGCACCGGGCTTGCTGGCCTACATTGCCAAGCGTGCGGGTACCCAACGTCTGATGTCTTTTCACCAACCCTTTCTCAACCACGACGCGCAGGTGTTTCAAGGCGCCGATATTCTGCTGGGCAAGCCGTTGCCGGTGCGTTCTGCCGAGCTGTTCTATCAACGCCACCAGGGGCCATTCGATCCTGCCCGGCAATTGCAATGGCTGCTGGACACGCCGCAGCGCCTGCAACAATACCTGGCGCTGGCCCAGGGGCTGGGGACACGGCTGCGGATCAATATCGAGCTGGATGTGGGCCTGCATCGCGGCGGTATCAGCGATAACGCGGTGCTGGGGCAGATGCTCGGGCTGATCCAGGCGCACCCGCAGCACCTGGAGTTTGCCGGCTTCATGGGCTATGACCCGTTTGTCGGCATGGGCGTGCCGGGCATCCTTGGCTCGCCCCAGGCGTTGTTCGATAAGGTCATGCTGCGTTACAACGCCTTTGTCGACTTCACCCGCCAGCAGTTTGCAGGCCTGTGGCATGACGGCCTGACACTCAATACGGCAGGCAGCCCCAGCTATCGGATACATGAGCAGGAGCAATTAAGCAGCGAAGTCTCGGTGGGCACAGCCATGCTCAAGCCCACGCATTACGATTTGCCATCCCTGGGCGAGCATGTGCCAGCGGCCTATATCGCTACGCCGGTCCTCAAAAGCACGGGGGCGGTCAATATTCCTGCACTGGACGACAAGTCCCGGCTGTTGTCCTGGTGGGATCGCAACCAGCGCGCCACGTTCTTTATCTATGGCGGTAACTGGATGGCCGAGTTCGAGTCACCCTCGGGGCTGCAAAGCAATGGGTTGTACGGCCGCAGCTCCAACCAGGAGATGGTCAATGGCTCGCCGCAGGTGGGCTTGAACGTCGACGACCAGGTGTTCTTGCGCCCGACCCAGACTGAGTCGGTGCTCCTGCAGTTTGGCGACCTGCTGGCGGTGCGTGACGGCAAAATTGTCGAAAGCTGGCCGGTATACACCGGATAACGTCACGCATCCCAGGCAGGAGCCGGCTTGCTGGCGATGACAGCCGTTAGAACACCGCAGGGTGTCAGGTACCCAACGTCATCGTTAACGGCCATCGCGGGCAAGCCCGCTCCTACAATGCAAACGGAATCGTCAGCTTGGCCCACAACATGTCGCCTTCCGGGCGGTTCTCGACATCAAACTCCTTGGCCCAACGGATCTCCCCGCTGGCGTACTTGAGAAAGGTGAAGTACACCGCAGGTCCAATCGCAAATACCTGGCCGCGTACCCCGTCGTCGACCGCTTCGCCGTAGATATTGGTGACGGTGCGTCCGTACTGCTTATCGTCAGTCGTCTGCTTGAGGTAGTAGCCATTGATGCCCAGGCTCACGTTGTCGGTCACTTTGTAGCTGGCCGAATAATCAAAGTGGAAAATCTGCCCGGAGCGGTAGTCCGTAGCGTGGTTTTCCTTGTTGAAACTGTAGGTGGTCTTGATCGACAGTTCCGTGCGCTCGTTTGGCAGCCACGTTGCCGAAACCAGCGGCTTGTAGGTGTAGAAGTTGTTGCTGGTGTTGGCCAGGCGTGAAGCATCGTATTCCCCAGTAGGCACCGTGATCTCCACGGCGGCGGCCAAGGTCAGGTTTTTGCCCATGTCCCACAGGATAATCGGCGCGATAGTTGTGTCACCCATGCTTTCACGTTGGTCAGACATGCCAAACAGCGCCACTTGTTGCTTGAGGTACGGCTGGGCGATGTAGCCGCCCAGCCGCCCGCCCAACACCCGCAACGGGCTCAGGTAGTCCAGGCGCGGAATGATCGCGTCCGAGCGGATCTTCACCTGTGGCACCTTGCCCCCGAGCGAGCTGATATCCAGCTTCGTGGCTTCATAGTGGTTGTAGTAGAGGTTGAAGGCGAACATGTGGTCCGGCAGGTGATCGACATCCAGTGGCAGGATGTAGAAGCCGTCGGTACCTGTACCGATATTGTCCACGCCGCCTTCTGTGGCCAGGGTCGACAGGCTGATAAGGGCCAGGGCAAGGGGGAAGGGGGCAAGCGCGCGGGTCGGGTTCATGTCTGGGCTCATTATTATTGTTAGAGGGCCGGCCCTCATTGGAGCCGTGCCCATAGAAATAAGCCCTTGGCGCCCCAGAGGGCAGGGTATTGGCGGCCACATAGGGGGGCTTTGCCGGACACTGTTCATTCAGAGTGCGGCGAAGCTTGCAAGCACCTATGATTATCAGGATGTTTCTAAAACAATAACCGGGCATAGAGTCGGGAATCGCAGATCCATGCACAGCAAAACCGTTGATCCACACTACGAATTGGCGCTGGTGTCACCGTTTCTCCTGCAAACCCTGGGGCAAGTCGTCGCACAAAAGGGCGCCAGTGCCGAGCATCTGTGCCGTGGCCTGGGGTTTACCCTGGCGGACCTGGACGATCCGGCACTGCGAATTTCCTATCGCCAGGCCGTGGCGATGATCCAGCGCGCACTCAAGGTCCTGCCTGACCAGGGGTTGGGCCTGTGTGTCGGCAATCAGAATGTGCTGGGCACCCTGGGCCTGCTGGGGCATGTCATCTCGTTGTGCAAGACCCTGCGCGATGCGTTTGCCGTGGGCGAGCGGCACCAACACACCTCCGGCGGTATCGCCACCTCACGGACCCATGAAAGCGCCCAGGAGGTCATGGTCGAGGTTGAATGTCTGTTGCCTTATGCCGAGGTTCAGGTGTTTGCCGCCGAGGAGTTCTTTGCCAGCCTCATGGTCTACGGCCGCACACTGGTGGGCAGCGAATTCAAGCCATTGCGCATGGAGTTCATGCACGCGCCGCCGTTGTATGCCGCCGAGTATCAACGTTTGTTCGGTGACGATGTGCGCTTTGGCTGCCTGCACAACCGTATGGTCCTGGAGGCACGCTGGCTGGACGTGTCCCTGCCGAATCACCATGCCCTGGCATTGCGTCAGGCCCTTGGCCTGCTTGAGTTGGAAAGTGCCCAGCTACACCGGAAAATGGACCTGATCCAGGCGGTAGAGCGCGCTATTTCCCGCGACTTGCAGGGCAGTCAATTGGAAAAGGTCGCCAGTGACCTGAACATGAGCGGGCGCACACTGCGCCGACGCCTGACCGACCACGGGCTGACATTCGAGGCGTTGCTGGAACAGGCTCGTCGCGCCCGGACCATGGGGTTGTTGAGTAACCCTGGCCTGTCCATCGAGCGTATTACCCAAGAGGTGGGCTACAGTGACGTACGCAGCTTTCGCCGGGCGTTCAAGCGGTGGACAGGGCTCAGTCCCAGTGCGTTTCGCAGTGTGGGGTGAGGCCCAGTGTCAAACCCTGGACCATCACTACTGACCCGTTGCAAGCGGCAATTCAGTGTGAACACTCTGTGGTGGGACACCGGTTCACTGACCGCGCGGTTAAGGAGAACCGTCAGCCAGGCCATGGAGCTGACAGTATTCATCCCACGCCAGGCCTGCCATTTGGGCCACTTCCTTATGCACTTCCAGGCGGTTGGCCTCGAACTCCTGTGGCGACTGGCTGATCAGTTGCAGCGTCAACTCCCAGGCAAACAGGTTCTGGGACTCTGCCTGCGCCTCGAAGGCTTCGTGCAGACGTTCGGCACGGTATTGCGCCATGGTTTCGCGCTTGGCCTGGGCGGCCAGAGGGTTCAGCGTATCCAGTTCGGCGCGCAACTCGGGATGCTGGCTCAAGAAGATGTCCAGGGCCAGCCGATGGTTTTCGCCAGGTTCAGACAAGGGGTTACTCCCGGAGCATAGGTTGCGCGACCTCAGGATGAGGTTTGTTCGTAACGGCTTTTACGTCGGGCGCGTTTACGCAGCCGATTGGCAGTCCACTGTTGCAGGGGATCCAGCAAGAAAAAAAACAGGTAGGCGGCGAGTACCAGGGTCAAGTCGACCCAAGTCTTGCTGATAGGTCCTTCCACCGCTTCGACGGCGGCTTTGATAGAGAACAGTACGGCGACCCCACACAGCCAGAGCACTGTCGTGAAAGCCAAAGGTCGTGCGCGATTTGAAAGCCTGCCTTGCATGTCGAATACATCTCCCTGAGAACGCTGGGTCAGTTGGTGTGCCGAGACCTGCGGGGTAACGGTGGTCTGCGGATCTACCAGCCTGTGGGTTGGTAGACCTGTCCAGCTCATGACCTTTGTGGGTCGCTGTTGGTTCCGAAAACCAGCGGTTCGCCCCTGGGCAGTACAACCCTGACGCGCGCTATTGTTTCAAAAAGTGCAGGATACTACACCCTCGCCAACGTATCTGCGGGTACTTTAAGGCGATTTATCGCGGTCCGGCGGGGCAAAAACCTTTCACTCTCTGAGCCTGGGCGTGTAGCGTTAACCCCTGTTGAAGGCCGCCCCTCCGGTGCGACGGCCAAGGGCCAGGAAACGCGGGGCAGGGAGACAATCATGGCGCAAACGCTGTTCAAGCTCTTCTTCACCCAGCGCCTGGCTGCCCTGGCAAGCACAGAGTCGTTGCGGGCCATCCGTGAAGGCCTGTTATGGATCTTGCCGTGCCTGCTGGTCTCGGCAGGTTTTCTGCTGTTGTCCGAATGCGCTCGGGTCCTGAATTTTCCGTCGCCGCTTGTGGCATTCCTGGCGGGTCTGCATGCCAAGATCAGTTCTGTCATCCCGTTGCTGGTAGCAGCCTCCATCGGCTATATGCTGGCGATCCAGCACCGATTGCCACAGCTACCAGTGGCCTTCCTGTGCCTGGCGCACGTGGTCATTGCCACTTTTGTCCTGCGGGACTATCCACGTGCGTCGGCGACCTTTGTGTTGTTTATTGCCATCGCTTCGCCGCTGATCAATGTCCCGGCGATTGCCAGGTTGCATCGGTATCGCTGGACCCGCCTGGTCAACGAAGACCTGGTGGGGCACAACCTCAAGGGCACCATCAACATGGTCGTGCCGGGGGCAATCACCGCACTGCTGCTGGTGGTGACGTTGTCTCTGCTGTTGCAGGTTCCTCATGTGGTGCAGTTCCAGGGGCCTGATATGCTCGATGCGCTTCAGTCGCCTTATGGCAGCGGGGTGTTTGTCACGGCGATCAATTCGCTGCTGTGGTTTTTTGGCATTCATGGCGTGTATGCGATCCAGCCGCTGTTTGACGCATTGGACCAGGCGGTGGTACTCAACGGTGCGGCGCTGGCGGCGGGAGAGCCCATTCAATACGTGTTGAATGCCGGCCTGCTGGGGTGCTTTGCCTTTATTGGTGGGTCTGGCGGTTCCCTGTGTCTGTTGCTGGCGATTCTGCTGTTTTCCAAGAGCCAGTCCATGCGTTTGCTGGCGGTGGCCAGCCTGCCGCTGTCGTTGTTCAACGTCAGCGAGGTGTTGTTGTTCGGCTTGCCGATCATCCTCAATCCGCGCCTGTTTATTCCCTTTTTAGCCGTCCCGGTGATCAACACTCTGCTGGCGTTGATCGTGGTGCAGGCTGGCTGGGTCTCGCCGGCGGTCGCCAGTGTGCCCTTTACCGCGCCGGTGCTGCTCAATGCCTACCTGAGTACCCAGGGGGATTTGGCGGCGGTGGCGTTGCAACTGGTGCTGCTGGGGTTGGGGACGCTGATCTATGCACCCTATGTCCGTGCAATCCACCGGCAGGCCGTGGAGGGCGGTACGGTTTACCTCAAGTCTTTCGACACGACCTTTCGCGGGCTTGAGGAAAAAGGCCGTCTGCTGGAAATGGATCCGGTGCTGACGTCGCACAAGGCGCTGGCACGACAGGCTCTTGAGTTGAGCAGGATCCAGCAGATCAGCGACTACGAGTTCTACCTGGAATTTCAGCCCCAGGTGTCCTCCTTGACTGGCTTGTGCACGGGTTGCGAGGCGCTGATGCGGGCACGGGATGGCGAAGGCAAGGTGCACTCGCCATGGGAGTTCCTCCAGTGGCTGGCTCAAGCCCGGTTGATGCCGGACGTAGACTTGTGGGTTGCCTCCCAGGCCGTGCGCCAATACCAGAAATGGCAGAAAACCGGCTTTGCACTGCCAATCACCATCAATGTCTCCAGCGCCACCCTGACGACCCCGGCGTATGGCAGGCAACTGGTGCAGATCCTGTCCCAGGCCAACGGTCATGTGTCGGTGGAGATCACCGAGGATGCGCTGGTGGGTGATATCCAGGTGACGCGGCAGATGATCGAAAAGCTGCAGGCCATTGGTGCCAAGGTGTACATCGACGACTTCGGCACCGGGTTTTCTGCGTTGAGTTACTTGCACCAGTTCCCGGTGGACTTCATCAAGATCGACCGCAGTTTTGTGGTTGCCCAGCAAGACCCCAAGGGGGCGCAGGTATTGACCGGCATGCTGCGCTTTTGTGAAGCGCTGAACCTGGGGGTAGTGGTGGAGGGCGTGGAAACGGCTGAGCAATTGGCGTTTCTTCAGTCGGGCCGGGGACACTCGGGGGCAGAACTGATCATTCAGGGTTGGTATTTCAGTAAAGCGTTGCCCGGTGACGCGGTGCAAGGGTTTGTTCGTGAGCGAGCGGTCAAAGTGAATGATGAGGCGGGTGCTTAGCCACTTCTATAATGACATCGTATTGTTCCTACAGATAAATCCTTCAAATAATTCCGCTATATATTGAGCCTCTACTTCCCATGTGCTGGCGCTGCTGCTGGAGTAGCTCAGTATTTCTAATTGTTTATATTTTCTGCGGGTATAAAGCTGTTACGTAGGATTTCTCGCAAATAAATAATGTCCTCTGGCGCAATTGGTGTTTTCAGGTAGATTGTTTAATACAGATTGTGAAGAAAAAGACTTTGGTTGCGGGGGTATGCGTGTGGTTGTTTTGCCTGCGTTGATCAAAGCGCCATTACGCAGTGAGTTTCTTAGTGCGTGCTGGAAGTTTACTCAATATGGATGCTGTTCTATGTCCATGCTTAATTATGAATAGCGTCAGCGTATAGATAATCAAGTTTGGCACTATTGCTTGAAGAATCTTCAGTCAATGCCAACCCAGTAGGAAGCCCGGAAATATTAGGCGGGCTGCGTTATCAGTATCACCTGGCTTGATCTAAATGTTGTAGGGAGTTCGGAGTCTATGTGGCTCGCAGACCTTTATTGCCTGAGATTTGTCTGTTCGGACTTTTGTAAGTTCAATAAGTCTATCGGGTAAATAGGCGGGTTAATGCGGTTAATTGAGTTGATATTTGGCTTGAGAGGGAGGTGTCGCAACTTTGTTGTGAACTTCTGTTGAAGGCCATTGCCCTGGCGAAATAGTTCGCCATACATGTGAGGAAAAATAATGAAAAGTTTGAAAGCCCTCGTTTGTGTAAGTTCATTTGCTCTGTTGTTCGGTGCGGCTTCCATGGCCAGCGCCGTGTCGATTACCCCGGAAGGTCCGTTTACCACTGAGGCAGGCACCATTGTTGTAACGTCGCCATCTTCGGCTGGGGTTCCCATTACCTGTGGCATCACTTTCGGCGGCAATGTCTCCGCAGGCGTAGCCACCATCACTTCGGCAACACTTACCGGCGGTGGCCTGTGTAATTTGCCGAAGCTGAAAAACGTTCCGGCTCCGGGGTGGGTGCTGACTGCGACCAGCTTTAACGCGAGCACCGGAATCGGCAACGGTACCGTGTCAAATGTGGGCTGGACGGTGGCTTTCCCACCCTCCAACTGCGGCGCGGGTACCGTCAGTGGCGAGTGGAACCAGGCGACTCGCACCCTGACCGGTAAAAACCAGCCGCTGTCCGGCAACTGTGCCGTCCAATCCCTGACCGTCAAAGTACCGAACCTGAGCGTGGTGCCTTGAGCTGTCCCGCTCCCTAGTGCAAAGGGCTGATCACCCATGAAAGACAGGTGCCTCACTAGAGGTACCTGTTGGGCTGGGTAACAATGAGACGGAGTGGAGCATGCGACACAACAAGCAGCAGGCCCTGGCATTCCTTGCCCTGGCGGTGTTGGGTGGGCTGACGGTCGTGGCCTGCCCAGTCCAGGCCGGCGGGTTCATGACGCCGACCGCCAATACCGCAGGCTGGGGCCGGGCGTTCGGTGGTGGTTCGATGTTCAAGAACGATCCGTCGGCGGCCTTCAACAACCCGGCGGCCATGGCCTTTATCGACAAGAGCGTTTCGCAGTTCACCCTCAACTACGCCAATATCGACATCAAGTACAAAGGTGCTGCGTATGACTACGCAGGCAATCCCGCGTCCAGTACGGTCCTCGATCCAGACACCGGCCTCCCTACCTCGACACCCCGCACGGGTGGCGGTGGTCAGGGCGGGTTTGAGGCATGGGCACCAACGGGCTTCATGGTTACGCCGATCAACGATCGCTTGGCCTTCGGCCTGAGCCAGGTGGTGCCCATGGGCGCCCGCACGACATGGGATGAGGACTGGAAAGGCCGTGACTTTGCGGTAGACACTAAAGTTGAAACCGTGGGCCTGACCGGCTCGCTGTCGTTCAAAGTCAATGATCAGTTTTCCATTGGTGGTGGTGTCATTGTGCAGCACACCAAAGGCTTCGTGAGCCAGAACGTTGACCTGTATGCCGCCGCCGCACAGTCGCCGGACCTGGGCTACATTCCATTTCCCGCAGGCCAGGGTTTGGCCTTGATGCGGGTCAAGGTCGACAACACCTCCCTGGGCTGGTTTGCCGGCATGGCCTGGAAACCGACGTTGCAAGACACCTTCGGCCTGAACTACCACGCCAAAATCAACAACAAGCTGGAGGGTAAATACAATATCCACGCCGATACACTTTCCAGAGACCTGATGACCACCCCGGTGTTCGATGGCAAGACCCTGGTCGAACTGGCCTACCCCGACCTGCACCTGTATCCCGGCGGTGCAAATGCCTCGGCGCAGATGGATATCCCGGCCAATGCGTCCCTGGACTGGGTACACCAGTTCTCTGATCGCTTGACCCTGGGCCTGAGTGCTACGTGGACCCAATGGTCATCGTTCAAGGCGCTGACCTTGAAGTCGGATGGCAGCACCCTGGTATCGATTCCCTATAACTACAAGAACACCTGGATGTACTCCCTCGGCGGTGACTACAAACTCACGGATGACTTGACCGTGCGCACGGGGGTGGCCTTTGACCAGACGCCAACCCCCAACTCCACCCGTGACCCGCGGATCCCGGATGGTGATCGGGTATTTGCGTCCCTGGGCTTTGGCTACAACATCCGGGCGATTCCAGGCTTGAGTATCGACGGCGCCTATTCGCGACAGTTTGTGGAAACCGTCAAGCTCAAGACCAAGAACATTGATCGTCTTGGCGCAGCATCGCTGGAGGGTAAAACCGAGATCAAGGGAGAAGTGATCAGTCTGGGTGCGACCTACGCCTTCTGATTGATCCCTGCATTGATGAGATCCCCTGTGGGAGCGGGCTTGCATCAATGCGAAGTCCCCTCCGCAAACTCGATCTTATTCCCCACGTTGTATTTACCCGAAGGCTTGTTCATAGGAATGCGCTTGACCTCCTGCAACGTCTGGCTGTCATAGACGATCAACGCACCTTCGCGATCCCAAATGCTCAACAGCAGATAGCGCCCATCCCGGGTGAACTCCACGTGCGCCGCCGTTTTGCCCGGCATGGGCCGCAGCGTATGGGCGATCTCCAGGGTCTGCTTGTCGATCAAGTGGATCGCGTCATTGTCCGGGCCAAAAAACACATCACTCCACACATAGCGCGAGTTGCTGTGGCTGCGCATAAAGAACCCCGGCCCGAGGGTAGGGATCTGTTTGATCAGCTTCCAGGTCTTGAGGTCGAGTACCGAAATTTGCCCCTTGCTGATATTCGGCGTGGCAAACACCCACTGCCCGTTGCGTTGCCAGTAAGTCCCCGAACCCAGGTGGGGCATGCCCGCCAGCGCGATGTTGGTGACCACCTGCCCGGAATCGAGGTCGATCACTTGCCCGCCGCCGGCCTTGCGCGAGGTGGCGAGCAGTTGGCGGTAGTCGGGGGAAAAGGAAAAGTCATCCAGCACATCCTGGGCCTGGATGCGCCGGGGCTCGAAGTTCGGGAGGGCTGGCGCGTAGGACAACTCCCAGACCTCATTCACATCCTTGAGGGCGACGATAAAACTCTGGCGCGGCGGCGCCGTATACACCGCGCTGACCCGCGAGCCCGTAGGCAGGGTCTTGACCAGCGACAGGTCGCGCGCATCCAGCACCACCAGGTTGCCCGGCAGGTAATTGCCCACCAGCACCCAGCGCCCGTCCTTGCTCACCGCCAGGTTGCGGGTATTGAGGCCGGCGCGGATCTCGGCGATCAGCTTGAGGTTGTGCAGGTCGTACAGGCTGATCCAGCCGTCGCGCGAAGCAAAGTACACAAAGCGCCCGTCCGGGGAAAACTTCGGCCCGCCGTGTACGGCAAAGTGCGAGGCAAAGCGATCGAGCACTTCAAAGCGATCACCGTCGAGAATGTCGATGTGATGGTCGCCGGACTCCACCACCACAAACAGGTTCAGCGGGTCGGCACGATGTTGTGGGGTGCTGGGCAGTTGACTGAGGTCGGCTAACTGGCGGTGGCTGCTGCGCATATCCTGCTCGTTCCAGGTCGCGGGCGTGGCGGGCGGCTGTTGCAGGAAACTCACCAGGCCGTCGATCTGTTGCGCTGTCAGCAGCGGAGCGAATGCGGCCATCTGGCTGGCCGGGCGGCCTTGTTCGATCACCTGGCGAATCTCGGCCGGCTTGATCCGCCCCAGGCTCTCGGGCAACAACGCCGGGCCGCTGCTGCCGACCCGGTTGACGCCGTGACAGCTTTGGCAATGCTGCTGGTAATCGGCGGCGGCATCCGGTGCGCCGTGGGCCGCGCTGGCCCACAACAGCGGCAGCAACCACAGGCGTTTCATACCGCCACCCTGGACACTGACAAGTGACCGGGGGCGAGGCTGGCGGGGTAGTGCAGGGCCGCATCGGCAAACAGATCGACCACATGCCCGATCACCGTCAAGGTCGGCACACCGGGCTCGCACATCAAGGCCAGGGCGGGCAGCAGGCGCAGGGTGCCGCGATGCACCTGCTGGTCGGTGCGGGCGCCATTGCAGATCAACGCCGCCGGGGTGTCTGCGGGTAGGCCGGCATCGATCAGGCGTTCGGCGATCATCGCCAGGTTCGACAGGCCCATGTAGAACACCAGGGTCTGGCTGCTGTCGGCGAGGCTGTCCCACGGCAACTTCAATTCGCCGTCGCGCTGCAAATGCCCGGTGACGAAGCGACACGAGTTGACCAGGTCACGGTGGGTCAGCGGGATACCCGCATAGGCACTGCAGCCGGAGGCCGCCGTGATGCCCGGTACCACCTGGCACGACACACCTTGCGCCAGCAGGTATTCCAGCTCTTCGGCACCGCGGCCAAAGACGAATGGATCGCCGCCTTTGAGCCGCACCACCCGCTGCCCCTGTTGGGCCAGTGCAGCCAGCAACTCGTTGATCTGATCCTGAGGCAGGCTGTGATAACCGCTGGCCTTGCCCACGTAATGCCGGGCACAGGTCAGTGGGATCAGGGTCAGCAATTCAGCGCTGATCAGGCGGTCGAACACCACGGCATCGGCCTGCATCAGCAGGCTCCAGGCGCGCAGGGTCAATAGTCGTGGGTCACCGGGGCCGGCGCCAACCAAGGCGACTTCGCCGGGGTGGAAAGGGCTGTGCAGCACCGAGGGTAACGCGTGGGATGAGTGCATGAGACTTCCTTGGTTCATCATCAGGTTGGCGGCCCCCGGTTGTTTCACCAGGTGACCGGCCGGTGGTTCAGCGTGCCGAGCAAGGAATCAAAGTGGGCGGCGAATGGGCGATTTCTGCGTCGCTGAGGTAACAACCGGGGTCCGGGCCCCAGAGGTCGCCGCCGGCCCAGGCGCGGGTGCGCGTGTTGCCGTTGCAGATGCCCAGCCAGTGGCACTCGGTGCAACGGCCACCGATCTCGCGTGGGTGTTGGCGCAGGCGCAGTAGCAGTGGATCGGGGCGCTCTAGCCAGATTTCGCGAAACGAGGTGCGGCGCACATTGCCCACCGAGTGTTGCCACCAGTACGTGTCCGGGTGTACTTCGCCGGTGTTGTCGATATTGGCGATACCGCTGCCCGAGGCATTGCCGCCCCAGGCATGCAGCAGGTGTTCGAGTTGCGGGTAGTGTTCCGGCAAGTGCTGGTGCACCCATTGCAGCAACAACACGGCGTCGGCGTCGTTGTTGCCGCTGACAAAATCGCTGGGTACGCCGTTCTGGATGTCGCTCCAGGCCTGCTGGAAAATCATCAGCATGGCGTCGCGGCTCATCTGCTGATGGGCGTCCAGTTGCCGGCTGCGCTTGCCGCGTCCGCTGTAGTTGAGGTGTGAGAGGTAGAACTTCTGCACATCGTATTCACGCATTAAAGCCAGCAGTTGCGGTAGCTGTGCATGGTTTTCCTGGGTCAGGGTGGTGCGCAGGCCCACGCGGATCCCTGCCTGGCGGCACAGGCTGATAGCATGCATCGAGCGCTCGAAACTGCCCTCGCTCTGGCGGAAGGCATCGTGGGTCGCCTTCAAGCCATCGATACTGATGCCCACATAGTCAAAACGTGCGGCGGCGATCTGCTGGATATTGCCTTCATCAATCAGCGTGCCATTGCTCGACAGCGCCACGAAAAAGCCCTTGGCGCGGGCATAGGCGCTGAGTTGGAACAGGTCTTCGCGCAGCAGTGGCTCGCCGCCCGAGAGGATCAACACCTTGACCCCGGCCTCGTGCAGATCATCAATCACCTTCAGCGCTGCCTCGGTGTCCAGTTCATCGCGGAACACACTGTCGGCGCTGGTGGCATAGCAGTGCTTGCAGGTCAGGTTGCAGCGGCGCAGCAGGTTCCAGATCACCACCGGCGCGCGCGGGCTGCCCGGTTTGGCGCTGCGCGGTGGTGGGCATTGGCCGGCCAGGGTGCGCAGGTAATGACTGATCCTAAGCATAAGATGTTCCTTGTTGTAGGAGCGAGCTTGTCTCTGGGCGGCGTTCCGACGAAAAACGCCCCGGCGACACGTTCATCCAGGATGCCCGCGTTATCGTTAACGATCTTCGCTGGCAAGCCAGCTCCTACAGGAGCGAGGAGGGGCCAAGCGCAGGCCGGTTTTTTTCAGGATGCGACTGCTCACCAGCATCTCGTCCGCCCGGCTGGCATCGCCCAGCAAGAAACGCAGGTGTTCACGGTAACTGTCGATTTCTTCACGACTGCGGCCATGCACCATGGCGAACAGGTTGTAGGGCCAATCCCCGCGCCGGGGCCGGCGATAGCAGTGGCTGACAAATGGCTGGGCGCCGATCAGCTCACCCAGGCGCGGCATCTGTTCATCGCACACATCCCACACGGTCATGCCGTTGTGGCGGTAGCCCAGGCGATAGTGATTGGGCACGGCGGCGATCCGGCGGATCGCGCCTTCGCCCTGTAAGCGCTTGAGCAGGTCGAGGGTGGATTCGACGCTGATGCCCAGTTGTTCGGCGAGCCAGGTCCAGGGATCTTCAACCAGGGGCAGGCCGGCCTCGGTCAAATGAATCAAGCGCTGGGCCAGGGTCTCGTCAAACCGGGAAGTACAGACCGACATGGTAGGTTTGCTCCTTGGGCAGGTTAAGCACCTCAAGCCCGGTAATGGTGTGGATATGCGACAGGGTCTGGTCGAGGTCCTCGCCGGTAGCGCAGGCCAGGACAAACCACATGTTCCAGTGATGCTCGCGTCGGTAGTTGTGGGCCACTTGCGGCAGATCGTTGAGTTGCGCTGCCACTTGTTCAAAGCGTGATTCGGGCACTGCCAGGGCGGCCAGGGTGAACGCGCCGCCCAGGCGCTCGATATCGAACATCGGCCCGAAGCGCGTGAGCACGCCGTCTTCGAGCAGCAGGTGCAGGCGGTCGAGCAGCTCGTCGGGCGTGCTGTGCAGCTCGCCAGCCACCGCCTGCCATGGGTGACGCACCAGAGGCAGGCCGCGTTGCAGGCGGTTGATCAACTGCCGGTCGAGTTCATCCATGGGCCCATACCTGTGACGGCGGCGGCGCAAAACGTCCGCCGCATTGCTTGAACATGCGTGTGCTGAATAGCAGGTGGTGGGGCAGGTCGCTGAGCAGATGCTGCTCCAGCAGCGCCTGGATCTGCGCCTGTACCGCTTCGCGCTCACGGGCGTGGACCATGCAGAACAGGTTGTAGCGCCAGTGCGGCAGGCGCCGTGGCCGCTGATAGCAGAGCGTGATCCCCGGTGCGCGGCCCAGGCGCTGGCCGACTTCATCGATCAGTGCGTCGGGCACATCCAGCACCAGCATCGCATTGGCGACAAAACCCAGGGCGCGGTGGTTGAGCACCAGGCCCACGCGGCGAAACAGGCCTTGCTCCTGCCACTGTTGCATCTGTTGCAACACCTGCAGGTGATGGGCGCCGATCTGCTCTGCGAGGTTTTCATAGGGGCGCGAAACGAGCGGCAGCCCGCGCTCCAGGCACTGGCGCAGGTCGAGCAATTGTTCATGGTTCAGCGGGGCGATCACGGATGGACTCCCAGGGCAAAACCCAGGTCAATGCGGTAAGCGGTGAGCATCGGCAGGTCCAGGGGGATCAGGCCGGTGTCCTTCTCCAACTCGTCGAGAATCTGTTCCAGATGGCGACGATTGGGCCCGGTCAGCACAAACCACAGGTTGTAGTGATGCTCGCGGGCGTAGTTGTGATTGACCTCGGGGTAGCGGCTGATGCGCGCCGCCACCTGCTCCAGACGTTCGGCGGGCACCGCCAGGGCGGCGAGGGTACTGGCGCCGGCACGGCAGTGATCGAACACCGGTCCGATCCGCGACAGCGCCCCCGCCAGTTCCAGGCGTTGCAGGCAGGCCATCAGCTCGCGCTCGCTGCAACCCAGGTCTTGCGCCATTTCCACATAAGGCTCGGCGCACAGTGGCATGCCGTGTTGATAGCGGTCGATCAGGCGTGCGGTCAGTTCATCAAGTTCCATCTCAGTACCCCATTTTTTGTGCGCGGTTGCTGAAGAAGATGCCGCTGGGGCTGTCGGCCGGCAGGGTCTTGAGCAAGGTCAGGCGATAAGGGTCCCAGACCTGCACCTGCTGGCCGTCGCGAACCGACAACCACAGCTGCTCACCGCGCCCTGTGAATTCCATGTGCAGCACACCGGGGCCGGGGCGCAGGTCGGCGACCACCCGGTGGGTTTCACTGTCGAGTACCTGCACCCGGTCGTTGTCCGGGTAGGCAAAGTTGACCCACAACTGGCGCCCGTCAGGCCGTGCGGTGACAAAAATCGGTTGGCCGGCCACGGTGATGGCAGCGGTCTGTTGCCAGGTGCGCGCGTCCATCACCAGCACCTGGTGGCGGCCCACGGCGGGCACGAAGGCCTGGTTGTCAGCCACGGCCCAGCCTTCCAGGTGCGGCATCTTGTACACCGGCAGTTTTTCCTGGCCGCGCCCGTAGTCGGCGAGCACGCGCTTGACCCCATGCTCGGGGTGCCACAGGTCGAGCTGGGCCATGCCATCCTCGCCAAACAGACCGGCCATGTAGTAGCGGCCATCGGCAGTGATCAAGGCGTCATAGGGCTGGCGGCCAATGCCGGTGAAGCGGGTGATGGCCGGGGTATTGCCCTGGCTGAAATCAGCGCTCCAGATCTCGTCGGTATCGAACAGGCTGAACACAAAGCGCTGCCCCGGCGCATCCACCAGTCCCACCACCCGCGAGCGCTTGCCATTGGCCAGGGGCGTGGCCGGGATGTCCGCCACTTGGCGCAGGGTCACGGCGTCGAACACCTTGACCCCGCCGGGCTGGTAGTTGGACACGGCAATCAAGCGCCCATCCTGGCTGATCGCACCGCCGATGCTATTGCCGCCCTGGATCAGGCGTTTGTCGATGCGCTGGGTCAGCAGGTCAACCTTGGTCAGCCCGCCGTCACGGCCAAACAGGTAGGCGTAGCGCTGGTCGCGGGAAAACACCGCCGAGGCATGGGACAAGTCACCCAGTCCCTCGACCCGGCCCAGCCGGGCCTGATGGCTGCTGTCGATAATCAGCAGGCTGCCGGTGGCACGTTCCACCACCAGGCCCAGGTCGCCGGTACCCCGTAACGGTGGTTGGGCACAAGCCGTGAGCAACAGGCTGGCAATACAGGCAAGCAGGGGACGGATCATGGCGCAGGGGTTCCTTGCAGGAGGCGGTCCACCAGCCAGGCAATCTCGCCGGCATTGAGCAATGGCGCCCAGCCAGGCATCGCCAGGGCAGGGCGGCCATACGTCACGGTGGCAATCAGGGTGTCGCGGGTCTGCCCGGCCAGGGCTTGCGGGGTCAGCGCCGGTCCCAGGCCGCCGGTCAGGTGCAGGCCGTGGCAGGCCCCGCAGTCCTGGGTCAGCAGGTGTTCCAGCTGGACCTGGCGTGCAGGCGCCGGTGCTCCATGCACCGGCGCAGGAATGAGGAAAAGCAGCGCCATGGCCGAACCGATCATCGAGACTTGCATGGCGTGCTCCTTGTGCTTATTTGAGGCTCAACACCCATTGGGCGAGGGTCAGGGCTTGTGCATCGGTGACTTGGTTTGGAGGCATCGGGATCGGTCCCCAGTTACCCTGGGTGCCGTTCTTGATGTGGTCGGCCAGAGTCTTGTCTGCGTCCTTGACCCCGGCGTTCTTCGCTGCGACTTCCTTGAGCGCCGGCCCCACCATCTTGCTGTCGATGGTGTGGCAGGCGGCGCAGGGTTTGCTCTTGAACAGCGCCGCGCCGTCGTCGGCGATTGCGCTGGACAGGCTCAATGCCGAGCCCAGGGCGATCAGTGCGAGCAGGATATTTTTCATTCGGTTGCCTCTTGTTGATGAAGCTCAATAAATGTCGAATTGGGTGTTGTAGACATTGAACTTGCCGGTCGGGGTAATCAGGCGCTTGTCCTTGATCACGTTCTTGAGCTTGAGGGTCTTGTCATCGACCACCACCAGCGCGGATTCCTCTTCCTGGCCGTTCCACACCGAGAACCACACTTCATCGCCGGCCTTGTTGTATTCCGGCTGCACCACGCGTAGGGCGCCTTGCTTGATGCCCGACCACTGGGCAATCGGCAGCACGGTGTAGCCGGCGTCGAGCTTGTCGATGTTGAACACGGCTACCGACTGGCTGAGCTTGGTGTCGGGGTTGAGGGTGGTGTCGACGTACAGGTGCCGCGAGTTGGGGTGGGTCTTGATAAACAGCGAGCCACCGCCCTGGCCGTTGAGCGATTCCACTTGCTTCCAGGCGTACTGCGGATGCTTGACCGGGTCGGTGCCAATCACCGAAATACCGCCGTCACCCAAGTGACTGGTGGCCCACACCGGACCGTATTGCGGGTGTACAAAGTTGGCGCCACGGCCGGGGTGCGGGGTTTTGCCCACATCCACCAAGGCGGTGAGCTTGCGCTCCTTGGAGTCGATTACCGCGACCTTGTTGGAGTTGTTCGCCGCCGTCATGAAATAACGGTGGGTGCTGTCCCAGCCACCGTCATGCAGGAACGGTGCGGCGTCGATGGTGGTGATGGTGAGGTTCTTGATGTCCTGGTAGTTGACCAGCATGACCTTGCCGGTTTCCTTGACGTTGACGATGAACTCTGGCCATTCGTGGGAAGCAATGATCGCCGCCACACGCGGCTCCGGGTGGTACTCCTGCTTGTCCACGGTCATGCCACGGGTGGACACGATCTGCTTGGGCTCCAGGGTTTCGCCGTCCATGATGGTGAACTGCGGCGGCCAGTAGGAACCGGCGATCGCGTACTTGTCTTCATAGCCCTTGAACTTGGAGGTCTCGACCGAGCGGGCTTCGATGCCCACCTTGATCTCGGCGACTTTGGTCGGCTCGACGGGCCACAGGTCAATCATGTCGATCTTGGCGTCACGGCCGATCACCAGCAGGTAGCGGCCCGAAGCGGAAATCCGCGAGATATGCACGGCGTAGCCGGTGTCGATGAGCTTGACGATTTTCTTGCTGTCGCCGTCGATCAGGGCGATTTTGCCGTCGTCACGCAGGGTGACGGAGAACAGGTTTTCCAGGTTGAGCGTGTTCAGTTGCTTCTTCGGACGGTCTTCGGGCTTGACCAGTACCTTCCAGGTCTTGAGGGTCTCGGCCATGCCCCATTCCGGCGGCGTTGGCGCAGTGTGCTGGATGAAGGTCGCCATGCTGGTGATCTGCGCCTTGGTCAGCGCATTGGAGGTGCCCCAGTTTGGCATGCCGGCGGGGGAGCCATAGGTGATCAAGGCCTCCAGATACGCCTGGCCCCGGGCCTGGGTGATGTCCGGGGTCAGCGGCTTGCCGGTGGCGCCCTTGCGCAACACACCGTGGCAACCGGCACAGCGCTCAAAGTAGATCTGCTTCGAGGCATCGAACTCGGCTTGGCTCAAGTCGGGCGCGCCGGGGCTCTTGACCATGGCTGTAGCCGGTGCGGGTGCAGCCGCGAAGGCCTGGGTTGAGAGGGCCAGGGCCAGCGCGCAGCTGAGCCTGGCCAGCGTCAGTACGAAGGGTGTTTTGTTGCGAGTCAGCATTCCATTATCTCCTCAGGCAAGACCTTTGCGATCCGGGTAGAGCGCAGGTTCTTAGTGCCAGCAGAGACTATGTCGGGGTGGGTGAATGACCGCTTGACGGCGATCAAGTTTGCCTTGAGTACGGCTTGCCAGGTTGTCGCAGGTCCCCGTAGCGTGGCGGTCAAACCCGCTGTCCATGCAAGGTGTGCCATGACTGAACCCTTCTACCAAGCCGTCAACAACGAACACGAGTTGTTCGAAAACGCCTGGCGCCACCGCATGCCGGTGCTGATCAAGGGCCCCACCGGTTGCGGCAAGACCCGTTTCGTCCAGCACATGGCCCACCGTCTGCAATTGCCGCTGTACACCGTGGCCTGCCACGACGACCTCAGCGCCGCCGACCTGATTGGCCGCCACCTGATCGGCGCCCAGGGCACCTGGTGGCAGGATGGCCCGTTGACCCGGGCGGTGCGTGAAGGGGGCATTTGCTACCTGGATGAAGTGGTCGAGGCACGGCAGGACACTGCCGTGGTCCTGCACCCGGTGGCCGATGACCGTCGCGAGTTGTTCCTGGAGCGCACCGGCGAAGTCCTCAAGGCGCCGCCGTCGTTCATGTTGGTGGTGTCCTACAACCCCGGTTACCAGAACCTGCTCAAGGGCATGAAACCCAGCACCCGCCAGCGTTTTGTGGCGATGCGCTTTGGTTATCCATCAACAGTGGAAGAAGAGCGCATCGTCGCCCGCGAAGCCCAGGTGGATAGCGCTTTGGCGGCCCAGGTGGTGCGTCTGGGGCAAGCCTTGCGCCGGCTTGACCAGCATGACCTGGAAGAAGTGGCATCCACCCGCTTGCTGATCTTCACCGCCCGTCTGATTGCCGCCGGCATGCCCCCGCGCGAAGCCTGCATGGCTTGCCTGGCAGAAGCGCTGAGCGATGACCCGCAAACCGTCGCGGCCCTGATGGACGTGGTCGATGTTCATTTCAGTTGAGCGGCGCCTACCGGGTGACCTGGCGATGTGGTTCTTTATCCTCGCCGAACTCTCGGTGTTTGCGATTCTGATCCTTGCCTTTGCTGTGACCCAGGCGCTACGACCCGAGGCCTTTGCCGAGGGCCGCGCACAGCTGGACACCTCCACTGGCCTGGCGATGACCTTGAGCCTGCTGACCGCAGGACTGCTGGCGGCGTTGGCGCAGCAACAGGTACTTGCCGGCCGCTCGCGGTGGGCGGCCGGGTTGTTAGTGCTGGGGTTGTTGGTGGCGCTTGTCTATGTGTGGATCAAACTCAGCGAGTACGGACACCTGGCCGCTGCCGGGCTGGGCCTGGAGCACAGCACGTTCTTTACCTTGTACTGGATTTTGACCGGATTTCATTTTTTGCATGTGCTGTTGGGCATGCTGATTCTGGCGTGGCTGGCGTTGCGCTGCTGGCAGCGGGCCTATGGTCCGGGGCGTCAGTCGGGGTTTGAGTCCGGGGCGTTGTATTGGCATATGGTGGATCTGGTGTGGGTGGTGCTGTTTCCGTTGGTGTACGTGTTGTGAGGCTGCTGGCGTGCTGGGTCGTGCTGCTACTGCTGAGTGTGGGCACCGTCATGTCCGGCGCTGCGGGATGGTGGTGGGTGGTGGTGTTGGCAGCGGTGGCCAAGGCCTGGGTGATTGCCGATGGGTTTATGGAACTGCGGCACGCGCCCTGGGGATGGCGTGCGGCGATGTTGGCGTGGCCGGTGGTGTTGGTGGGAACGATTGTGGCAATGCGTTGATGGTCCGAATTCCCCCAACCTGGAGAGGCCTGCCAGCGGAGCGCAAAATGCTTGAGCACCGCTGGCCGGGCACCACGTTCTGAGCGGGCTCAGAAGTCCGCAATAAACTGCACGCCGCCCACCACTGCACCACTGGTTTGAGTTAGGCCACCGGGGTATTTCACGTATTGCAGGTTGGGCCGCACCATCAGCCATTTTGTGGCCTGTACGCCGTAGTTGATCTCGTAGCTGTATTCGCGCCGTTGCTCAGGTACATACAGCGGATCATCCATGCCAGCCACACCATTGCGCGCGTTTAGCGCCTGGGTGTTGTCGGTGTAGCGGTCGCTGACCTGCAACTTCGATGCACCGATGCCAAAGGTGTCATCCGGCCGTACGTCAAAGGGCCCCCGGTAGATCACGCCCACTTGGATCAGGCTCTTGATCACGCTCTTGTCTGGATCGTTCATGGTCAGGTTGGCAAACACGTTAAGCCCACGTTTGTTGTTGCCATCGACCGTGGTCAGTTGCTGTTGGCCCGACAACCACCAGCCGGCATTGCTCGAATACATCCGGTAGGGTTTCTGGCTGCTGGCCGCGTAGTTGCCGTCGGCGTCCTTGAGCATGTCCTTGGTGTCGGCATTGGCGTAGTAGTAACCGGCGTGGTACTCCGAACTCAGTCCGCCGATCCGTCCCTTCCAGATGGCTTCGATGGGGAAACTGGTGCCTTGGGAGCCACTGATAAACGGCTTGAAGCCATTGCTCGCCTCGGCGTTTCCAGGATTTTTGTCATAGGCCCCCACCTGCATTGCGAACTCATCGGTGAACTGATACTTGGCGCGCACCGCCCACTGGCTGATGGGGAAACTGTTCCACACGCCATTCCAGTTGCCCTCCTGGGAGCCGCACAGGGTGACGTTCTGGAACTCGCAAGGGAACTGGTCAAAGTCTTCACCATGGCCGAAGCGCCCCAGTTTCACGGCCAGCTTGCGCTCGAAGAACTTCTGCTCGTACCAGAACTGCGACAGGCGCCAGGCATTGCCGCCGCCGAACACTTCCATGGTAGACGTCAGGCCGGTGGCGTCGGGGTGATGCACGCGGTCGTTGGTGATGTCTTTGCCATGGCGTTCGCCGATACCGATGCGAAAGCTCGCATCCTGCCAGCCCCAGAGTTTTTGCAGGTCCATGGTTACGCCGAGGATCAACTGATCGCTCCAGCGGGCGGTCATATGGGAGTCGTAGCCGCCGCCGAGGTTGGAGCCCACTTCGCCGACGTATTTGAGGGTGAAGTCATAGCCTTGCTCGGCAAGTTGCGGGCGTAGGCCGTTCCAGTCGCCGAGCATGGCGGGGGAGTTGGGGGCGAGCAGGCCGGCGCTCAGGGTGCAGGTGGAAACCGTGCAGCACAGCAGGGCCAGGGGGAGGTTGATGCGCATGGGTGCTCCTTGGGTCTTATTGTTTTTATCAGGGGTAAAACACAAATTTCAGGCACACAGAGACCCCTTGTGGGAGCGAGCAAGCCCGCTCCCACACTGGATCAGTGGCGTGTGGGCGGGCGGAGTTACTGCAAGTTGACGAACAACCCGCCGTCCACCAGCAACGACGCGCCGGTTACATAGCGCGCCATGTCCGAGGCCAGGAACACGATCGGCTCGGCGACGTCGTCCGGTTCGCCCAAACGGCCCAGGGGTGTGCGCGAGGTCATGTAGGCGAGTTTTTCCTCGTCAGCCAGGTCTTCCTTGTTGATGTCGGTGGCGATGGTCCCCGGCAATACCGAGTTGCAGCGAATGCCATACGGCCCGAGGGCGATGGCGCAGGACTGCATCAACGAATGCAGGCCGGCCTTGGTCGGCGTGTAGTGGGTCTGCATGCCGCCGCCCACCAGGGCGCTGATGGAACTGACGGCAATGATTGCACCGCCACGGCCCTGGTTCTTCATCTGGTTGGCGGCTGCCTGCACGGCGAAGTACGCGCCATTGAGGTTGGTATTGACCGTCTTCAGGTACACCTCGCGCGGCATGTCGAGGAACGAGTGGAACGGGCAGATACCGGCGTTATTGACGAACACATCGACACTGCCAAAGGCCTTGACCGCAGCGGCCACCAACGTGTCGCCGGTGTCCGGGTCGGCGGCATCGCCACCCACTTCAATGGCCTGGCCGCCGAAGGCGCGGATCTCTTCGATCAACGACAGAGCGGCTTGGGTGCCTTGCTCGCTGGCGCTATGGCCGATCACCACGCGGGCGCCCTGGCGCGCACATTCGCGGGCGGCGGCGCGGCCGATGCCACGGGAGGCGCCGGTGATGATCACGGTTTTATCTGCTAGCAACATGGGAAATCTCCTGAAAAAAATGTAACGCTGTTGTAGGAGCGAGCTTGCTCGCGAAAAACGTCAACGATAACGCGGGCTTAGCGGCTAAACGCGGCGCCCTCAGGTTCTTCGCGAGCAAGCTCGCTCCTACCAAAAAGCATTGCGGCCTCAGCCGAGGTAATTACCGTAGCCAACCATCGCGATGGCGCCGAGGATCACCGCGATCCCGGCCATCAGCACGCCTTTGTTGGCCGCGCTGGTGCCGTGCCATTCGCGCAAATACAGGCCCCAGCAATTGGACACAATGATGATGAAGGACATGTGCAGCACCCACGAACTGGCGTCGTTCTGCAGGCGGCTTTCGCCCATGCCGTAGAAGAAAAATTGTAGGAACCACAGGGTCCCGGCGCACGCCACCAGCAGGTAATTGCGCAACAGCGGGGTGCTGCGGTCGGTGTAGTTATGGAACGTGCGGTTGCGCCAGTTCAGCCACAGGCACCAGATACCGTTGGTGGTCAGGCCGCCCCACATGATCACCATGAACGTCACGTTGTTCTGGAACAGGCTGTTGGCGCCATGTTCCACCGCTGCTGCGGCCAGTGGGCGCCCGGCGGAAATGCCGTAGCTGAAGCACGCGCTCAACACCCCGGAAATCACCGCCACTAGCATGCCCTTGCCCAGGGCAAACTCGCTGACGCTGGCGAACTTCACTGCCTGGGACACTTCCCGTTCCTTGATCAACCCGGCCTTGCCGCACACCGCAATACCGATCAGCGACACCGCCACACCCCACAGCACCCAGTGCCCGCCTTGTGAAGCAAGCATCGAAGTCAGGGTGCCCTCTGTCTCGTGGGTGAACAGGTCGCGGTACAAGGCTGGCATCAAGGCGCCAAGGGCCGAGGTCAGGCCCATGATCAGCGACATACCCAGGGACAGCCCCAGGTAGCGCATGGTCAGGCCGAACGTCAGCCCGCCAATACCCCACAGCACACCGAACAGATAGGTCCAGAGCAGGGTGCTGGTGTCGGCGTTGCGCAGGATCTCGATCCAGCCGGGCACGGTCAGTTGCGCGGCAATCAACGGTACGATCAACCATGACACCAGGCCGCCGGTGATCCAGTAGCTTTCCCAGGCCCAGCCACCGACCTTTTTGTAGGGGATGTAGAAACTGCCGGAGGCGAAGCCACCGATGAAATGCAGAATCACACCGAGGAGAATGATTTCCACGTGTTCGAATCCTTTTTATTGTTGTGGTGAAGGGGCCAATGGCTCAGTCGGGCGTGAGGCTGAACATCGGTTCAAGATCCACGCTGACCGGCGAGTTATCCGGGTGGCTGGGCATGATGTCTTGCATGTACTGCCACCAGCGTTGCATCAGCGCGGTGCCGGGCAGGGCATCCAGGCCATGCTTGTCTGTATGGGTCAACACCGCGAACAGCGCATGGGTGGACTCGTCGAGGAAGATCCGATAGTCCAGCACGCCGGCATCGCGCAGGGCCTGGGCCAGTTCCGGCCAGATCTGTGCATGGCGCCGGCGGTACTCGGCGGCCATGCCGGGGTTGAGGTTCATGCGAAAGGCACGGGTCGGCATCAGAGGCCTCCAGGGGGCAGTGTCGGGCTGTAGATGCGCACGGCGTTATGCAGGAAGAATTTGTCCTGGACGGCCTGTGGCTGATCAGCCATGCAGCGTTTGACCAGGCCCAGGGTGGCGGCGAAATCGGCGAGGTGATCGCTGTTGGGCCAGTCGCTGCCAAAGAAGCAGCGGTCTTCGCCAAAGGCCTCCCACAGCACGGCCAGGCGGTCGTTGTAGAACGCGGTGTCGACGATCAAACCGGCAGGTCCGTGCTGTGGGATTTCTGCCAGCTTGGCGAACACATTGGGCCGTTCAGCCAGGCGCAACAGGTCGGCGTGGTAGGCCGCTTCCAGGCCCGCAGGGACCTGGGCGTTGGGCAGGTGATCGACAATGATGCGCAACTCGGGCAGGGCATCGCTCAGGTGCAGCAGGCCCTTGACCAACCGTGGGTCGGGGTTGGCGCTGTCCAGGCAGCGGCCGCAATCGGCGAGCTGGCGCAGGCCGTCGATAAACCCGGGGCGCGTTTGGTCCTCCAGCAAATCACGCTGCCACAGGTTGCCGTAGCGCAGCCCAAGGAACAGCGGTTCGTAGGCGAGCGCTGCAAGGTCGACGGCAAACTGCGGGTGCAACGGGTCGAGATTGCCGACAAAACCGAGCATGCGCGCATCGCTGCGCAGGGTTTCCAGCAACCAATGGTTGTCGTCGCGCCAGGGGCTGGCTTCCACGGCAATCGCGCCGATCACCTGGTGTTCGGCTGCCAGTGCCCAGTAATCCTGGGGTAAATGCGCGGCATACAGGCGGTTGCCCGGTTCGGGCCACGGGATGCCCTGGGGGCGGCGTGGGTCGAACAGGTGCAGGTGGCTGTCGATGATCGGTCCGTTGTAGAGGTTGGCAATGCTCATTGCGCAATCCTTGTTGGCAGGGTTGTTGTAAGGGGCGGCACTCGCGTGCCAGCGCCCGTTGCACCACTTCAGCCCTGCAGGTACACCACGTGGGTATGGGTGTACTCGTACAGGCCGTGCTTGCCATCGGCACCGCCGATTCCGGACTTGCGCACGCCGGCATGGAAGCCCTGCATCGCCTCGAAGTTCTCGCGGTTGACGTAGGTTTCGCCAAAGTCCAGCTCGCGCACCGCATGCATGGCCTTGCTCAGGTCGCGGGTATAGATCGAGGAGGTCAGGCCATAGTCGCAGTCGTTGGCCAGGGCGATGGCTTCGTCGAGGTCGTCGATAATCTGGATTGGCAGCACCGGGCCGAAAATTTCTTCGCGCATGATATCCATGTCGGCGCGACCACCGGCCAATACCGTGGGCTGGAAGTGAAAGCCTGCGCCGAGGTCGGCAATCTGCCCGCCCGTGACCAGGGTTGCGCCCTGGGCGAGGGCGGTGCGCACCTTGCGGTTGACGCTGTCCAGGCCCTGGCGGTTGACCAGCGGGCCCATCTCTACATCGGCCTGGGCCAGTGGGTCGCCGTAGCGGGTGGCGGCCATCGCCGCGCTGATGCGCTCGATAAACTGGTCGGCGACGCTGCGTTGCACATACACCCGCTCGGCGCAGTTGCACACCTGGCCGCTGTTGATGATCCGCGAATCACGGATGGCCTTGACCGCCAGTGTTAGGTCGGCATCGGCCAGGACAATCGCCGGCGCCTTGCCGCCCAGTTCCAGGTTGAGCTTGGTGATATTTGGTGCCGCCGCGGTCATGATCCGCGAGCCGGTCGCGACACTGCCGGTGAAGCTGATCATGTCCACGCCCTTGTGGGCGGTGAGGGCCGCGCCGACCTGGCCGTCGCCGCAGACCACGTTGAACACCCCGGCCGGCAGGTCGGTCTCGGCCACCAGGCGGGCGAATTCAAAGCAGTTGTTCGGCGTTTCTTCGCTGGGCTTGATCACGATGGTGTTGCCGGTCAACAGCGCCGGGGCCATCTTGCGTGCGATGAGGAAGAACGGGAAATTCCACGGCAGGATCCCCGCCACTACGCCCAGGGGCTTGCGGAACAGGAAGATGTTTTCGTTGGGCCGGTCGCTGGTGATGATTTCGCCTTCAATGCGGCGCGCCCATTCGGCCATGTAGTCGAGGTAGTCGGCGGTGAAGTTGACTTCAACCTCAGCCAGGCTGCTGATCTTGCCCTGTTCCAGGGTAATGGTGCGGGCCAGGTGGGCGACGTTTTCCCGCAGTTTGGCGGCGATCCGGCGCAAGTGCCCGGCGCGCTCGATGGCCGGCTTGCGTGCCCAGCCCTGTTGCGCGGCACGGGCGGCGGCCAGGGCCTGGTCGACATCCTCGGCGGTGGCGGCCGGCACCTTGGACAGCAGCGCACCGGTGGCCGGGTTGAACACGTCGATATGGGCGCTGCTTGGGGTGAAGCGGCCGTTGATAAAGTTCTGGTAAACCGGAACGGATGACATGGCAGGCTCCTCAGTAAGTGCGCGACGGCGCTTTCGCGTCGGCGGCAGGGCGGTAGCGGGCGAGGGTGCTCAGGGCGCTCTGGCGCAGCAGGCTGATATCAATCGCCACTGCAATGAAGCGGCAGCCCCAGGCCTGGTAGCGGCGTGCATCCTCTTCATTGGGCGCGAGGATGCCGCAAGCCTTACCCGCCGCGAGGGTGGCGTTGACCGCGTGCTGGATACGCTCCTGCACTTCGGGGTGGCTGGGGTTGCCCGCATGGCCGAGGCCGATGGACAGGTCGGCGGGGCCGATAAAGACCGCGTCCACCCCTTCGACGGCAGCGATGGCCTCGACGTTGTCCACACCCAGGCGCGACTCCACCTGCACGATCAGGCACAGCTCTTGATGGGCCGTATTGAGATAGTTGTCCACGCCATCCCAGCGCGTGGCGCGGGTCAGGCCGCCACCCACGCCACGGATGCCATGGGGTGGATAACGCATGGCGCGCACCAGGGCCTGGGCCTGCTCGGCGGTTTCGACCATGGGGATCATCAGGGTCTGCGCGCCGATATCCAGCAGTTGCTTGATCAGGTTGGCATCGCCGTTGACCGCGCGTACCACGGGCGCGGTGCTATAGGGCGCTACCGCCTGCAATTGGTTGAGCACACTGGGCACGGTATTGGGTGCGTGCTCGCCGTCGATCAACATCCAGTCGTAACCGGTGCTGGCGACGATTTCCGCAGCGTAGCCGGTGGCGAAGCCGGCCCAGATCCCGTATTGGCTGGCGCCCTGGCGCAGGCCGGCCTTGAACGCGTTATGAGGCATTTGCATGGCGAGACTCCTTAGCGGTTATACGGACGATGCAGTTGGCAATCGGGGTTCAGGTCCACGCCGAAGCCTGGCTTGTCCAGCACTGACAGGCGCATGCGACCATTGACCGGTACCGGCTCGCCCAGCAGTTGCGGGTGGAACATCGGCACCACTTCGTCGGCCTTGGGCGCCATCATCAGGAATTCGGCAAACGGGCTGTTCTGCCGGGTGGCGACGAAGTGGTAGCTGTAGACCGAGGAGCCATGTGGCACCACCATGGCGTTGTGCGCATCGGCCAGGGCGGAGATTTTCACCAGTTCGGTCAAGCCGCCGCACCAGCCGACATCCGGCTGGATAATGTCGCAGCAGCCCATTTCCAGGAGCATACGGAAACCCCAGCGAGTGGCTTCGTGTTCGCCGGTGGTGACCAGCATGCCTTTGGGTACGTTGTTGCGCAGGGCTGCGTAACCCCAGTAATCATCGGGGGACAGTGCTTCTTCAATCCATTTCAAGCCGTGTTCATGGGCGCCAATCGCCAGTTTGGTGGCGTAGTTGAGGTCCAGGCTCATCCAGCAGTCGAGCATCAGCCAGAAGTCCGGGCCGACCCGTTCACGCATGGTCGCCAGCTCTTCAAGGTTCTTGCGCAATCCTTCTTCACCTTCGGCGGGGCCGTGGTGCAGGGGCATCTTGCCGCCGATAAAACCCATCTTCTGCGCCAGGTCCGGGCGCGCGCCGGTGGCGTAGAACTGCAATTCATCGCGCACCGCACCGCCGAGCAATTGGTGCACCGGTTCCTGGCGGATCTTGCCGAGCAGGTCCCACAGCGCCAGGTCCACCCCGGAAATGGTGTTGATCACCAAACCCTTGCGCCCGTAATACAGGGTGGACTGGTACATCTGGTCCCAGATCTTCTCGATATCGGTGACTCGTGCACCTTCAAGGAAGCGCGCCAAGTGTTTCTCGACGATATAGGCAGCAGGCTCGCCTCCGGTGGTGACGGCAAAACCGACGGTGCCGTCGCTGGCTTCAATCTCTACCACCAGGGTGCCGAGCACATTGATCCCGAAGCTGCGGCGGCTCTGGCGGTACTCGGGGTATTTGCTCATGGGCGTGGAAATATGGTCGTCGATCCAGTGGCCGTCGGGCTGGTCGTGATAATCCGCGCCGCCGCCACGCAAGACAAAAGCGCGCACGTGTTTGATGGTGATGTTGCCCATGGTGTAACTCCTGGAGTTAAACAGTGGCCGGCGTGTTCGACGCTTTTTGGCCGGGAGAATGGATACCCAGCACCAGCAACGCAGCCAGTACCGTGGTGGCGGACAGCAGGTACAGGCCGGCTGCCGGGGAGTGGAAGGCGTTTTCCGCCCAGTTTTTCAGGACCGGCGCGATAAACCCGCCGAGTGCGCCAAAGGAGTTGATCAAGGCGATGCCGGCCGCCGCCGCGCTGCCCGCCAGGTAGCTGGAGGGAAAGGTCCAGAACACTGGCTGCACGGCGATGAAACCGGAGGCGGCGAAGCACAGGGCGAGCATGCCCAGCCACGGGTTGGCGAAGGTGACCGAGCAGGCGATGCCGGCGGCGGCCATCAACAGGGTCAAGGAAGCAGTGCGCCGGCGCTCGCCGCTGCGGTCGGAATAACCGGGGATCCACCACGCGGCGAACAGCGCGCACACCCAGGGAATCGCCGAGACCAGCCCGACCATCAGCCCGACCTTGGTGCCGAGCAGGCCACCGACCTGGGTTGGCAGGTAAAACACCACGCCGTAGACACTGGCCTGGATCAGCAGGTAGACCAGGCACAGATACAGCACCGACGGCTGGCACAGCACGCTGAGCAGGCTGCGGCCATGGGAGCCTTTGTGCTGGTCTTCGGCATCGAGCAGGTCCTGGATCTGGCGGCGCTCTTCAACGCTCAGCCACTTGGCGTCGGCGGGGCGATTGTCCAGGTACCAATAAGCCCAGATGCCCACCGCCGAAGCCATCAGGCCTTCCACGGCGAACAGCCATTGCCAGCCATGCAGGCCGACGAAGCCGTCCATTTCCAGGAGCAGGCCAGACAGCGGGCTACCGAAAATAAAGGCCAGGGGGGCGCCAAAGTAGAAGAATCCCATGGCCTTGCCACGCGCGGCCTGGGGAAACCAATAGGTGAGGTAAAGAATCACGCCGGGGAAGAACCCGGCTTCGGCCACGCCCAGCAGAAAGCGCAGGATGTAGAAGCTGGTTTCGTTGTGGGCAAACACCATTGCCGCTGAAACCAGGCCCCAACTGACCATGATCCGGCACATCCACAGACGGGCGCCGACGCGATGCAAGATCAGGTTGCTTGGCACTTCCAGCAACGCATAGCCGACGAAAAACACCCCGGCGCCAAAGGCGAAGGCGGCATCGCTCAGGCCAGTGTCGGCCTGGAAGGCTTGTTTGGCGAACCCGACGTTGGCGCGGTCGAGGAAGGCCATGATGTACATCAGCAGCAGGAAGGGCAGCAGTCGCCAGGAAATCTTGGCGAGCAGGGGCGCGGGCAGTGTGGTCATCTCGAAATCCTTTTGTAAGGCTTTGTTCTTATGGGCCGGACTGTACGGCGGCCGAGCAATGCGCTACAAATCGAATCTCGCTTACAGCCGATACCCTCAAGGTATCGATAACAAGGAAAAAAATGAGTAGTCCGCTGATCTCCCGCAGCCTGTTCAACCGCCTGCGCTACAAGCATTTGCATATGCTGGTGGCCTTGAGTTCCAGTCAGAATCTGCACCGCGCCTCCCAGGCCTTGAACATGTCGCAACCGGCGGCCACCCGCATGCTGCGCGAAATCGAGGACATGTTTGCCTGCGACCTGTTCGAGCGCCTGCCCCGTGGCATGCGCCCCACGGCGCTGGGCAAGGAGTTGATCCGCTTTGCCGAATCGGCCCTCAGCGGCCTGGACCGCTGCGCCGAAGACCTGATGGCGCGCCAGCAGGGCGGTTATGGCTACCTGGCAATCGGTACCATCATGGGCGCTGCGCCGGACCTGGTGATGGACTCGATTGCGCAGATCAAATCCCTCAACCCGCAACTGCGCATCCGCATCATGGGCGACACCAGTGACCAGGTGATCCAACTGCTGGAGCAAGGACGCATCGACCTGGCCATCGCTCGGCGTAACGCCGCAACCGACAGTGAGCACTACAGCTTCGAGCCGCTGGGCAACGAGCGCTTGCTGGTGGTGGTGCATGCCGGGCACCCGCTGGCGCAGCGCGCAAGCTTGCCGTTGGCCGAACTGGTCAGCGACTGGCCGTGGATCCTGCAACCGCAAAGCAGCCCCGCGCGCATAGGCTTTGACGAAGCGTTGCAACACCAGGCCTTGCCCCTGCCGGCGGACATCATCGAATGCAGTTCGGTGTATTCCATGCAGCAGTTGATTCAACTGACTGACGCGATCATGGTCCTCTCCGAAAGCGCGCTGCGCGATTACTTGAAAATGGGCCTGGTGGTGGCGTTGCCGGTGGAGCTGGAGGTGACGCTTGCGCCATTTGGCATCTTGCTGCGCAAGGGCGAACCGGTGAGCCGGGAGTTGGGGTTGTTTATCGATTTGCTGCGACGCAAGGTCAGGACGCTTGATTAACAGCCTCCGCCCGTCTACCTGACAAAAAGAACATGGTGTGTCTCAGGGATATTAAATAGAATGAATCTCATTTGAGACTCACTCGCGCCGCCCAGGGTTCGCTTGCCATGAATGATGCAGTATTGCCAACGACCACCTCCGAACCCAGCCTGAAAACCTTGTACCGCGACCATCGCAGTTGGCTGGAAAGCTGGTTGCGCCGGCGCCTGGGCAATGCCTGGGATGCCGCCGACCTGAGCCAGGATACGTTCCTGCGGGTGCTGGCCAGTGCCCAGCCAGTGGCGCAACTGCAGGAACCACGGGCCTACCTGGTGACGGTGGGCAAGCGTTTGCTGGTCAACTTTCATCAGCGGCGCAGTCTGGAGCAGGCCTACCTCAATGCCCTGGCACGCTTGCCCGAAGACTGCGTGCCCTCTCCGGAGCAGCGCTGGTTGCTGCTGGAAACCCTGCAGGCCCTGGATGAACTGCTCGACGGCTTACTGCCGGTGGTGCGCCGGGCGTTTCTCTGGAGCCAGCTCGAAGGCCTGGGCTACCGGGAGATTGCCGAGCGGCTCAAGGTCTCGGAGCGCACGGTCAAACGCTATATGGCCCAGGCCTATGAACATTGCCTGCTGGTGGAACTGTGAGCGGCACCGCACCGGATGTGGCGCGGGCGGCGGCGCAATGGCTGGCGCTGCTGGAATCCGGCACGGCCGGCGAGCGCGACCACACCGGCTTGCAGCAATGGCGCGATAGTCACCCCCAGCATGAGCAGGCCTGGCAAAAAGCGCAGTTGCTGCGCCAGCGTTTTGCCGAGTTGCCATCCTCCCTGGCCATGGCCAGCCTTGATCGCCCGCAACCGGGTCGGCGTGCCGTGCTCAAGCGCGCCCTGGGCGTGGCAGCACTGGTGCCGGCGGCATGGTTGCTCAGTCGCCAGTTACCCATCGACGTGTGGCGCGCCGACCTGCACACCGCCACGGGCGAGCGCAAACAGCTGCCGCTGGCCGATGGCAGCGCCCTGCAACTGAACACCGCCAGCGCGGTGGATGTGGATCTTGCTCGGCGGCGCCTGACCCTGCTCGATGGGGAAATGGCACTGAGCGTGCCAGGGGCAACTGCGCTGACCGTCCACACCCGTTATGGCCAGGTCATTGCCCGCCAGGCCGAGGTCTGTGTGCGTCAGTTGGCGGACGCTTGTCGGGTATCGGTACTCAAGGGCCAGGTACAGGTGCTTGACATGCACGGTCGAACCACCTTGATGCACGCTGGGCAACAAGCACGGCTAGAAGCCTTGGGGCTTGCTGCACCGAGTCCTTTCGACATCTTGCAGTTGGGCTGGCGTGACGGTGTGTTGACGGCGCAGAACCAGTTGTTGGGTGATTTCCTGCGCGAGCTTGATCGCTATCGCCCGGGTGTCCTGCGCTGGGACCCGAGCCTGGAAGCCTTGCGTGTCACCGGCAGTTTCCGTCTGGATGACACCGATCGCATCCTCAGCCTGCTGGCCACCACCCATGGGCTGCAGGTGCAGTTGCGCACGCGTTATTGGGTCACGCTGGCACCGCGCAAAACCCTCAGTTGATGGCGGTCCATTGGTAGGAGCGAGCTTGCTCGCGAAGGACGTCAACGATGACGCAGTACTTCAGGTTTATCGCGGCGTTCTCAAGTTTTTCGCGAGCAAGCTCGCTCCTACAAAAAATCAGCATTTTTTCTCTGTCCCTTTTTTTCGGCTCGCCTGTCATCCAAGGCAAGTGAACGAAAACAGAGAGCCTTTTAATGCCCGTCGTCCCGCCATCGTTACTGCGCCTGAGTCTGGTGCTGAGCCTGAGTGCCAGCCCGTTGTTTATTCCTGTGAGCTGGGCCGAGGACGCCGCCCGGCGCAGTTATCAGGTGCCTGCCGGCAGCCTGGGCAGTGCCTTGACGCGCTTTGCCGGGCTGGCCGGGGTCAACCTGTCGGTAGACCCGGCCCTGGTTGGCGGCCAACAAAGCGCCGGGATTTCCGGCGAGTTTGCCGTCGAAGAAGGCTTCGCGCGCCTGCTGCAAGGCTCGGGCCTGCAATTGCTGGCGGTGGGGGAAGGCGCCTATACCCTGATCCCCGCGCCACAGGGCGGTGCCTACCAGTTGCCGGCCACCTCGATCCTGGGGGCTGCGGCCCTACCTGTCGCCGACACTTACGCCGGTGAGCAGGTCACGCGCAAAGGCGCCCAGGGCCTGTTGGGCGATAACGACTTTATGGACACGCCCTTCAACCTCACGTCCTACACCGCCAAGGCAGTGAAAAACCTCCAGGCCCGGACTCTCGGCGAAATGGTCGCCAGTGACCCCTCGGTGCGCATCACCAACCCTTCCGGCGGGCGTTTCGAGCAGTTTTCGGTGCGCGGCTTCAGCCTGTTCAATAGCGACGTGTCCTACGGCGGCCTGTATGGCGTGTTGCCGACCTACGCCATCGACATGGAAATGGTCGAGCGCGTCGATATTCTCAAGGGCCCCGGCGCCTTGCTTGGCGGTATCGCACCTCGGGGCAGTGTTGGCGGCGGGATCAATATCGAGCCCAAGCGCGCTGCGCAGATACCGCTCACCGAGTTCACCGGTAGCTACGCCTCGGCCGGGCAGTTTGGTGGTGCGGTGGATATCGGTCGGCGCTTTGGCGACGAGCAGCAGTTTGGCGTGCGCTTCAATGGGGTGAAGCAGTCCGGCGATACCGAGTGGGATCACCAGGAGGTTGACCGGGAAATGACGGTGATCGGGCTCGACTATCGCAAGGAGCGGGTGCGCCTGTCCCTTGACCTTGGTCGCCAGGAACGCACCGCCGATGCCCCCCAGGAGCGCGTGGAAGTCGCCAGGGGCAGCGTGATGCCCAAGGCCCGGGATATCCGCGACAATTTCGCCCAGTCCTGGACTTACTCCCATACCAAGGACACCTTTGGTGCCGTACGCGGTGAGTTTGATATCAGCGATTCGTTGATGGTCTACGCCGCTGCCGGTGCACGCAAAGGCAACTATGGCTTCCTGCGTCATGGTGTGCAGGCGACCCAGAGCAATGGCGACTTCACCGTGGTGCCGCGCAGTTTTCGCCGTGACGAAGACGTGAAGACCGTCACCGTCGGCGCTCGCAGCTGGTTCGATACCGGCCCGGTGGGGCACACCCTCAACGTCAGCCTCAATCAGTTCAATATGGATTTCGACAACGCCGGCGAGCGCTACACGCCGGGCAAGAGCAACCTCTACAACCCGGTGGTCTTGCCCCGTCCAGGCAAGGCCGTGCGCTGGGATACCAGCACCCACACCGAGAACCGCTTCACCAGCCTGGCGCTGGCTGACACCCTCAGCTTTTTCGATGAACGCGTGCTGTTGACCTTGGGCGCACGTCTGCAAAAGGTCCAGGTGACGTCATGGAGCAATGGTGTAAAAGACCAGCCTGAGTACGACGAGCAAGCCACATCGCCGGCCCTCGGCCTGGTGGTCAAGGTGACTGATCAATTGTCCCTGTACACCAACTACATGGAAGGTTTGAGCCAGGGCGAAACCGCGCCTTCCAGCGGAGTGCGCAACGAAAACGCGATCTTCCCGCCGACCAAGAGCAAGCAGGTGGAAGTGGGTGCCAAGTACGACATGGGCAGCTTTGGCATGACTGCCAGCCTGTTCCGGATCAAGCAGCCGTCCTACGGTATAGACACCCAGGGCTTCTTCAAACCCAATGGTGAGTTGCGTAACCAGGGTGTGGAATTGAACGTGTTTGGCGAGCCTGTATCGGGCGTACGCCTGCTTGGCGGGGTGATGCTGCTCGACAGCGAGCAGACCAAGACTGCCCAGGGGCTCACGGACGGCAAGCGCGGTACTGGCGCGCCGATTGCCAACGTCAATCTGGGCGCCGAATGGGATATACCACGCCTGCAAGGCCTGACCCTGACCGCCCGCGCGATCCATACCGGTGCGCAGTACCTGGATGCCGCCAACCAACAGAAGATCGACAATTGGGAACGCTATGACCTGGGCGCGCGCTACACCTTCAAGGTCAAGGACAATCCCGTAACCCTGCGCGCCACCGTGGAGAACGTGCTGGACACTACGTATTGGGCATCGGCTGCGACCTCCAGCGACAGCGCGCCAGGCTTGACCCTGTCTACGCCGCGTACGTGGCTGGTATCGGCAACAGTTGGATTTTGATATGCAATTAAGGAATAAATAAATAGTTATTTATTCCTTTTGTTGTTTGTGTGAAAGGCGCATTTTGAGGGCCTGCGCATTCGTGCGGATTGACCCAACAGTGAAAGGAAAGCCGACATGACCATCAAAGCGATCAACGTGCGCAACCAGTTCAAGGGCGTGATCAAGGAAATCCTGCTCGGCGAAGTGGTGTCCGAGATCGACGTGCAAACCGCCTCCGGGATTGTCACCTCGGTGATCACCACCCGCTCGGTGCGCGACCTGGAATTGAAGGTGGGCAGCGAAGTGATTGCCTTCGTCAAATCCACCGAAGTGTCCATCGCCAAGCTCTGATACCAATCCTGCACACCTTTGTAGGAGCCGGCTTGCCGGCGAAAAACCTGAGAACGCTGCGGGGTATCAGATAATCCGCGTCATCGTTGACGATTTTCGCTGGCAAGCCAGCTCCTACAAAGTGTTCAGCGGTTATTCAGGCTGCGCTCCAGGCGTGAAATACCTTCTTCCAGCAATGCCCGCGGGCAGCCGAAGTTCAAGCGGACGAACTGTTGGCTGTCATCGCCAAATTCAATGCCGGCACTTAACCCGACCTTGGCCTGCTCCAGGAAGAACCGCTGCGGATCATCCAGGCCCAGGGCGCTGCAATCGAGCCATGCCAGGTAGGTGCCTTGAGGGGCATGCATGACCATGCCGGGCAGGCGTTTTTGCACCGCGTCCAGCAGGTAGTCGCGGTTGCCTTGCAGGTACGTGACCAACGCTTCCAACCATTCACCACATTGGCTATACGCCGCCCAGGTGGCTTCCAGGCCCAAGGGGCTGACGCTGTCGACCATGCCGCAGCGCGCCTTGTTGAAGCGCTCGCGGATGAGCGGGTCCTGGACAATTGCAAAGCAGGTCTTCAGGCCGGCGACGTTGTAGGCCTTGCTGGCGGACATCAGGGTAATGGTGCGCCGGGCGATTTCTGCACTCAGCGAGGCGGTGGGGATATGCCGGCGCCCGTCAAAGCACAGCTCGGCATGGATTTCATCGGAGATGATCAGCGCACCCGTATCCAGGCACGGGTTGGCCACGGCCAGCAACTCTTCGCGGGCGAATACCTTGCCCAGCGGGTTGTGGGGGTTGCTCAACAGCAGTGCGCCGGCGCCCTGCAAGGCCTGGCGCAAAGCGGGCAGGGGGGTGAGATATTCGCCGTGGGCGCTCAGTTCAAACGGCACTTCGATCTTCGGCAGGTTCCAGTTGCCCGCCGCATGGCGCAGCGGTGCGTAGTTGGGGGTTTGCAAGACCACCGGCTGGCCCGGTTGCACAAAGGCGTGCAAGGCCATGTTGAAGCCCGGTTCGACGCCCGGCAGGAACAGCAATTCATCGGGCTGCACGCGCCAGGCGTACTTGTCCCACAGGTCGCGGATGATCGCCTCGCGCACTTGCGGGCGGGCGACGCTGTAGCCAAGCATCTGCTGGTCCAGGCGCGCGTGCAGGGCCTTGAGGATCGCCGGCGGGGCGGCGATATCCATGTCGGCAATCCACATCGGCAAGACGTCTTCGGGGTAGCGGCTCCACTTGGTACTGCCGGTGCCGAGTCGAGGGTGGATCGTGTCGAAATCAAAGCTCATGGGGGCGCTCGTGTCAGGAAGGCGGGCGAGGAATGGCGTCGATTCTAAGTCAGCCGGCCTGATAGGTCATCAATTGCTCCTCGCACAGAATCCGGATCGTACGCCGTTGTACCTCGATCAAGCCGGCGTCCACCAACCGGTGCAGGATCCGCGAAAACGTCTCCGGCTGAATCCCCAGTTTTGACGCCACCAGACGCTTGGGCACCTGCAGCACCACGTCGCCGCTGACGGCATCGCGCTCCTGGATCAGAAAGTTGATGACCCGGCGGCTGGCATTGGCCAGGGTCAGGGTGTCGATGTCCTTGAGGCGTTGATGCAAGTGCAGGCTCATGGTGCCGAGGATCGCCAGGCAGATCTGCGGCTGGTCCTCCAGGGCCTTGCGGTAGTGATGCCCCTCGATGCTCACCAGCACGCTGTCCTTGAGCGCCGTGGCACTCACCGGATACGCCTTGGCCTGGCTGAACAGCAGGGCTTCGGCAAAGGTCTGGCCGGGGCGGATGACTTCCACCAGGTGCTCCTGGCCTTCGCCGGTGACCCGGTGCAACTTGACCTGGCCACTGACCAGCAGGAAAAACCGATCGGCAGGATCGCCCTGATGCATCAAGGTCGCGTGCCCGGGCAGGCGCTTGAGATTGGCCAGGGTGCAGACATCCTGGAAAATCTTCTCCGGCAACGGGCTGAACAGATGATGTCGGCGCAGGGTTAAAACGATGGATGGATGGGTCAGCATGGCGTACCTCCGCTCCCGTCCATGGTAGAGCGTGAGGCCGGTGGGGCCTATGCCTCGTTGGAGGTAACCCCGTGGAGGCAGTGGCCCTGCAGCAGTGCCGAAAATGCGTCCCGCGCCGGATGGCAGCCTGCGTTGGCATGCCAGTAAAACAGGTTGTCGATGCGCGTCAGTTCCGCGAACTCGTGGCCTTGCCAGTTGGCGCCCTGACGATATTGCTCGTAGATCCCACGCGGGACCAGCGCGGCGCCGTTGCCGGCGCTGACGCAGCCGATAATCGTGCCGTAGCTGGCGATGCTGATGATTGACGCGGCCTGGTCGTGACGTGACAACCATTGCTCCAGGGCCAGGCGATATGGGCAGCCTGTCGGCCACATAAACAGGGTCAGGTCCTGCAGGTCCGTCACGCTGCGCACCGGCCCCAGGGACTTGGGGGCGATCAGCACCAGGTCTTCGCTATACAGCAGCGTGCTTTCCAGCCCTGGGCGTTGCACATCCACGGCGACAATCGCCGCGTCAAGCCGATGATGCTGGATATCATCGAGCAACTGCGACCAGGTGCCGGTGCTTAACTCCAATGATACCTGGGGATATAGCGCGTGATAGCGCGCCAGCAACTGCGGCAAGCGCCCGGTTGCACTCGACTCGATAGCACCGATACGCAAACGCCCATGGGGCGCGCCACCGGGTGCGACGGCACGCCGGGAGGCTTCGGTCAGGTCGAGAATTTTCGTCGCGTATTCGATAAACACTTCGCCGGCGGGGCTGACCCTCAGGCCCCGGCCTTCTCGAACAAACAATGCGATACCGAGTTCTTGCTCCAGGGACTTGAGCCTTGCTGTGATATTGGACGGTACGCAATGCAACTGTTCGGCAGCACGGGCAATGCTGCCCAACTCGTAGACCGTCTTGAACATGCGCAGCTGGGACAGTTCCATGATTCACCTGGAGTGAAGGGTGGGCTCAGTTTAAGTCACTTTTTTCAGGGCTTGGGTTTTCTCATACTTTTGCCAGGCAGTGCCTGTGTGCTGCCACGTTCTTGAGAACCCTCATGTCCCGCGCAAAAGTTGTCCTGGCAACCGGTTTCGTCATCCTCTGCTGGGCGTATTCGCCTGTCGGCATCCATATCGCCTTGCAGGCTTATGCTCCCGATAACCTGGCATTACTGCGGTTTGTGATTGCTTCGATTTTTATGGCCGGGGTGGCTGGGTTCAAGGGTGTTTCACGGCCTCGGGTCCGGGATTTCCCTATGTTTACCGTGCTGGGGCTGTTTGCGGTGACACTGCACCACATCGCCCTCAACTACGGCCAGCGCGGTGTGAGTGCCGGGGCGGCGAGTGTGCTGGCGCAATCTACGCCTTTGTTCAGCGCGTTGCTTGCCAGCACGGTGTTCAGGGAGCGGATCAGCACCTGGCAATGGGGCTGTGTGCTCGGTGGCCTGCTCGGTGCGGGGGTAGTAGCGGTTGGGGATCGCGGTTTTGGCGAGCTGGATGGGCACGGCTTGTTGATCCTGCTGGCAGCGGCATCCTGGAGCCTGTATTTCGCCCTGCAAAAGCGATATGCCCAGCGTTATGACGGGCTGACGATGGTGTGCTTCACCCTATGGTCAGGTACGGCGTTGCTGCTGGTGTATCTGCCCGGATTACCGGAGGAATTGGCCCAGGCTCCGGTGTCGGTGAACCTGGCAGTACTGGTGCTGGGCATCTTTCCCAGTGCGCTGGCATACCTGGCCTGGGCGTATGTGCTGACACACAGTACAGTCAGTCGGGCAGCGATTTCGCTTTATCTCATACCGCCGGTTGCAATGGTCTTGGCCTGGGTTTTATTGGCGCAGCGGCCTTCGGTGATGGTGATCGTGGGGACGGTTATTGTTTTGGCGAGTGTGGGGGCGTTGACGGTGAAAGTACGGTAATTGGGATTACGGCCAGCGTGGTTTAACGGGGCGCCCAAGATCAAAAGCAGAGCAACAGCAACGCCAGAGCGCGCAGCTGCATTCCCCTGTAGGAGCTGGCTTGAACTGCGATCACGCCAGTAAGAACACCTCGGGGTGTCAGATACCCAACGTCATCGTTAACGACCATCGCAGGCAAGCCAGCTCCTACAGGGGATCTTTGCCGGGCACAAATTTGCGTCACACCGACAATCAAATGTGGGAGCTGGCTTGCCTGCGATAGCCGGAGACCAGCCACCCAAGACAATGACTGAACCACCGCTTTCGCAGGCAAGCCAGCTCTCACAGGGGTACGCGCACGCTTCGACGATCAGGTCGGCTATCAGGCCGCCTCGCTTTGCTTGTGATTTTGATCTTAGGCGCCCCGTTAAACCACGCTGGCCGTCATCCGATATTGATTTGGGGGGTAAACCGGCAGGACGCCGGTTTAGCCGCGCTGGGCCATGGATGGCCCATCGCGGCGGCCCCCCAAATCAATGTCGGATGACGGGCACACCGAGCCTAGGCGAGGTGCCGAGTGGTGGGGCAAGAGCGTTTTGCTTACTTTTGCGCTCTTCAAAAGTGAGCCGCCGTAAGGGCGGAACCCATAGCCGCCATGACCGCAGCAACGGATATGTACACATACCAAGAAGCTTGTGTAGATACCCATGGCCATCGCAGGCAAGCCAAACTCCCACAGGCAATACACACAATCAAACCCTACCCAGCCTGGCGCAAGTGCTCCATCGCCCATACCGCGGCTTCCACCCGCGAGCGCAAGCCCAGCTTGTGCAGCAGGTTCTTCACATGCACCTTCACCGTGCCCTCGGTAATCCCCAGCTTGTGCCCGATCACTTTGTTGCTGTAGCCACCCGCAATGGTCTTCAACACCTGTCGCTCGCGCTCGGTCAATTCCACCGCCGCATGGGGCTGGGGCGAGCGCAGTGCCTGGGCCAGTACGCGCGTCAGGCCGGGGCTGATCACCAGCGCACCGTGCAGTGCATCGCGGATGTACTGGATCAACAACTCAGGCTCCATGTCCTTGAGCAGATAACCATTGGCATCCAGGCGCAGGGCATCGCGGATGTCGTCTTCGGCATCGGACACGGTAAACAGTAATACCTTGCCGGCGTATTGCATCGCTCGCAGGCGGCGCAGGGTTTCCAGGCCGTTCATCTGCGGCATGTTGTTGTCCAGCAGCACCAGGTCCGGTTGCAGCGATTCGATCAAGCCCAGCGCTTCCTCACCATTGCCCGCTTCGCCCACGACGTGCAGGTCGTCTTCCAGTTCAAGCATCTGGCGCATGCCGTGGCGCATCATCGGGTGGTCGTCGACGAGCAGGATGCCGTGGCGCAGTGAGGTGTTCATGACAAGCTACCTTCTGGTAAAGAGTGCCCGAGGAATTCCGGGCGAAACAGCAAGTGCACCCGCGTGCCCTGGGGCTCGCGGGAAGAGATTTCGAGCTGGCCGTGCAGGCTGCGGGCGCGTTCGTCCATGATCGTCAGGCCGTGGTGTTCGCGTTGGTCCACCGGCTCGCTGAAGCCGCGGCCGTCATCTTCAATGCTCAGGCTCACGGTTTCGCCGTGTTGGCGCAGTTGCAGCCAGGCATTCTGCGCATGGGCGTGGCGCAGGCAGTTGGACAGCGCTTCACGGGTGACTTGCAGCAGGTGGATCTGCTCACTGGCCGACAGCTGAAAGGCCAGCGCATCTACATGCAAATGCACCTGGAACTCGCCACGCCGGGAGAACTCCTCGGCCGTGTCCTTGAGTTCCTGTACCAGCCCTGCGTCGTGGATTTGCAGGCGGAACGTGGTGAGCAACTCGCGCAATTGCCGGTAGGCGTTGTTCAAGCCTTCGCGCAGTTCGCCGGTGACGGTTTCCAGGGTGGCCTTGGGCTCGTCGCGGCGCAGCAGGGTCTGCATGCGGCTGACTTGCAGCTTCATATAGGACAAGGCCTGGGCCAGGGAGTCATGCAGCTCGCGGGCGATGATGGTGCGTTCGTCCAGCAGCAGCAGGCGGTGGTCCTGCTCACGCTGGCGCTTGAGTGAAAGCGAGGTGCCGATCAGGTTGGCCAGGGCCTGGATCAACTGCTGTTCCCAGTCCTGGGGGGCATGGCCGTCGACAAAATGCGCCTTGAGTTCGCCCAGTTCCGCGCCCTGGTTACTGATGCTGAACACCTGTGGCGGGGCGACGTGATGGCGCTCGCAGGTCGCACAATCACCGATGGCGCAGACGTTACGGCTGTTTTCGCCATGCAGCGCGAGCATCTGTTGCGCCGGGGCGAGGAAGTGCCCTTGCAGGCACAGTGACAGGCGCAGGCCCGGCAGGCGGTTCTGGAAGCGGCGTATCAGCTCGTCAAGGCCTTCGGCATTGGCCAGGCGCGAGGCCAGGCTACGGCTGCTCTCATAGAGCAATTCCAGGGCGGCGTTGGCCTGTTGCAGGTTGAGAGTCTTGTGCTGCACCTGGCTTTCCAGGGTGTGGTGGGACTGTTCGATGGTTTCGGCCAGGGTGTTGAAGCTCAGGGCCAGTTGCCCCAACTCGTCTTGGGAGCGGTGGTTGACCCGCGCCGTGTAGTCGCCATCGCGAAAGCGCCGGGTGGCGTCCACCAGTTCCTTCAGCGGCGTGACCACGCCGTACTGCAACTCATAGAGCCCAATCAACAGGATGATCAGCGTACTGAACAGCGCCAGGCCCTGGATCAACTGTTGCCAGCCTTGTTTGTGCTCGCTCTGTTGCTGCAACAGGCTGACGAACTGGTTGAGTTGCTCGACAAAGGCTGGCGCGCGTTCACGGAAGAAGGTGCCGTCGCCACGTTCGATGGCGGGGAGCAGGTCCTGGTTCCAGTGTTGCTGGATCTGCCGATAGCTCTGTTGCAGGGCGCTGTGCGGGCCGTCTTCGAGCACGGCTTTCAACGACTGGCTATCCAGGCGCCGTTGCAGGCTTTGGGTGATGGCCTGGATTTCATCAATCGGGGCATGGTCGGCGAGCTTCCAACTGAGGTGGTAGGTCTCCATGCGCACCGAGCCTGCGGTGTTGATGGCCGCGCCGTCGCCCTGGCTGAACCAGGCAATCAAACCGGCGCTCAGGGAGCTGGCCAGGGCCAGGATCGCAATCAGGATCACCGCGACACCGGCCCGCGCGGGCAGGGAGCTGCGCAGCCAGTTAAACATCACGGCGTAATCGAAGGGGTAAGGACAGCAGCATGGCGGCACCTGGCATAGGAAACAGTATTGAATTCTGCATTCCCTGGCGCACTACCTCTAAAGAGTTGCCGGCGCACCCTCCCACGGGAAAAAGCCGGCACAAGAGATCAATCCATTGATAAATAAAGACTTTCTCTTGTTATTTGACCTACCTCCTTAGAGGTAGATGGGCCAAGCATAGGCCAATACCCCCCAGGTGGACGTTGATCTGGGTCAAGTTCTGCGAGGACGTCGCCCCTAACCTGCGCTCATGGATTCATTTCTGGGAGCGCAAAACGTGACTCAACCCCGTGTAAGACAAGGCCTGGTGCTGGGCATGAGTACGCTGGCCTTCACCGTGTGCTTTATGGTCTGGATGATGTTCGCCGTGCTCGGCGTGCCGATCAAAGAGCTGCTGCAACTCAACGAAACCCAATTCGGCCTGCTGGCTGCCACCCCGGTGCTGACTGGCTCTCTGGTACGCCTGCCCCTGGGCCTGCTGACCGACCGCTTCGGCGGGCGCATCGTGTTCTTTGTGCTGATGCTCACCTGCGTGCTGCCGCTGTACCTGATCACCTACGCCACCGCCTTCTGGCAGTTCCTGGTGCTGGGGCTGTTTGTCGGCCTGGCCGGCGGCTCGTTCTCGGTGGGCATCGCCTATGTCGCCAAATGGTTCGACAAGGACAACCAGGGCTTTGCCATGGGCGTGTTCGGCGCCGGTAACGCGGGGGCGGCAGTCACCAAGTTCCTCGCGCCGGCCTTGATTGCCCTGGGCACCTGGCACTTGGTGCCCAAGGTGTTCAGCGCGATCCTGTTCATCACCGCGCTGCTGTTCTGGTTCCTGACCAGCGAAAACAAGGCCCACCGCAGCGCCGGCGGCGCCACCTTGCGCGAGCAGTTGCTGTGCCTCAAGGACCCGGCCGTGTGGCGCTACTGCCAGTACTACTCGATTGTCTTCGGTGGCTACGTGGCCCTGGCGCTGTGGGCGACCAAGTACTACGTGCAGGAATACGGCTTCAGCTTGCAAAGCGCCGCGCTGCTGGCCGCCTGCTTTTCCCTGCCGGGTGGGGTGCTGCGCGCCGTAGGCGGCTGGATGTCCGACCGCTGGGGCGCACAAAGCGTGACCTGGTGGGTGCTGTGGGTGAGCTGGATCTGCCTGTTCCTGCTCAGCTATCCGCAGACGCAATTGCAGGTGCAGACCGTCAACGGCCCGTTGGATTTGCATATCGGCCTCAACGCCACCGTCTTCACCATCCTGCTGTTTGTGATGGGCATCGCCTTCGCCTTCGGCAAGGCCTCGGTGTTCAAGTACATCGCCAATGACTACCCACAAAACATGGGCGCGGTGTCCGGCATCGTCGGCCTGGCGGGCGGCCTGGGTGGCTTCGTGCTGCCGATCATGTTCGGCGCCCTGGTGGACCTCACCGGCGTGCGCTCCTCCTGCTTCATGTTGATGTACGGCGTGGTCTGGGTATCCCTGACCTGGATGTACTTCAGCGAAATCCGCAAGCAACCGCTGCTCGGTAAAGCGGCGGCCCAGCCTCTCCAAGGAGAATCCGCATGACTATCGCGCAAAAGCCCAACTCGGGCCCGGTGATCCACGACTGGCGCCCTGAAGACCCGGCGTTCTGGGGCGCCAGCGGCAAGCAGACCGCGACCCGTAACCTGTGGATCTCGATTCCGGCACTGCTGTTGGCCTTCGCTGTATGGATGGTGTGGAGCACGGTGATCGTGCGCCTGAATGCCATCGGCTTCAGCTTCACCACTGACCAACTGTTCTGGCTGGCGGCCTTGCCCGGTTTGTCCGGCGCCACCTTGCGCGTGTTCTATTCGTTCATGGTGCCAATCTTCGGTGGTCGTCGCTGGACCGCCCTGAGCACCGCGTCGCTGCTGATTCCATCACTGTGGATGGGGTTTGCGGTGCAAGACCCGAGTACCTCCTACAGCGTGTTTGTATTGATCGCGCTGCTCTGCGGTTTTGGTGGCGGCAACTTCGCCTCCAGCATGTCCAACATCAGCTTCTTCTACCCCAAGTCCCAACAAGGCACGGCCCTGGGCCTGAACGCCGGCCTGGGTAACCTGGGTGTGTCGGTGATGCAGTTCTGCGTGCCGCTGGTGATTACTTTCGGCGTGTTCGGCCTGCTCGGTGGCCAGCCGCAGACCCTGGAAGACGGTAGCCAGTTGTGGCTGCAGAACGCCGGCTTTATCTGGGTACCGTTCATCATCACCGTGACCCTGTTCGCCTGGTTCGGCATGAACGACCTGTCCAGCGCCCGCGCTTCGTTCAGCGAGCAGGCGGTGATCTTCAAGCGCAAGCACAACTGGCTGATGTGCTGGTTGTACCTGGCGACCTTCGGTTCCTTCATTGGCTTCTCGGCCGCCTTCCCGATGCTGATCAAGACCTCGTTTCCCGACGTCAACGCCCTGAAATTCGCCTTCCTCGGCCCACTGGTAGGCGCCCTGGTACGCCCATTGGGCGGCTGGCTGGCCGACAAACTGGGCGGTGCGCGGGTGACCCTGTGGAACTTCGTGCTGATGATCGTGATGGTGTTTGGCGTCTTGCACTTTCTGCCACTGAACGGCGAGGGCGGCAGCTTCTACGGCTTCCTCGGCATGTTCATGCTGCTGTTCATCACCACCGGTATTGGCAACGGCTCCACCTTCCGCATGATCCCGGTGATCTTCCGCACCCAGCATGAAAAAGCCAGCGCCGGCAAACCCATCGCCGTGCGTGAGCAAGCCCTCAAGGATGCCAGCAAGGAATCAGCGGCAGTCCTGGGCTTCAGCTCGGCCATGGGCGCCTTCGGTGCGTTCTTCATTCCCAAGACCTTTGGCTCGTCCATGGCCTACACCGGCAGCCCGGCATTGGCTTTCTACATGTTTGTCGGCTTCTACCTGAGCTGCATCGTCGTGACGTGGTGGTGGTATGCGCGCAAAGGCGCCGAGACCCCCTGCTGAGTCGACCCCAATTCACACCTTGCGTGGGCGGGGCACAGAACCCCGCAGCAAGCCTCTGAGGAAAGCACCATGAGTCATTTACTGGATCAACTGCGGTTCTTCAATCGCAAGCAAGACGAGTTTTCTGACGGTCACGGCGAGACCCGCAAAGAGTCCCGCGACTGGGAAAACGTCTACCGTTCGCGCTGGCAGTACGACAAGATCGTGCGCTCCACCCACGGGGTGAACTGCACCGGCTCGTGCTCGTGGAAGATCTACGTGAAGAACGGCCTGATCACCTGGGAAACCCAGCAGACGGACTACCCGCGCACCCGCAACGACTTGCCCAATCATGAGCCGCGCGGCTGCCCCCGCGGCGCGAGCTACAGCTGGTACATCTACAGCGCCAACCGCTTGAAGTACCCGAAGATCCGCAAGCCATTGCTCAAACTGTGGCGCGAGGCGCGCCTGACCCTGTCGCCGGTCGAGGCCTGGGCGAGCATTGTCGAGGACAAGGTCAAGGCCGACTCCTATAAAAGCAAACGCGGCATGGGCGGCTTCATCCGTTCCAACTGGGATGAAGTCAACGAGATCATCGCCGCGTCCAACGTCTACACCATCAAGCAATATGGCCCGGACCGCATCGTCGGCTTCTCGCCGATCCCGGCCATGTCCATGGTCAGCTACGCCGCAGGTTCGCGTTACCTGTCGCTGATCGGCGGCGTGTGCCTGAGCTTCTACGACTGGTACTGCGACCTGCCGCCAGCCTCGCCGATGGTCTGGGGTGAGCAGACCGACGTGCCGGAATCGGCCGACTGGTACAACTCCAACTACATCATTGCCTGGGGCTCCAACGTCCCGCAGACCCGTACCCCGGACGCACACTTCTTCACCGAGGTGCGCTACAAGGGCACCAAGACCGTGGCCATCACTCCTGACTATTCGGAAGTGGCCAAGCTCACCGACCTGTGGCTCAACCCCAAGCAGGGCACCGACGCCGCGCTGGCCCAGGCGTTCAACCATGTGATCTTCAAGGAATTTCACCTGGATAAGCCGAGCGCGTATTTCACTGAATATGCCAAGCGCTACACCGACTTGCCGGTGCTGGTGATGCTCAAACCCATGACCGGCTTTGCTCCGGGCGCAGGCTTCCAGCCCGATCGCTTTTTGCGCGCGTCGGACCTGGTGGACAACCTCGGCCAGGACAACAACCCGGAATGGAAAACCATCGCCCTCGACGAGAGCGGCGAACTGGTCTCGCCACAAGGCGCCATCGGCTATCGCTGGGGTGAGAAGGGCAAGTGGAACATCCTCGCCAAAGAGGGCGGTGAAGGTCGCGAGATCGACCTGAAACTGAGCCTGATCGGCGATGACGTCGCCGAAGTGGCGTTCCCGTACTTTGCCGGTGAAGCCCACGACTATTTCCAGCACGTGGCTGGCGATGCCGTGCAGTTCCGTCGGGTGCCGGTCCACAGCGTGACCCTGGCCGACGGTACCGTAGCCAAAGTGGCAACGGTGTTCGACCTGTCTGCCGCCAACCTCGCCATCGACCGTGGCCTGGGCGGCAGCAACGTGGCCAAGGACTACAACGACGCCAGCGTGCCGGGTACGCCGGCCTGGCAGGAAGCAATCACCGGCGTCAGCCGTGAGAAGGCGATCCAGATCGCCCGTGAGTTTGCCGACAACGCCGACAAGACCCGTGGTCGCTCGATGATCATCGTCGGTGCGGCGATGAACCACTGGTACCACATGGACATGAACTACCGCGGGCTGATCAATATGCTCATGCTCTGCGGTTGCGTCGGCCAGACCGGTGGCGGTTGGGCGCACTACGTGGGCCAGGAAAAACTGCGTCCGCAGTGCGGTTGGTTGCCCCTGGCATTCGGCCTGGACTGGAACCGTCCGCCACGCCAGATGAACGGTACCAGCTTCTTCTACGGCCACAGCTCGCAATGGCGCCACGAGAAGATGAGCATGCACGACATCCTCTCGCCGCTGGCCGACAAGTCGCAATTCCCCGAGCACGCCCTGGACTACAACATCCGCGCCGAACGTGCCGGCTGGTTGCCCAGCGCGCCACAACTCAACACCAACCCGCTGCATATCTGCCGTGACGCCGCAGCCGCTGGCATGGACCCGAAAGACTACGTGGTCAAGTCCTGGCAGGACGGTACCTTGCGCTTTGCCTGCGAGCAGCCGGACAGCCCGGTGAACTTCCCGCGCAACATGTTCATCTGGCGCTCCAACTTGCTGGGTTCGTCGGGCAAGGGTCACGAGTACATGCTCAAGTACCTGCTGGGTACCAAGAACGGGGTGATGAACGAAGACATCGGTCACAGCAGCGAATGCAAGCCGACCGAGGCCGAATGGGCCGAAGACGGCGCCATTGGCAAGCTGGATCTGGTGACCACCCTGGACTTCCGGATGTCCTCCACCTGCGTCTATTCCGACATCGTGTTGCCAACCGCAACCTGGTACGAAAAAGACGACATGAACACCTCGGACATGCACCCGTTCATTCACCCGCTGTCGGCGGCGATCGATCCGGCGTGGGAATCGCGTTCGGACTGGGAAATCTACAAAGGCATTGCCAAGGCGTTCTCGGCCATGTCCGTCGGCCACTTGGGTGTGGAACAAGACCTGGTCACCGTGCCGCTGATGCATGACAGCGTCGGCGAACTGGCCCAGCCGTTTGGCGGCACCGACTGGAAAAGCGCCGGTGTGGCGCCGGTACCGGGCAAGAACGCGCCGAACATGGCGGTGGTGGAACGGGACTACCCGAACATCTACAAGAAGTTCTCGTCCCTCGGCCCGTTGCTGGAAAAACTCGGCAACGGCGGCAAGGGCATCAACTGGAACACTGATGAAGAGGTCGAGTTCCTCGGTGAACTCAACCACCATGAAGGCGACGCGGGCATCAGCCATGGCCGGCCGAAAATCGACACGGCAATCGACGCTGCCGAGGTGATCCTGTCCCTGGCCCCGGAAACCAACGGCAAGGTCGCCCTGAAAGCCTGGGCCGCGTTGTCGGAGTTCACCGGTATCGACCACAGCCACCTGGCGATTTCCAAGGCCCACGAAGCAATCCGCTTCCGCGATATCCAGGCACAACCGCGCAAGATCATCTCCAGCCCTACCTGGTCGGGCCTCGAAGACGAGCATGTGAGCTACAACGCCGGCTACACCAACGTCCATGAAAACATCCCATGGCGCACCATCACCGGCCGCCAGCAGTTCTACCAGGATCACCCGTGGATGCAGGCCTTCGGCGAGCAATTGATGAGCTATCGGCCACCGGTCAACACCCGCACCATCGAAGGCGTGAAGGACAAACGCAGCAATGGCGAGACCGAAATCGTCCTGAACTGGATCACCCCGCACCAGAAGTGGGGGATCCACAGCACCTACAGCGACAACCTGCTGATGCTCACCCTGAGCCGTGGCGGCCCGATTGTGTGGCTCTCGGAAATCGACGCCAAGCGTGCCGGGATCGAGGACAACGACTGGATCGAGTGCTTCAACGTCAACGGCGCCCTGACCGCCCGTGCGGTGGTCAGCCAGCGGGTCAAGGAAGGCATGGTGATGATGTACCACGCCCAGGAACGCATCGTGAACGTGCCCGGCTCGGAGACCACCAAGACCCGTGGCGGCCACCACAACTCGGTGACCCGCGTGGTGCTCAAGCCGACACACATGATCGGCGGCTATGCCCAGCAGGCCTACGGTTTCAACTATTACGGCACGGTCGGCTGCAACCGCGATGAATTCGTGGTGGTGCGCAAGATGGTCAAGGTCGATTGGCTCGATGGTTCCAGCGGTGATGATCTGCCGCGTCCATTGCCGACCGATATCGAGGAGAACTGAGATGAAGATTCGCTCACAAATCGGCATGGTCCTGAACCTGGACAAATGCATCGGCTGCCACACCTGCTCCATCACCTGCAAAAACGTCTGGACCAGCCGTGAAGGCATGGAATACGCCTGGTTCAACAACGTTGAATCCAAGCCGGGCATTGGCTACCCCAAGGAGTGGGAGAACCAGGACAAGTGGAAGGGCGGCTGGGTCCGTAACGCCAACGGCTCGATCAACCCACGTATCGGCGGCAAGTTCCGCGTGTTGGCGAATATCTTCGCCAACCCCGACCTGCCGAGCCTGGACGACTACTACGAGCCGTTCGACTTCGATTACCAGCACCTGCACACCGCGCCCCTGGGCGAGCACCAACCCACTGCGCGCCCGCGCTCGGTGGTGTCGGGCAAACGCATGGAAAAGATCGAGTGGGGCCCCAACTGGGAAGAAATCCTTGGCACCGAATTTGCCAAGCGCCGCAAGGACAAGAACTTCGACCAGATCCAGGCCGACATTTATGGCGAGTACGAAAACACCTTCATGATGTACCTGCCGCGCCTGTGCGAGCACTGCCTGAACCCGGCGTGCGCGGCGTCGTGCCCCAGCGGCGCGATCTACAAGCGTGAAGAGGATGGCATCGTCCTGATCGACCAGGAAAAGTGCCGCGGCTGGCGCATGTGCATCAGCGGCTGCCCGTACAAGAAAATCTACTTCAACTGGAAAAGCGGCAAATCCGAGAAGTGCATCTTCTGCTACCCACGGATCGAAGCGGGCATGCCCACCGTCTGCGCCGAAACCTGCGTCGGGCGAATCCGCTACCTCGGCGTGCTGCTGTATGACGCCGACCGCATCAGCGAAGTGGCCAGCACTGCCAACGAGCATGACCTGTACGAGAAGCAGCTGGAAATTTTCCTCGACCCGAATGACCCGGCGGTGATTCGCCAGGCCCTGGCCGATGGTGTACCGCAGTCGGTGATCGACTCGGCCCAGCGTTCGCCGGTGTACAAAATGGCCGTGGACTGGAAGCTGGCATTGCCGCTGCACCCGGAATACCGCACCTTGCCGATGGTCTGGTACGTGCCGCCACTCTCGCCGATCCAGAACGCGGCGGCTGCGGGCACCGTGGGTATGAACGGGGTGATCCCGGATGTCGACAGCCTGCGGATTCCGTTGCGCTACCTGGCGAACATGCTGACTGCCGGTGACGAAAAACCGGTCAAGCGTGCGCTTAAACGTCTGTTGGCCATGCGCGCCTTCAAGCGCTCCCAGCAAGTGGATGGCGTCGAGGACCTGCAAGTGTTGGCCGACGTGGACCTGAGCGTGACCCAGGTCGAAGAGATGTACCGCTACCTGGCGATTGCCAACTACGAAGACCGTTTTGTGGTGCCCAGCGCCCACCGTGAAGACGCGATGAGCGATGCGTTTGCCGAGCGCTCAGGCTGTGGTTTCAGCTTCGGCAGCGGCTGCAGTGGCAGCTCCGACACCAATATGTTCGGGGCGAAGAAGGCCAACCGCCGTGACGTACTGAAAACCGTACAGATCTGGGAGGACTGAGCCATGCGTATTCTTAAAGTGATTTCGCTGTTACTGGACTATCCCACCGAGACCCTGGTGAGCGGCCGCGATGAATTGGAGCAGGCGATTATCGAATCGCGGGAAATCAGCCCCAAGCAACGCGGTGCATTGTTCGAGTTGCTGGAGCTGATCTGCAGCAATGACCTGATGGATGGCCAGGAGCACTACGGTGCGTTGTTTGGCCGGGGCCGTTCGCTGTCGTTGCTGTTGTTCGAACATGTACATGGCGAGTCGCGGGACCGTGGCCAGGCCATGGTCGACATGATGGCCCAATACCAGGAGGCGGGCTTCGCTATCGGCGTCAAGGAGCTGCCGGACTACATCCCGCTGTACCTGGAGTTCTTGTCCACCCGCGAAGACATCGAGGCCCGCGAGGGCCTGGCGGATGTGGCGCACCTGCTGGCCTTGCTGGCGGCGCGCCTGGACGAGCGCGAAAGCGCCTACGCCAGTTGCTTCCGTGCGCTGTTGCAGATCAGCGGCGCCGAGCCGCACCAGGCGATTGCCGAGTTGCGTGCCCAGGTTGCCGCCGAAGTGCGCGACGACTCCCTCGAAGCCCTGGACAAGGTCTGGGAAGAGGAGGCCGTGGACTTTATGCAGGCCGAGCAGCAGGACCGTTGCAGCGCCATGCCCAGTGCACCGGGCAAGGCCCGCGAAGAAAGTGCGGTGCCGTTGCACTGGGTGGATTTTCAGCACGAAGGGCTGGCCGCCGCGCCAGCCAAGGAGGTGGGTAATGTCTAAGTGGAATTTGCTGGTATTTGGCGTGTATCCGTATGTCGCCCTGGCGATCTGCCTGTTGGGCAGTTGGGCACGCTTTGACCTGTCGCAGTACACCTGGAAGGCCGGCTCCAGCCAGATGCTCAATAACCGTGGCATGCGCGTGGCGAGCAATTTCTTCCATATCGGTGTGCTGTTTGTGCTGGCCGGGCATTTTGTCGGGCTGCTCACGCCGGCGTCGGTCTACCACCATGTGATCAGTACCGAAAACAAGCAATTGCTGGCGATGGTTTCCGGTGGTTTCTTCGGCCTGCTGTGTCTGGTGGGCCTGGTGATGCTGGTCAAGCGCCGCCTCACCGATCCACGGGTACGGGCCACATCAAGCCCGTCGGACATCCTGATCTTGCTGGTGTTGCTGGCGCAGTTGGTCCTGGGTTTGCTGACTATCGTTGCGTCGACCGGGCATATGGACGGTTCGGTGATGGTGATGCTCGCGGACTGGGCGCAGAACGTGGTGTTGCTGCGGCCGGTGGAAGCGGCGGCGGCGATTGCCCCGGTGAGCCTGATCTACAAGGCACACGTGGCGCTGGGCCTGACCCTGTTTGTACTGTTCCCGTTTACCCGTCTGGTGCATATGGTCAGCGCGCCGATCTGGTACCTGGGCCGTCGTTATCAAATCGTGCGGCAAAAGTGAGGAGAACGTCATGACTACAGGATGCGGATGTGGTGGCGGTGCTGGCGGTGGCGGTTGCAGTTCTTCGGCCAAGGCTGTGGACATGGTGGTGCCCGAGGTCGAGGTGGCGGTTGAGCCGCAACTGATCGCCAGCAGCGAGCAGGAATGGCCGATTGTCAGCGTCAACGGGGTGGTGATCACCCCGGAAAATATGGCCCAGGAGTTGCAATATCACCCGGCAGAAAGCCGCGAGGAGGCGGTGTTCCTCGCCGCCCGTGCCTTGGTGATCCGCGAGCTGTTACAGCAGCGGATTCGCGAATTGGGTGTGCAGTTGGAAATCGGCGCCGGCGAGAACGAAGAAGAGGCGGCGACTCGCCTGTTGCTGGAGCGTGAAGTCAAGGTGCCGGAGTGTGACGAAGCCACCTGTGTACGCTACTTCGAAAGCAATCGAGGGCGCTTTCACAGCGCGCCGTTGCTGGCGGTACGGCACATTTTGCTGGAGTGTGCGCCGGACGATGCCGAGGCACGCCATCAGGCACTGTCCCAGGCCGAAGTGCTGTTACTGAGCCTGGAGGAGGCGCCCGGCGCCTTCGCTGAACTGGCGCTGAAGTACTCGGCGTGCCCGTCCAAGGCCCAGGGCGGCTCGCTCGGGCAAGTCAGCAAGGGCCAGACCGTGCCGGAGCTGGAGCGCCAGTTGTTTACCCTGGCGCCAGGCCTGGCCAGTAAACCTCTGGAAAGCCGCTACGGCTGGCATGTGATCTGCGTCGATCAACGTATCGAAGGCCAGCCGTTGCCGTACGAGGTGGTAGCCACGGCGATTCGCACTCAGTTGCAGCAAGGGGTGTGGCAGAAGGCACTGGTGCAATACCTGCAAACCCTGGTCGGCGCGGCCGATGTGCGCGGTATCGCGTTGCAGGGCGCCGACTCGCCGTTGGTGCAGTGATATGAGCCTGGTGGATGGAGTGGGCCGTTCCATTGACTACCTGCGGCTGTCGGTGACTGATCGTTGTGATTTTCGCTGTGTGTATTGCATGGCAAAAAACATGACCTTCCTGCCGCGCCAGCAAGTATTGACCTTGGAGGAGCTGCAACGGCTGGCGACGGTGTTCGTCAGCCAGGGCGTGCGCAAGATTCGCCTGACGGGCGGTGAGCCGCTGATCCGCCCGGGCATTGTCGAGCTGTGCCGCCATATCGCCGCATTGCCCGGTCTGCGCGAGCTGGTGATGACCAGCAATGGTTCGCAACTGGGCCGGTTGGCGCGGCCTCTGGTAGAGGCCGGGGTCAAGCGCATGAACATCAGCCTGGACAGCCTCGACCCCGAACGCTTTCGCGCGATTACCCGCAACGGCGACCTGCGCCAGGTGCTGGGCGGTATCGAGGCGGCACGGGATGCCGGGTTCGAGCGGGTCAAGCTCAACTGCGTGGTGATGAAGGGGCGCAACTTCGATGAAGTCCCGGCGCTGGTGCAGTACGCCATCGACCAGGGCATCGATATCAGCTTTATCGAAGAGATGCCCCTGGGGGATGTGGGGCGCTCGCGTGGTGAAACCTTCTGTTCCAGCGAGCAGGTGCGTGCATTGATTGCCGAGCACCACGCTTTACTCGACAGCACCGAAAACAGCGGCGGCCCGGCACGTTACGTACGCCTGGCCCGGCATCCGCAGACGCGCATCGGCTTTATCTCGCCCAATTCCCATAACTTCTGTGCCAGTTGCAACCGGGTACGGATGACGGTGGAGGGGCAGTTGCTGCTGTGCCTGGGGCAGGACAACGCGGTGGATTTCCGTGCGTTGGTGCGCCGCTATCCGTTGGATGACCGGCCGTTGGTGGAGGCGCTGCACAAGGCGTTGCGGGGTAAACCGTTACGCCATGACTTTACCGGGGAGGGCGAGGTGCAGGTGGTGCGGTTTATGAACATGAGTGGGGGGTGAGGAAGTGCCGGAGCCCTGTCGAACAGTAGTTCCCGTTGTTTTGTATCAAGGGCATTCCGCTGGCCCGCGTGGCTTTTTTCCGTCGTTACCATTGCTCGTTTCTACAACGCGCAATATCGACAAGGAACCCGGAATGAATCGATCCGCTGACGGCTTCACTACACCCCCTGAGGGATATGGCGACTGGTTGAAGGAGCTGAAAAACCGCATCCACTCTGCCCAGCAACGTGCATCTCTGGCGGTAAACCGTGAGCTTGTGCTGCTGTACTGGCAGATTGGCCAGGACATCTTGACCCGACAGGCGCAACAGGGGTGGGGAGCAAAAGTCATTGAGCGTCTGGCGCGGGATTTGCGTTCAGCTTTTCCTGATATGAAAGGTTTTTCGCCGCGTAACCTCAAGTACATGCGCGCATTTGCTGAGGCTTGGCCGGAACCTGAGTTTGTGCAAGCGGTGCTTGCACAATTGCCTTGGTATCACCAAATAGCACTGCTCGATAAACTGCCCGGCCCCGAAACCCGCTGCTGGTACGCCGCCCAAGCCATTGAACACAACTGGTCACGCAACATTCTGGTCATGCAAATCGAGACCCGTTTGCTGGAGCGCAGTGGCAATGCTGTCAGCAACTTTGAAATCCTGCTGCCCAAACCCCAGTCGGACTTGGCCCGCGAGTCGCTGAAAGATCCCTATCGTTTCGATTTTCTGGGGCTGACCCTGGACGCGCAGGAGCGTGAGATCGAAGGCGCATTGATCAGGCATGTCACCGACTTTCTGCTGGAGTTGGGGGCAGGCTTTGCTTTTGTCGGCAAGCAGGTCCTGCTCGATGTGGGCGGCGAGGAGTTCTTCATTGACCTGCTGTTTTATCACCTGAATCTGCGCTGTTACGTCGCTATTGAACTCAAGGCCGGCAAGTTCAAGCCAGAGCATCTGGGGCAGTTGGGTTTTTACCTCGCAGCAGTGGACGCCCAACTCAAGCACCCACAAGACAGCCCCACCATTGGTTTGCTGCTGTGCAAAAGCAAAAACAAGATAGTGGCTGAATATGCCTTGCGTGACAGCGCTCGACCCATCGGGGTTGCGGAGTACCAGCTGGTCGGCTCCCTCCCGACAGAACTTCAAACCAGCTTACCCAGCATCGAACAGATTGAACGTGAACTGGCCTGTGACGATACCTCTGCGCAAACTTGACCCTGGTCAATTGCAACCTACCTTTCACTGCGTACCATCACTGCATCTTGTGTCTATATGAACTATTAAATCTATATGTAGTGTTTTGGAGCCCCCATGCAGATCACCTCAAGCCCGCTGGTCAGTACCCGTCTACACAAGCGCGATGGCACTCTCGTAGCCTTTGACGCCGAGAAAATCCGCCAGGCGATGATCGCCGCGGGTAACGCCACCGGCGAGTATCAGGACGCCGAGGTCGATCTGTTGTTAGGGGCGGTGCTCGCCAGGTTGCGCGGGATCACCCGGTTGGATGTGGAGCAGATCCAGGACAGTGTCGAGCGGGTGCTGATGGACGCCGGGTACTTTTTGGCGATGCGTGCCTATATCGTCTACCGCGAGCAACACGGGCGCCTGCGCCGTGATCGCAAGACCCTGGTGGAAGTCGCCACCTCGATGAACGAGTACCTCGACCGTGAAGACTGGCGCGTGCAGGCCAATGCCAACCAGGGTTATTCCCTGGGCGGGCTGGTACTCAACGTGTCGGGCAAGGTCACCGCCAATTACTGGCTGGACGAGGTCTACAGCCAGGAGATCGGCCAGGCCCACCGCGAGGCGGATTTGCATATCCATGACCTGGACATGCTCGCGGGCTATTGCGCCGGCTGGTCCCTGCGCACGTTGCTGCACGAAGGGCTCAATGGCGTTCCCGGCCGCGTCGAAGCCGGGCCGCCCAAGCACCTGGGCAGTGCCCTGGGGCAGATGGTCAATTTCCTTGGCACCCTGCAGAACGAGTGGGCCGGTGCCCAGGCTTTCAGTTCGTTCGACACCTACCTGGCGCCCTTTGTGCGCAAGGACCAACTGTCGTTTCCCGAGATTCGCCAGGCGGTGCAGGAGTTCATCTACAACCTCAACGTGCCATCGCGCTGGGGCACGCAAACGCCGTTTACCAACCTGACGTTCGACTGGGTTTGCCCCGAAGACCTGCGCGAGCAGATCCCGATTATCGGCGGCGAAGAGATGCCGTTTGCCTACGGCGACCTGCAAGCAGAAATGGAGCTGATCAACCGTGCCTATATCGAAGTGATGCAGGCGGGTGACGCCAAGGGGCGGGTGTTTACCTTCCCGATCCCCACCTACAACATTACCCATGACTTCCCGTGGGACAGCGAAAACGCCGACCGCCTGTTCGAGATGACCGCGCGCTACGGCCTGCCGTACTTCCAGAACTTCCTCAACTCCGATATGCAGCCCAATCAGGTGCGCTCGATGTGCTGCCGCTTGCAGTTGGACGTGCGCGAATTGCTCAAGCGTGGCGGCGGGTTGTTCGGTTCGGCAGAGCAGACCGGCTCATTGGGCGTGGTGACCATCAACTGCGCGCGCCTGGGGTATCTGTTCAAGGGCGATACCAGTGGCCTGTTGCAACGCCTGGACCACCTGATGGAGTTGGCGATGGAAAGCCTGGAGGTCAAGCGCAAAGTCATCCAGCACCATATGGATGCCGGTTTGTACCCCTACACCAAGCGCTACCTGGGCACCTTGCGCAATCATTTCTCCACCATCGGCCTGAACGGCATGCACGAGATGCTGCGCAATTTCACCGCCGACGAGGAGGGTACCCATACCGCCCGTGGGCGCGAGTTTGCGTTGCAGGTGCTGGATCATGTGCGCGCTACGTTGCTGCGGTTCCAGGAAGAAACCGGGCATTTGTACAACCTGGAAGCCACGCCGGCTGAAGGCACCACCTACCGGTTCGCCAAGGAAGACCTCAAGCGTTTCCCCACGATCCTCCAGGCCGGCAGCCTTGACGCGCCGTATTACACCAACTCCTCGCAACTGCCGGTGGGCTTCACCGAAGACCCATTCGAAGCCCTGGAGCTGCAAGACGAACTGCAATGCAAATACACCGGCGGCACGGTGCTGCATTTGTATATGGCCGAGCAGATTTCCTCGGCCCAGGCCTGCAAGCAATTGGTGCGCAAGGCCCTGGGACGCTTCCGCCTGCCGTACCTGACGGTGACACCGACGTTCTCCATCTGCCCGGTGCACGGCTACCTGGCGGGCGAACATGAATTCTGTCCCAAGTGCGACGAGATCCTGGCCCTTAACGCCACCCTGTAGGAGCGAGCTTGCTCGCGAAAAACATCAACGATAACGCGGGCATCCAGATTTAGCGCGGCGCCCTCTGGTTCTTCGCGAACAAGTTCGCTCCTACCTAGGAGCCAACCGTTTTCAAACCCCAAGGAGATTCACCATGCAAACCTCCCAGCCACAACGTCAACGCTGTGAAGTCTGGACCCGTGTCATGGGTTACCACCGACCGGTTTCGGCCTTTAACCCCGGCAAACAATCGGAGCACCGTGAGCGCGCGCACTTTACCGAAAGTGCCGCTGCGGCCGGGCGCCAATGAGTCGAGCGCTACGGGTCGGGGGCCTGGTGCCCCTGACCACCCTCGACTACCCCGGCATGCTCGCCTGCGTGCTGTTTTGCCAGGGCTGTGCCTGGCGTTGTCGGTACTGCCATAACCCGGACCTGATTCCCCCACGCGGCAGCGATGAGGTGGATTGGCGCCGGGTTTTGCTGTTTCTGCAACGGCGCCAGGACCTGCTGGACGCCGTGGTGTTCAGCGGTGGCGAACCCACTTTGCAGGAAGGCTTGTCTGGCGCTATGGATGAAGTGCGCCAGATGGGTTTTCGCATCGGCCTGCACAGCGCCGGTATCAAGCCTGCAGCGTTCGCCCATGCCCTGGAGCATGCCGACTGGGTTGGTTTCGACGTCAAGGCCCTGGCCGAAGATTGCCAATTGATCACCCAGGTCAAGGGCAGCGGCACCGCCAATTGGCGCAGCCTCGACCTGCTGCTGCACAGCGGCGTGGACTACGAGTGCCGCACCACCGTGCATTGGCACCTGATCGACCCGCAACGCCTGTTGCTGCTGGCCCAGCGTTTGCACGAACGAGGTGTCAAGCGCTTCGCCGTGCAGTTGGTACGCACGGCACGCATGCTCGATGAGCAACTGCCGAGTGTTTCGGCACAGGCCTTGCTGCCTGAACTATGGGAGAAAATGCGGGCACTGTTCCCGGCATTTGTTTTACGGGGTTGATCCCTTCGCGGAGCCCTTTCAAGCGTGGCGATTGAACTCCCACCGGATTATCAAAGATGTTGCCCCTTGTGGGCAGGTATTCATCAGGGAGCTTATGACATGACTCGATTAACCACTGCCCGCCGTATCGCGATCGGCTTTGCTATCGCACCTTTGGCCCTGGCCGGCATGGCGTTCTACGCCTTGCACGACCTGGGCACCCTCAAGGAACAGTCGGAGCTGATCGTGCAGCAGGACTGGCCGAAAATTGCCCCGATCATGGTGATTGCCACAGGTGTGCGCGACAACGGCCGCAACACCCGTGACTTGCTGATCGACCAGGACAACCAGGCGACCCAGCAGGCCATCAGCACCACCCGCCAACGCATCACCGACGCCTTTACTCAGTTGGAGCCATTGTTCGATACGGCCACCGGCCAGGCGGCCTTTGCCGACCTGAAGAAGCACCGCGAAGCCTATGTCAGCGCCTTCACCCAGGTGCAGGCGCTGATCCGCCAGGGCGCCCATGCGCAAGGCGTGGCACAGCTCAAGCAGAACGTGCAACCGGCCGAGCAGGCGGTGTTCAAGAGCCTGGAGGCGATGATGGCCTTGCAGGGGCAGATTTTTGCCGAGCGCGAGCACGCGGCGCAAACCCTGTATCGCGAAGCGCGGCGCAATATGCTCGGGTTGTTCCTGCTGTGCGTGGCCCTGGTGGTAACGGCTGCGGTCATTGTCACCCGCAGCGTCACCCGGCCCCTGGGCGGTGAGCCCGATGAGGCCGCGCGGGTGTTGAGCCAGATTGCCCAGGGCGACCTGACCACCGTGGTGCCAACTGCGGGCAGCGCCGACGGCAGCGTGATGCAGAACATGCAGCAAATGCAGCACAACCTTAACGAAATGGTGCGCCAGATCGCCACGTCGGTGGACCGGGTGGCCAGTTCTTCCGAGGAGTTGAGTGCCGTCAGTAGCCAGACCAGCAGCAGCCTGCAGTTGCAAGGCATGGAAATCGAGCAGGCCGCCACGGCCGTCAACGAGATGACGGCGGCCGTGGATGAGGTGGCGCGTAATGCGGTGAGCACCAGTGAAGCTTCACGTTTGTCTGCACAGACGGCCCAATTGGGGCGTGATCAGGTGCAGGAAACAGTCGCCTCGATCAACACCCTGGCAGACGGCGTCAGTGGCACTTCGGTACGGATCCAACAACTGGCCGGGCGCGTGCAGGACATCAGCGGCGTGCTGGAAGTGATCCGCAGCATCGCCGACCAGACCAACCTGCTGGCGCTCAACGCTGCCATCGAAGCGGCCCGGGCCGGGGATGCCGGCCGTGGGTTTGCGGTGGTGGCTGATGAAGTGCGGGCCCTGGCCCATCGTACTCAGGCCTCGACCCAGGAGATCGAGCAGATGATTGGCAATATCCGCCTGGACACCGAGCAGGCTGTGACTGCGATGCAGGACAGCAGCGACCTGGTGCGCACCACCTTGAGCGTGGCGCAGCGTTCGGGCGAGGCACTGGAAGCGATTACCCAGTCGATCTCGCAGATCAACGAGCGCAACCTGATGATTGCCAGCGCCACCGAAGAGCAGGCATTGGTGGCGCGGGAGGTGGATCGCAACCTGGTGGGGATTCGCAATCTGTCGGAGCAGGTGTTGCTGGGGGCCCGGCATACCGATACGGCGGGGCATGAACTGGCGCAGATGGCTGGGGAGTTGCACCTGACGGTTGCCAGGTTCCGCGTCTAACCTCAATACCTGTAGGCGCCGGCTTGCCGGCTCCTACAGGTTCCAGCCCCAGAATTGTAGCCACCAGCCATATCCCACCCATCCATTACCCAGCAGCAGGCAAGTCCAGGCAGCGCAACGTTGGGCCAGTGGTGTGTCGGCCAGCTGTTTCCACGCCAGCCACAAACACCAGCCAACAGCCCCGACCAGCAATATGCCGCGCGCCGGTTGTACCCATTCCAGCAACAATCCCTCATAGCGCAACAACTTCACCGTGGTTGCCGACAACCCCAGGAACAGTCCTGCACCGCCAAGGGGCGTAAAGGTCAAGGCCAGGGCCCAATAGCGTGCACGCTCACCGCTCAACCTGGCTGCCAGGCGCACCAGCCCCATCAAGGTTCCGCCGAGCAGCAGGCTGCTGGCGCCCAGATACGCAACGATGCAAAAACCATCCAGCCAACTGAAGCTGTCGTTGGCCTGGGGATAGTGGGTCAACAGCCACCAGGGCGCGCTGTCCTGCAACGGCCACAGCCAATCGTATTCCACCAGCCACTGCGCGAGATACTGTTTGAACGTGATAAACCACGGGCTGACGGTCCACTGGAAGGCGCCCATCGCCAGGCCGATCACACCAAACAGCAACAAGCGTGCATCCCACACCAAAGCGGGCTTGCGCGGGGCCTGGAGGATTTCGCTATTGCATGAACGGGCAATCAATTGCACCGCGCCGCGTTGCCCACTGCAGCGTCCGCAGGCGTGGCAATCGCTGGCGCCTTGCAGGCGGCGAATGTCCAGCAGTGGCGCGCAGTTGGGCAACGGCAGGCGCGGGCCATCGTTGGCTTTCCAGCGTTGTTCGTTGACCTGGAAATGCACCGGCGCCAGGCGTGCGAGCAGGGCGAAGACGCCGCTGACCGGGCACAGGTAACGGCACCAGACCCGTTTGCCGCGCACAAACAGCAGCCCTACCAGCACTGCGGCGACGGTCGAGCCGCCGAGGATCAGCAGGGCGGCCTGGGCGTAGTCGTACACACTGATCAACTGGCCGTAGAGGGTGGTCAGGCAGAAGCCCACGGTGGGCCAGCCGCTCCAGCGGATCCAGTTCGGAATACCCAGCCCGCGACCATGCCGGCTGGCCCATTCGCTCAAGGAGCCTTCGGGGCAGAGCACGCCGCACCACACGCGGCCGAATAACACGATCGACAGCACCACGAACGGCCACCACAGGCCCCAGAACAGGAACTGTGCCAGCAGCGTCAGGTTGTCCAGCAGGCGCGCCTGGCTGTCGGGCAGCGGCAGCCAGGCGGGCACTACCAGTAATCCTGCGTAGAACAACACCACGGCCCATTGCACGCCACGAATCAGCCGCGCATGGCGGCGCATGCCATCCCCCAGGCGTTGCAGCCAGGGGCTGTTCACAGCGACGCTCGCTGGACGCGATACAGCCCTCGGCCCACCAGCAGCCAATAGCCGGCCAGTACCAGCAGGGTCACCGTGCTGGGCGTCGCGCGGTACCCGGCGAAGCCCGCGAGTACTGCGCCCAGGCCGTGGCTGTCACTGAGCAGGGCGCTGCTGTCCCACCAGGCTTCGCCCACCAGGGTGTAGACCCAGTCGGGCATGTCCATGGCCAACAGTTGCCCGCCGATGCGTTCCATGGCGGCGACCAGCAAGGCGGCGGCCAACAGCAGTAACAGCACCTCACTGAGGGCGAAAAAACGTGACCAGGAAATCAACCGTCGCGTGCTGCGCAGCAGCATCACGGTCAGGCCGGCCAACACCAGGCCCAGCGCGCCGCCAATGGCGAACAGGCCCAGCGCCGGGCCGTGCAGATGGGCACCGGCGCCGTACAGAAAGACCACGGTCTCGCTGCCTTCGCGGCTGACCGCCAACAGCGCCAGCAACAGCAGGCCCAATCCGCCCTGGCGTGCCGCACGCTGGTCGGCGTCGCGCAGCAGGGTTTGGCGCAGGCCCGGCCCGTGGCGGTGCATCCAGAACACCATCTGCACCATCAGCAGGCTTGCCACCAGGGTCATGCCGGCCTGGAACCATTCCCCGGCGGGGCCGCTCATGGCCTCGCCGGCCCACAGCATCAAACCGGCCAACGCGGCAGAGCACAGCAGGCCCAGAACCACGCCGGCCCATAGGAAGCGACCCAGGCGCGAGCCCTCGGACTGCTGGCTGATCCAGGCCTGGAGGATGCCGATCACCAGCAACGCCTCGACGCTTTCGCGCCAGACGATAAACATCGATTGATTCATCAAATGCTCCCGGGCCGTTATTCGGCGAGGATGCTGCCCTCGGGCAACTGTGAGTTGAATTCGTCGAAAAACGGATAGGCACCCGGCTTGAGCGGGTGGATCACGACAAAGGTGGTCACCCCAGGCGACAACACTTTTTCCACGCGCAGTGGCGTGCTCTCGAATTCGGCCGGGCCCTGGCCGATATTTTTCAGCACGATCTTGAAGCGCTGGCCGGCCGGCACCTTGAGTTGCGCCGGGTTGAAGTGGCCGTCCTGCAGGGTCAGTTCATAGGTGGGCAAGGGCGCTGCCAGGGCCGCGCCACACACCAGCAGGGCACAGAGGGCTAGGGGGCGGTGCATTCAGTAGCCGCCTTTCTTGCCAATCCCTGCATAGACGAATTCGTAGTGCACTTCACAGCGTTCGAACCAGGGTGCGACTCCGGTTTCCTTGTCGGTATGCCGGCCCAGTGAGCCGTGACCGCTGGGTGGCATCACGGTAAAAGTCAGTTGGTATTTGCCGGGGCCCAGCAGCTTGACGTTGTCGCCGTAGTGCGGGCCGTCGTTGGCCACCATGGCATGGAACTCACCGATGATCGGGCTGGCACCGCCTTGCTTTTGCAAGCGGAACGATACGTTGAGGTAGGGCACGAAACTGCCTTCCTGAAAGCCCTGCTGGTTGTCGGCTGTAGCGCGGATATCCGCCTCCAGATGCACATCCGAATCGGCAGTGGCGCGCATCATGCCGGGCGGCGCCATCTCGATCGGTTGCAGATAGACCGCACCCACTTCCAGGCCGGGACACATTTGTGGCTCGCCGATGGGATATTCCTTGGCGACGGCGGCGCCAGTCGATAACAGCAGGGCCAGTGACAGCATGAAGGGGATACGCATGGGTGCTTCCTGACAGGGGAAATGAGAACCCGAGTCTAGAAAGCTTCGCTGTAAATAATAATGATTCCTGTCAAGTTTCCAGGGATATAGACATAACCAATCTTGACGTTGGTCAAGGCTGTGGGCGGACAGCGGCCGTAGGATCAAATCACTGCCCACCGCTGTGGAGCCTGCTCATGGCCAAGCCGTTCCCGCTCAACCCCAAACACCCCGAGCGTATCTGCTGGGGCTGTGACCGTTACTGCGCGAGCACGGCACTGGCCTGCGGCAACGGTGCCGGCCGCACCATGCACCCGGCCGAAATGATCGGTGAGGATTGGTACCTGCATGGCGATTGGGGCATTGAATTGCCGATTGCCACGGATAAGCTGCCCGAGGCGATTGCCGAGGAAAAGGTCGGCGCCAACCGATGAACCTTCAATGTAAAAAAATCGTTTAAATGCAAAAAGAGTTGTCCACGAAAACCGTGGGTATCTCTGTGGATAACCTTGCGTGAGCCCGGCAGGTATGGCGATTCAACCCGCGGTCAATATTTGATCAAGATCGTCTGCAAGCCTTTTGGCGTGCGGCGTGCGCTTGACACGCGGCGTTGAAGTCGGTGCCGGATCCGGCGTTCTACAGCAATCCCTCCAGTGCCTGGCGATAGTTGCGACCGCCCAGGCTCAGGCTGTTGTTGTGGCTGGCCCCAGGCACCAACAGCAAGTGCTTGGGCTCTTGGGCGGCGTCAAACAATTGCTGGCTGAAACGCGGTGGCACATAACGGTCGTCGAGGCCGTGCACCACCAGCAACGGCATGTGGATGTCGGCGATCTTGTCGATGGAGTCAAACTTCTGCGACAACACCCAACGCACCGGCAATGAGGTGTTGGCCATTGCCGTGGCAACATCGGCCAGGGAGGTGAAGGTGGACTCGATTACCAGCCCACGCACGGGGGGTGGCAACTGTTTGGCCGCCGCCCGCTGGCCCAATTCTGCTGCCAGGTCGATGGCCACTGCGCCGCCCAGGGAGTGCCCGTAGATCAGGCGTTTGGCCGGGACCGGTTGCAGGATCTGGAAGCGCTCCCAGGCAACGCGCGCGTCTTCATAGACACTGGTTTCGGACGGCAAGTCGCCCCGGCTCTGGCCGAAGCCGCGATAGTCGATAGCCAGTACCGAGTAGCCCTGGGCATGCAGTTGTTCGATGCGAAACAGCTGGCCGGTGAGGTTCCAGCGTACGCCGTGCAGGTAAAGAATCGCCGGTGCATCTTTTTTCGCGGCGGGCCACCACCAGCCATGGAGGCTCTGCCCGGACTTGAAACTGGCGGGCTTGAGTTCGAACTCCTGCACATCCTTGGGCAGGCCGCGATACCAACTGGCGGTACCGGGCTCGATGCGAAACACCAGTTCGCGCTCCTTGTGTTGCAGGACACCGCAGCCCACGGGCAGACCCAGGACCAGTACGGCCATGCACAGTAACGCAAACCAATGCAGGCGCAGGCGTGTGAAAAAACGTTCGGACATGGAGGTTCCAGGGCAGGAGCGAAGCAGGTTTTTTAGCAGATGCCTTGCCCATGAAGGGAATATTAAGACCGCCGTGATCGGTGATTGCTTGCAAAGTGTTACAGCGCTGCGCAAATCGCCGTCTGCACGCGGTTGCGTCCCTGGTCCTTGGCGCGATACAGCGCCTGGTCAGCCTGGGACAGCAGGCGCGACAGGTCGTGGCAGGTCGGTGTGGTCGTGACGATGCCAATGCTCACGCTCAAGAACCCCGGCGCCAGCAAATCGAGGCTGGCAAACCCTTGGCGAATGCGCTCGGCGACCTGGATGGCGCCTTGCTCATCGGTGCCCTGCAGCAGGCAGGCAAACTCTTCGCCGCCGATGCGTGCAAACAGATCGTGCTTGCGCAACAGCGTCGCCGTCAGTTGGCTGAAGGCAATCAGGGCCTGGTCGCCCATGGGATGGCCGAAGCTGTCGTTGAGGCGCTTGAAGTAATCAAGGTCACACAACAGCAGAGCGGTGGTTTGCCCGCGCTGCCTGCTGTCGGCCAACAATTGTTCGCCATGGAGCATGAACGCCCGGCGATTGCCGATGCCCGTCAATACATCGCTGAAGGCCGCGGCCTTGAACTTGAGTTCGGCCCGCTCCTTGACCATCGCCAGGGTGACGTAGGCGATACCAATGGCATACAGCATGGACTCGAACAGCATGAACGAGAAAAACGGCACGCTTTCGCCCATCAGTGCATTTTCATTCTTGATCGGCATGCCGGGATCGATCACTGCGCGCACACAGTAAAATGTCGTATGAAATACCATCAGGCCCATGGCTGGCAGATAGGCCACTTCCAGGTGCTGGCGATGGCGCCACAGCTCCAGCGCCGACAACACCCCATAACCCGCTGCCAGGAGCGAGTACAGGGACACGCGGCTGGACATCGAGCCATAAAACTGCGGGATCAGGCACATCAACAGCCACAGGGCCGGGCCTGCGAGAATGCCCGGCAAGTACGGCTTGCCCTGGACAAATACGCGCATGGCGGTCCAGTTCATCGCGGCGCTCAACAGCAGCACCACGTTGCCGAGGATCAGTGCGACAAAATCCATGCCTATACCGCGTACCACAATCAACGCGGTGCCCAGGGAGGCGAGCAACAGCATCACCCCCAGATAGCCCAGGGTTGGCTCACGCACACGGCGCCAGGCGTGGACGGTGAGCAGTCCCATCAGGCAAAAAACGAATACCGCGACCATCAATAGCGTCGGTATGTGCAGCATCATGTCCTTGACCCCGCAAGATGCACTGTCGAGTAACCCCGTCAGACACACGCTTGTGCGGTCATCAGGTGCAGAAAGGGCGCAATTGTAGCTGGATAACGTGCAGCAATGCTGGCCCATGGACAGCTTGACGCTGGCAGGACGTCACCGACATGCTGCGCCCCTTGCGATCAAAAGGATCTTCCATGGACAACAGCCCTGTACGCATCACCTCTGAAGAGCTGCTCTCGGACAACTGGTACCTGCTGAAAAAATACAGCTTCGACCTGCGCCGCCGGGACGGTAGCTGGCAAGCCCAGACCCGTGAGGTGTATGACCGCGGCAACGGTGCGACCATCCTGTTGTACAACACCTTGCAGCGCACGGTCTTGCTGATTCGCCAGTTCCGCATGCCGACCTTCGTCAATGGCCATGACGGCTACCTGATCGAAACCGCTGCCGGGCTGCTGGACAACGCCAGCCCCGAGGAGCGTATCCGCCTGGAAGCCGAGGAAGAGACCGGCTACCGCATCGGCCATGTCGAAAAAGTCTACTCGGCATTCATGAGCCCGGGTTCGGTGACCGAGCGCATTCATTTCTTTATCGGTGAGTATCAGCCCGGCGACCGCGTGGGCGAGGGCGGTGGCCTGGAGGATGAAGGTGAAGATATCCAGGTACTGGAACTGGGCTTCGACGAGGCCATCGCCATGGTCACGCGCGGTGAGATTGTCGATGGCAAGACCATCATGCTCCTGCAATACCTGGAACTGCGGTTGCTCAAGGTAGCCATGACGGTTTTGTAGGTGCCGGCGCGGCAAGGGGCATTTTCTTCAATACGCACTGCCTGCAGGAACGTAGCGTACAGGCCTCGTCCACCTGTCATTACAAAAAGGGAAGTGCAATGAGTTTGATCATGTCCATGGCTGCCTTCGCCCTGGCGACCTCCATCACACCCGGCCCGGTCAATGTGGTTGCCCTTGGTTCCGGGGCGCGTTTCGGCTTTGCCGCCAGCCAGAAACACGTGGCTGGCGCGGCGCTGGGGTTTACCTTGCTGCTGGTGCTGATCGGCCTGGGGCTGCATGAGGTGCTGGTGCGCTGGCCGATATTGACCCAGGGCATCCAGTGGGGCGGGGTCGTATTCCTGTTGTACATGGCCTACAAACTGACGATGGATGACGGCCGGTTGGATGCGCAAGACGCGGCTGTTGCGCCATCCATGCTCTATGGCGCGATCATGCAATGGCTCAACCCCAAGGCCTGGCTGGCGTGTGTGGCCGGTATGGGGCTGTTTGCGGCTGACGGCGACGCCGTACGCGTCTGGCAACTGGCAGCGGTGTACCTGGTGATTTGCTACCTGTCGGTGGCGTGCTGGTCGTATGTGGGTACGTTCTTTCGTCGTTACCTGAGCAATGCCCGGGGCATGCGCCTGTTCAACCGGGCGATGGCGCTGCTGCTGGTGATCAGCGTGGCGTACCTGTTGCTGGCCTGATTCAGCCGCGATATTGCCCCGGCGTGGCTGCCAGGTGTTGCTTGAAGGTGCGCTGGAAATGCGCCTGGTCGGCAAAACCTGCGGCCAGTGCCACATCGGCAATCAACTGGCCGCTGCGCAGTTGGTTGCGGGCGAACTGGATCCGCTGGTTGACCAGGAATGCATGGGGCGTCATCCGGTAATACTGCTTGAACGCACGGATCAGGTACGACGGCGACAATTGCACGGCCTGGCAGATATCTTCCAGTTTCAGTGCCTCGGTGCAATGCGCGCGGATGTACTCGGCGGCGCGCTCCAGCTTGTGATTGACCTCCCGTTCGACTGTGGCCGCAGGGTTCAGGCGCAATTGCACCTCACTGAAAAAACTCACCACGGCGCTGTGTTTGTGCAGGTGCTCGGCGTGTTCGTCGGTCAGCACGCAATACAGTTCGAGCAGCCCGGCAAACAGCAACGGGTCATCGGTATGGGTGGTGGTGAAGCGGCGAAAGTCCAGCTCGTGGGCAAACCCCAGTTGGTGTTGCAGGTCGGTCAGCCATGCCGTTTCGATGTAGAGCATGTGATACGACCAGGGCTGGTCGTTGATGGGGTTGCAGGCGTGCACATCGCCGGGGTTCATCAGCACCACGGTGCCGGTGTGGATGTGGAACGTGTCTGCACCATGGATATACAGGCTTTGCCCGGCAGTGATCGCGCCAATCGAGAAATGATCGTGAGCATGCCGGGTGTAGCAGACCTTGCGCCCATCATCGATGGTGCGCGCCTCGATAAACGGCAAGCTGGCATCACGCCAGAAGCGGGGGGCGGCCAGGTCGGGCAGCGACATGATGCAATCTCCGGGGACCTTGTAGGGCCCCGATGATTGCACATAAATACGCCGTCGACCTTATGTGGTGTATCCAAGTACGCCCCTGGAGTTAGAAGTCCCAGCGCGTGGCCAGTTGCAGGCTGCGCGGCTCGCCGTAGAAGCCGGTGCCGAAGTTGCCCAGGCCCGTGTAGTACTTTTTGTCGAAGGCGTTCTTCACGTTCAACGTGGTGCTCAAGTGTTCGTTGAAGCGATAGCGCGCCATCAGGTCCACCAGGTAGTAGCTGTCCTGGGTGATGCGTGAGTATTGGCCGAAGTTGACCGTGTCATTCGGGTTGGGCTGGAACACATTGCCGAAGAACTCGCTCTGCCAGTTGACCCCGGCACCGATCGTCACCTTGTCCAGCGCACCGGGCAGGCGGTAGGAGTTGAACAGGCGCACCACCTGCTGTGGCGTGGTGGTTTGCAGGACTGAACTGTAGACATAGTCGTCATTGGCATCGCGGGTGTGCTGGTAGGTATAGCCGGCCGAGACATTCCAGCCGTCGAGTACTTCGCCGGCCAGTTCCACTTCAAAGCCCTTGGTCGTGGCACCGGCAATCGGGCGGTAGATCGAGTCGCTTTCAAAGCCCGAGACGTATTGCGCGACATTGTCCTGTTCAATACGGAAGGCGGCAAAGCTGGCATTCAGGCGGCCGTCGAAAAAGGCGGCCTTGAGCCCGGCTTCGTAAGTGTCGCCTTCAATCGCGTCAAGCAACTTGCGGTCGGCGTCCTTGGTGTTCTGCGGCCGGTAGATCTTGGTGTAGCTGCTGTACACCGACCAGATATCGTTGAGGTCGTAGACCACTCCGGCATAGGGCGTCACCACGCCGGTCTGTTTGTAACTGGTGCGCGCGTCGGTGGCGGTCGGATCGTAGAAATCAGTGGTGTCGTTATTGCTGAAATTGCTCACGCGGGTGCCGAGGATCACCGACAGGTCATCGGTAGGTTTCAGGCGGGTCGCCAGGTAGGCGCCGGTCTGGCGTTGCACAATATCGTTCTGGCCGCTGCGTGGGATATCCGGCTTGGGGTACTCGCCACGCCAGTCATAGATGCTGCCACCCACTGGTGGGTAGATCGAACCGTAGACCGGCACGTCCTGTTTCGAGCGGGTCGCCATAAAGCCCATGATCAACTCATGCTCGCGGCCAAACAGGCTGAACGGGCCGTTGAGGTTGACGTCGAGGGTGTTCTGTACCTGATCGCCCTTGTACTTGCCCATGAACATGTACATGCCTTCGCCGGTTGCCTGGTCCGGGTTGCCGCCGCTGGCGGAGGCGAGCAGGGTGTCGTGCTGGCTGCGCTTGCGGTCCAGGCTGACTTTCAGCGACCAGTCGTTGGCCAGCTTTTGCTGGACCGAGGCGAAGATCGTCTGGTTCTGGAAGTCGCGGCGGCTCCAGTCGGCGGCCGGGTTGAACGAGCGCGAGAAGTTCGTGCGATTGCCGTTGCTGAAGTACATCGGGAACCCGGTCCAGCTGGCGCCACGGGAGCGGGTATCCTGCTGGTCGATGCCGAAGGTCAGCAGGGTGTCGGGGGTGAGGTCGGCTTCGAGGATGCCGTAGGCAATGTCCTTGGTGTGCTGGTAGTGATCGAGGTAGGACGAGCGGTCCTGGTACACGCCGACAAAGCGCCCGCGCACATTACCCGACTCGGTCAGCGGCCCGGAGATATCACCTTCGGTGCGGTAGTTGTCCCAGGAGCCCACGGTGCCGGTAACCGAGGTTTTGAATTCCTTGGTGGGCTTTTTGCGGATCAGGTTGACCGTGGCCGAGGGGTCGCCGGAACCGCTCATCAGGCCCGATGAGCCCTTGATGATTTCCAGGTGGTCGTACACCGCCATGTCGGTGCTGGTGGTGCCGTAGTCATACACGCCGTCATAGGTGGAGTTGACGCCGTCGTACTGGAAATTGGTGATCGGCAGGCCACGGCTGGAGAACTCCCAACGCTCGCTGTCGTAGTTCTGCACACTGACGCCGGGGGCACGACGCAGGGTGTCGGCGATGCTGTTGGAGCCCTGGTCATCCATTTGCTGGCGGGTGATCACGGTAACCGACTGTGGCGTCTCGCGGATCGACAGTGGCAGCCCCGTGGCCGAGGCCATCGAGCCGGTGGTGTAGGAGTGGCTGTCTTCGGTAGTGGCGCCCAGGGCCACGCCGGAAATGGTGGTGGCACCCAGTTCCAGTTCGCCGGTATTGAGCGGGGCCAGCTCCAGCACATAGCCATTGTTGCCCTGGGGCTGGGCCTGCAAGCCGCTGCCTTGCAACAGGCGCTGCAAGCCGGCGGCCGGGGTGTAGCTGCCGCTCAGGCCCGGGCTGGTCTTGCCTGCTGCCAGGCTGTTGTGGCCGGCGATGAAAATGCCCGACTGCTCGGCAAAACGGTTCAGCACACTGACCAGCGATCCTGCGCCAATGCTGTAGCTGCGGGTGGTTTCCTGGACCGCGGGCGTTTCGACCGCCTGCACAGTGAGCGGGCTCATGCAGAGCAGGGTAGCGGTGATGGCCAGCGCCAGGGGGCGCACAGTGAAAGCAGCAGGTTGCGGCATGGAAGGTTCCCTACGGATTCGGCAAAGATGAAAGCGTCTGCTGGGTTAACCGAACGAACGTTGAAAAGGGGAACTGGCGGGATGAAAAAAATTTACAGGGCAGTATTTTTCGGGCCAACGCTGATCCACCACGGCATGACTCGGTCTACCTTGATGGGTAGCGCCGCTTCCAGCAGCCGCAACGCATGCTCGCTGTCCTTGAGCGGGAATGAACCCATTACGGGTAAGTGGGCCACCGCCGGGTCACAACCCAAATGGCCTGGGCGGTAGCGGTTCAGTTCGCCAATCAATTGGCCCAGGGGTAGGTTGTCGGCCAGCAGCACCCCGCGGCTCCAGGCTTCACGGCTGGCGGAGGCTTGCGCGGTGTTGTGGATGGCTGCGCGATTGAACACGGCTTGTTGTCCCGCCTCCACAATGCGTACTTGCTGGCTTTGGGCGGTGCGCACTTCGACCCGTCCATCAAATACGTTGAGTGTGGTGCTGCCATCACCCTGCAGCACACTGAAGCGGGTGCCGAGGGCACGCATCCGTCCGTGTTCGGTATCGACCAGGAACGGTCGGCTGAGGTCCTTGGCGGTATCGATCAGCACTTCGCCAAAGCGCAGGTGCAGCAGGCGCTGGTGCGCGTCGAAGCGCACGTCCATGGCGCTCAGGGCGTTTAGCCAGATATGCGTGCCGTCGTCGAGCAATGCATCGCGGATTTCACCGCTGGCCGTGGCGTAGTCGGCACTCCAGCCGGCCACCACACGGGGCAGGACGGTGCTGCGCCAGGTGCCCCAGGCCAGGGCTGAACCGGCACCCAACACCATCAGCGTCTTGAGGGTTTGCCTGCGCGTGCTGCGCAGGGCCCGTCCGGCGCTGACGGGTTCATCGCTCAGGGGAGCAAAGCGTTGGCTGACGCGTTCGACGTACCGCCAGGCGGCCTGATGCTCGGGGCTCTGCCCGAGCCATGTTTGCCAATGTTGCTGCGCCTGGCTGCCGCCTTGCGGGTCCTGGAGGCGCACATACCATTGGGCTGCCTGTTGCAGGCTGGCATGGCTGAGTTTTGCGCTGGGGTTCATTCCACCAGCAATCCGTCGAGTTCGGCTTCGAGCACCGCGCAGTGCAACAGCGCCTGGGCCATGTATTTTTTCACCATGCGCTCACAGACCCCTAGTTGCATGGCGATCTGCTTGTAGGTCATGCCATGCAGTTGCGCCAGCAGAAACGTCTCGCGAACCTTGTGCGGCAGCCGCGCGAGCATGGCGTCGACCTCGTACAGGGTTTCGACGATGATCGCCCGCTGCTCCAGCGATGGCTGCACCGCTTGTGGGCGATCGGCGAGGCTTTGCAGCCAGGCCTGCTCCAGTTGGCGACGGCGCCAGTGGTCAATGCACAGGCCGCGGGCGATGGTCGCCAGGTATGAACGCTCGCGCACCGGGTCGGCCTGGTTGGGCGGGCGTTTCAGCACGCGGATGAAGGTGTCCTGCGCCAGGTCGGCGGCATCCCAGCGGTTGCTCAGACGTCGGCGCAACAGGCCGAGCAGCCAGGAATGGTGGCTACCGTAGAGCTGACTGAACGAAGTGGGGGAGGTCGACACAATATCCATCCGGCGCTGATGCCATGACGTGAATAGGAATTGGTCGCGATTAAAGCAAAGGCCTGTGGGCAGCGCAAATGATATTGGTTTGCTTTTGCGAAAGGTGGCGATCACCCGGCTGGTGAAGATCGAATGTAGGAGCTGGCAAGCCAGCTCCTACAGGGATTGGTGGTGGATGTTTGTGGGCACCAGGAACGCGGCCTCCAGCAACTGCCGGGTATAGGCATGCTGCGGATCGGCGAAGATGGCTTTGGCATCGCCCTGTTCCACTACCTGGCCCTGCTTGACCACCATCAATTGGTGGCTCAGTGCCTTGACCACCGCCAGGTCATGGCTGATGAACAAGTAGGTCAGGTTGTACTTGGCCTGCAGGTTACGCAACAGCTCCACTACCTGGCGCTGTACCGTACGGTCCAGGGCCGAGGTTGGTTCATCCAGCAGGATCAAGCGTGGCTTGAGCACCAGCGCGCGGGCGATAGCAATGCGCTGGCGCTGGCCGCCGGAGAACTCATGGGGGTAGCGGTGGCGGGTCTGCGGATCCAGCCCGACTTCCTTGAGCGCTGCGATAATCGCCTCTTCCTGCTCGGCTGCCGTGCCGATCTTGTGAATGCGCAAGCCTTCGCCAACGATCTCGCTGACGCACATGCGTGGGCTCAGGCTGCCAAATGGGTCCTGGAACACCACCTGCATTTCCCGGCGCAATGGCCGCACCTGTTGTTGGGTCAGTTGGTCCAGTTGCTGGCCTTCAAAACGGATCCCGCCCTTGCTGCCGATCAAGCGCAGGATCGCCAGGCCGAGGGTGGATTTGCCGGAGCCACTTTCGCCGACGATGCCCAGGGTCTGCCCCTGGGGCAGGCTGAAGTGGATACCGTCCACCGCCTTGACGTAATCGACGGTGCTGCGCAAAAAGCCTTTCTTGATCGGGAACCAGACCTTCAGGTCGTCGACTTCCAGCAGCGGTGGGCCGATGGCGTTGGTGGCCGGTCCACCGCTGGGCTCGGCGGCCAGCAGTTCCTGGGTATAGGGGTGCTGGGGGGCGCGGAACAGTTCCTCGCAGGAGGCCTGTTCGACAATGCAACCGCGCTGCATCACACACACACGGTGGGCAATGCGCCGTACCAGGTTCAAGTCATGACTGATCAGCAGCAACGCCATGCCCAGGCGCGCCTGCAGTTCCTTGAGCAGTTCGAGGATCTTCAACTGCACGGTGACGTCCAGGGCCGTGGTCGGCTCATCGGCGATCAGCAGCTCCGGCTCGTTGGCCAGGGCCATGGCGATCATCACCCGCTGGCGCTGGCCGCCGGACAGTTCATGGGGCAGGGCCTTGAGACGTTTGTGCGGCTCGGGAATGCCCACCAGCTCCAGCAGTTCCAGGGTGCGCAGGGTCGCGGCCTTGCCGGTCAGGCCCTTGTGCAGGCCCAGCACTTCGTTGATCTGCTTTTCGATGGAGTGCAGCGGGTTCAGCGAGGTCATCGGTTCCTGGAAGATCATCGCAATGCGGTTGCCACGGATCTGGCGCAAGGGTTTTTCTTTCATGGTCAGCAGATCTTGCCCGGCATACCCGATCGTGCCGGACGGATGCCGCGCCAGGGGGTAGGGCAGCAGGCGCAGGATCGAGTGGGCAGTCACCGATTTGCCGGAGCCGCTTTCGCCGACCAGGGCCAGGGTTTCCCCACGGCGAATATCGAAGCTGATGTTTTCCACCACGCGCTGATGCTGCTGGCCGGTGACGAACTCGACACTGAGGTCGCGGACTTCGATCAGATTGTCCTGATTCATCTCATTTCCTCGGGTCGAAGGCATCGCGAGCGGACTCGCCGATAAACACCAGCAAACTCAACATGATCGCCAGTACCGCGAACGCGCTGATGCCCAGCCACGGCGCCTGTAGGTTGGATTTGCCCTGGGCCACCAGTTCGCCCAGGGACGGCGAGCCGGCGGGCAGGCCGAAGCCGAGGAAGTCCAGGGCGGTCAGGGTGCCGATGGCGCCGGTCAAGATGAAGGGCATGAAGGTCATGGTCGAGACCATGGCGTTGGGCAGGATATGGCGGAACATGATCGCACCGTTCTGCATGCCCAGCGCCCGCGCCGCACGCACATATTCCAGGTTGCGCCCGCGTAGGAATTCGGCGCGCACCACGTCCACCAGGCTCATCCACGAAAACAGCAGCATGATCCCCAGCAGCCACCAGAAGTTGGGCTGCACGAAGCTGGCGAGGATGATCAGCAGGTACAGCACCGGCAAGCCCGACCAGATTTCCAGGAAGCGCTGGCCGGCCAGGTCGACCCAGCCGCCATAGAAGCCCTGCAAGGCGCCGGCCGCCACACCGATGATCGAGCTTAATACGGTGAGGGTCAGGGCAAACAGCACCGAGACCCGAAAGCCATAGATCACCCGCGCCAGCACATCGCGGCCCTGGTCATCGGTGCCCAGCAGGTTATCGGCCGAAGGCGGTGCCGGTGCCGGGACTTTCAGGTCGTAGTTGATGCTCTGGTAGCTGTAGGGGATCGGCGCCCAGAGCGTCCAGGCATCCTTGGCCTTGAGCAGTTCGCGGATGTACGGGCTTTTGTAGTTGGCTTCCAGGGGGAACTCACCGCCGAAGGCGGTTTCCGGGTAACGCTTGAGTGCCGGGAAGTACCAGTCGCCGTCGTAATGCACCGCCAGCGGCTTGTCATTGGCGATCAACTCGGCGCCCAGGCTCAGGCCAAACAGGATCAGGAACAGCCACAGCGACCACCAGCCGCGCTTGTTGGCCTTGAAACGTTCGAAACGGCGGCGATTGAGGGGGGATAGATTCATCTCAATGCTCCCGGCTTTCGAAGTCGATGCGTGGGTCGACCAGGGTGTAGGTCAAATCACCAATCAGTTTCACCACCAACCCCAGCAGGGTGAAGATAAACAGGGTGCCGAACACCACCGGGTAATCGCGGTTGATCGCGGCTTCAAAGCTCATCAGGCCCAGGCCGTCGAGGGAGAAAATCACTTCCACCAGCAGCGAGCCGGTAAAGAAGATCCCGATAAACGCCGAAGGGAAGCCTGCGATGACCAACAACATGGCATTGCGGAATACGTGGCCGTAGAGCACGCGGTGATTGGTCAGGCCCTTGGCCTTGGCGGTGATCACGTACTGTTTGTTGATTTCATCGAGAAAGCTGTTCTTGGTCAGTAACGTCATGGTGGCGAAGTTACCGATCACCAGGGCCGTGACCGGCAGTGCCAGGTGCCAGAAGTAGTCGAGGATCTTGCCGCCCCAGCTCAGTTCGTCAAAGTTGTTGGATGTCAGCCCGCGCAGGGGAAACCAGTCGAAATAACTGCCGCCGGCAAACACCACGATCAACAGGATGGCAAACAGGAACGCCGGGATCGCATAGCCGACGATGATCGCCGAACTGGTCCACACATCAAAGTGGCTGCCATGTCGGGTGGCCTTGGCGATCCCCAGGGGGATCGAGACCAGGTACATGATCAGGGTGCTCCATAACCCGAGGGAAATGGACACCGGCATCTTCTCCTTGATCAGGTCGATGACCTTGGCATCACGAAAGAAGCTGTCGCCAAAGTCCAGCCGGGCGTAGTTCTTGACCATGATCCACAAGCGTTCCGGCGCCGACTTGTCGAAGCCGTACATCTTCTCGATTTCCTTGATCAGCGTCGGGTCCAGGCCCTGGGCACCACGGTAGCTGGAGCCGGCCACCGAGACTTCGGCGCCGCCACCGGCGATGCGGCTGGTGGCACCTTCAAAGCCTTCGAGCTTGGCGATCATTTGCTCCACCGGGCCGCCGGGCGCGGCCTGGATGATGACAAAGTTGATCAGCAAGATGCCGAACAGCGTCGGAATGATCAGCAGCAACCTGCGAAAAATATAAGCCAGCATGGTCAGTCGCCTCCGCTCGCCGGGTCGGCGCTGGTGTCTGTGGGCGGCGTCATTGCCGGCGGCGTGTGGGGTTTGATCCACCAGGTATTGATGCCCACGTCATAGCGCGGTGGGACTTTGGGGTGGCCAAGGTGATTCCAGTAGGCCACGCGGTAGGTCTTGATATGCCAGTTGGGGATCACGTAGTAGCCAAACTGCAGTACCCGGTCCAGGGCCTTGGCGTGGGCCACCAGGCTGTTGCGTGAGTCGGCGTTGATCAACTGTTCCACCAATTCGTCGATGGCCGGATCCCTGAGGCCGATGTAGTTGCGGCTGCCGGGGTTGTCGGCACTGCTCGTTTGCCAGAATTCACGCTGTTCGTTACCCGGTGAGGAGGACTGCGGGAAACTGCCGACCATCATGTCGAAATCCCGCGAGCGTACGCGATTGACGTACTGCGAGACGTCGACCCGGCGGATCACCAACTCGATACCCAGGTCTGCCAGGTTGCGCTTGAAGGGCAGCAGGATGCGCTCGAAGTCGGTCTGGAACAGCATGAATTCGATGCTCACCGGTTTGCCGTTGGTGTCGACCATCTTGTCGTCGACGATGCGCCAGCCGGCTTCCTGCAACAGTTGGTAGGCTTCGCGCTGCTGGGTGCGGATCATGCCGCTGGCATCGGTTTTGGGCGGTGCGAAGGCTTCGGTGAACGCTTGCGGCGGGATTCGGCCGCGCAGCGGTTCGAGAATCGCCAGTTCGGCGGGGCCGGGCAGGCCGGTGGCAGCCATGTCCGAGTTTTCGAAGTAGCTACGGGTGCGGGTGTAGGCGCCGTTGAACAGTTGCTTGTTGCTCCATTCAAAGTCCAGCAGCAGGCTGATGGCCTTGCGCACCCGCACATCCTGGAACATCGGCTTGCGGATATTGAACACAAAACCCTGCATCCCGGTGGGATTGCCGTTGGGCAGTTCTTCCTTGATCAACCGCCCCTCGGCGACGGCCGGGACGTTGTAGGCATTGGCCCAGTTCTTGGCCGTGGTTTCCTGCCAGTAGTCGAACTGCCCGGCCTTGAGGGCTTCCAGGGCCACGGTGTTGTCGCGATAGTAATCGCTGATGCGGTAATCGAAGTTGTACAGGCCCTTGTTGATCGGCAGGTCCTTGGCCCAGTAATCCTTGACCCGCTCGTAGCGGATCGAACGCCCCGGCTTGACCTCGGCCACCTTGTACGGACCGCTGCCCAGGGGAATCTCCAGGCTGCTTTTGGCAAAGTCGCGCCCGGCCCACCAATGCTTGGGCAGTACGGGCAACTGGCCGAGGATCAGCGGCAGCTCACGGTTGCTGGTGTGTTTGAACTTGAACAGCACCCGCAGCGGGTCTTCGGCCACCACTTCGGCGACGTCAGCGTAGTAGGTGCGGTAGATGGGGCTGCCTTGCTTGATCAGGGTTTCAAAGGTGAACACCACGTCTTCGGCGTGTACCGGATGGCCATCGTGGAAGCGCGCTTCGGGCCGCAGGTAAAAGCGTACCCAGCTGTTATCGGGGGCTTTTTCGATCTTGCCGGCGATCAGGCCGTACTCGGTGATGGGCTCGTCCAGGCCTTGCTGGGCCAGGGTGTCGAAGACCAGGCCAATATTGTCGGCGGGCACGCCTTTGCTGATAAACGGGTTGAGGCTGTCGAAGCTACCCATGGCCGACTCGCGAAAAGTGCCGCCCTTGGGCGCGTCGGGATTGACGTAGTCGACATGCTTGAAATTGGCCGGGTACTTGGGCGGCTCGTCATACAGGGTCAAGGCATGTTGAGGGGCAGCAACAGCCTGGGTGCACAACAACAGGCCACTGATAATCGCAGTACGCAAAGCCATCATTGGGGTTTCTCCGAAGCTTTCAGCCACCACGCGCTCAGGCCCAGGCTATAGGGCGGCGTGGTGACGAAGGCGAACCGGTTACGGTACGCCAGGCGATGATAGTTGAGATACCAATTGGGAATACTGTAGTGCTGCCACAGCAGGACCCGGTCCAGGGCCCGGCCGGCGGCGACTTGCTGGTCGCGGGTCTGCGCGGCGAGCAATTGTTCCAGCAGGTGGTCGACCACCGGGTTGGCGATGCCCGCGTAATTCTTGCTGCCCTTGATCCCGGCCTGGCTGGAGTGGAAGTACTGCCACTGTTCAAGGCCGGGGCTGAGAGTCTGGTTGAGGGTCATCAGGATCATGTCGAAGTCGAACTGGTCGAGGCGCTGCTTGTACTGCGCACGATCCACAGTGCGTAAGCGCGCATCGATGCCGATGCTGCGCAGGTTTTCGACATAAGGTTGCAGAATCCGCTCCAGGTTCGGATTGACCAGCAGGATCTCGAAACGCAGCGGCTGCCCGTCGCTATTGAGCAGGCGCTGACCGGAAAGTTTCCAGCCGCCTTCTGCCAACAAGCCGAGGGCGCGGCGCAAGGTCTCCCTGGGGATGCCTCGGCCATCGGTCTGCGGCAGGCTGAAGGCCTGGGTAAACAGATTGGCCGGCAGTTGATCGCGATAGGGCGAGAGCATCAGCCATTCATGGCCCACCGGCAGGCCGCTGGCCGAGAACTCGCTGTTGGGGTAGTAGCTCAAGGTGCGTTTATAGGCGCCGCTGAACAGGGTGCGGTTGGTCCACTCGAAATCGAACATCAGCCCCAGTGCTTCACGCACCTTGGCCTGGCTGAACGTGGCGCGGCGGCTGTTCATGAACAGGCCCTGGCTCTGGGTCGGGATCTGGTGGGCGATCTGCGCCTTGATCACCTCGCCACGGTTGACTGCCGGGAAGTTGTAGCCATTGGCCCAGTTCTTGGCTTGGTGCTCGATATAGATATCGAATTCGCCAGCCTTGAACGCTTCGAAGGCCACGTCGCTGTCGCGGTAGAACTCCACCTCGACCTTGTCGTAGTTGTAGAACCCGCGATTGACCGGCAGGTCCTTGCCCCAATAATCCTTGACCCGTTCGAACACCAGTTGCCGGCCTGGCTGGACCTGGCTGATCCGATACGGCCCGCTGCCCAGTGGCGGTTCGAAGGTGGTGGCCTTGAAGTCGCGGTTCTTCCAGTAATGCTGGGGCAGCACCGGCAACTCGCCCAGGCGCAGGATCAACAGTGGGTTGCCGGCGCGCTTGAACACGAAGCGGATGCGGTGGGGGGTGAGTACGTCCACCCGGGCCACTTCCTGCAAATTGGTGCGGTATTGCGGATGGCCTTCGGTCAGCAATGTGCGATAGGAAAACGCTACATCGTCGGCGGTGATGGGCTTGCCGTCATGGAAGCGCGCTTGCGGGCGCAGGTTGAACACCACCCAACTGCGATCCTCGCTGTATTCCACCGATTGGGCTATCAGGCCATAACTGGACGTGGGCTCGTCGCCGGAAGGGGCGTACTGCCCGGTGCCGACCATCAACGGCTCGTTGAGCTCATTGACTCCGTATTGCAGGAAGTTGGCGGTGGAGACCGGGCTTGAGCCCTTGAATGTGTAGGGATTGATGGTGTCAAACGTGCCAAAGGCCATGACCCGCAAGGTGCCGCCCTTGGGCGCTGCGGGGTTTACCCAATCGAAGTGGGTGAATTTGGCCGGGTACTTGAGCGTACCGAACTGCGCATAACCGTGGTTCTCGGTAATGGTCGCGTTCGCACTAAAGCTCAAGGCCAGACTTATTAGTAGAAGGAGGGGACGCTTCAAGTCAGAGATCCGATCCAGGCGGCTTGGGCTTTATGATCGGTACAGTAACAGCTTGTTCCACTTGGAAAAAGGCTGTTGAAAATGACAAAAATCAATGTGGGAGCGAGCAAGCCCGCTCCCACAAGGGATCAGCGCGGCCCGGACACCACCAGCATCTGCCCCGGCTTCAGCGCCTGGCCAGTGCGTGGGTTCCAACGCTTGAGATGTTGCATCTCGACGTTGAAGCGCTTGGCAACCATGTACAGCGAGTCACCTTTCTTGACCTTGTACTGCACCGGCTTCTTGCCGCCAGCCTTGGCCACGACTTTGCGGGTGTCCTGCATCACCAGGGTCTGGCCGACTTTCAAGGCCTGGCCATTGAGCTTGTTCCAGCGCTGCAGGTCATGCACGTCGACCTTGTTGGCCTTGGCAATCAGCGTCAGGTTGTCACCGCTCTTGACCTTGTAGCTGCGCGAGCGGCCGGCCACGGCCTTGTGCTCAACCTCGTCGAACACCGGCTTTTTCGGGCGCAGGCTCAACAACTCCTCGGGATTCATCGAGGACAGGCTACTGGCCAACAATTGCGCCTTGGAGGTGGGCACCAGCAGATGCTGGGGGCCGTCCAGGGTAGTGCGTTGCTTGAAGGCCGGGTTGAGCTGGAACAGTTCGTCTTCGTCGATCTCAGCCAGCGCAGCGACCCGGGACAGGTCCATGCTTTGCTTGACTTCAACCATCTCGAAGTACGGCGCGTTGGCAATCGGGTTCAGGTTGACGCCGTAGGCCTCGGGAGCCAGCACCACTTGGGACAGCGCCAAGAACTTGGGCACGTAGTCCTTGGTTTCCTGGGGCAGTGGCAGGTTCCAGTAGTCGGTGGGCAGACCGAGCTTTTCGTTACGTTCGATGGCCCGGCTGACCGTGCCTTCACCCGCGTTATAGGCCGCCAGGGCCAGCAACCAGTCGCCGTTGAACATATCATGCAGACGTGTCAGATAGTCCAGGGCAGCAGTGGTGGAGGCGGTGATATCGCGACGGCCATCGTAGGCGCGGGTCTGGCGCAGGTTGAAGTAGCGCCCGGTGGAGGGAATGAACTGCCACAGGCCAACCGCATCGCTGCGTGAATAGGCCATTGGGTTGTAGGCACTTTCAATGACTGGCAGCAGCGCCAGCTCCAGGGGCATGTTGCGCTCTTCAAGGCGCTCGACGATGTAATGAATATAGAGACTGCCGCGTTCGCCGGCGTTCTCCAGGAAAGAGGGGTTGCTGGCGAACCATAGGCGTTGTTGCTCGATACGCGGGTTGACGCCGACGCCGTCCTGCAATTGGAACCCCTGGCGCATGCGCTCCCAGACATCCTGGGGCACCTGTGGGCTTGGCTTCTCTGAGAGCCAAAGGGGTTTTTGCTTGATCTTGGCAGTTAAGACAGGTTTGGGTTGCACGGTGGATTGTGCAGCGTAATTGGTGGTTTGGCAGCCCGCCAGAGTTGCGGATACAGCCACCGCAATGGCTTGAGCCAGGCGGGTCAATGCGTCTGAATGGTTGGATTTACGAATAGATGACGACATTGGCTGGAAGTTAGTTCCGGGCAAAAATGTCGGGCGATTCTAGAAAGCGCTTCGGTTCCGGTCAACCACTCAGAAATTTTGTATCAGAACCTGTCTGCTTAGAACGTATCTTTCCAAGCGCGCAAGCTAGCAAACACCTCGCTCCCAGAGCGGTTATCGCGGCCATTCCGCTCGTCCGCTTTTTGTTTAACGGATGTTTCAGCGGTGCGCAAAAAAGGGTTGGTCAGTTTTTCCAGGGCTAGGGTCGAGGGCAGAGTCATCTTGCCGCCTGCCCGGAGTTGGCTGACTTTTGCCACCCGTTCGGCGATATCGGTGTTATCCGGTTCCACGGCCTGGGCAAAACGCAGGTTACTTTGTGTGTATTCGTGGGTGCAGTAGACCAGCGTGTCGGCCGGCAGGGCGGCCAGGCGCTCAAGGGAGTTGTACATCTGCTCCGGTGTGCCTTCGAACAAGCGTCCGCAACCGGCGGCGAACAGTGTATCGCCGCAGAACAGCAAGCCATGATGATAAAAGGCTATATGGCCGAGGGTATGGCCCGGTACGGCGAGCACGTCGAAGTCCCAGCCCAGCACCTCGATCTGGTCGTTATCGTTGAGCGCAACGTCACGGGCCGGGATCTTTTCGTTGGCCGGGCCATAGACCTTGGCGCCTGAGACTTGCTTGAGCTGTTCGACCCCGCCCACGTGGTCAGGATGATGGTGAGTCACCAGGATGTCGCTGAGGGACCAGTCCGGGTGCTGTGCAAGCCACGCCAGCACGGGCGCGGCATCGCCGGGATCGACCACCGCGCAACGATGGCTGCGATGGTCTTGTAACAACCAGATGTAGTTATCGGTGAAGGCGGGCAGGGCACTGATCTGTATCATTCTTCTATTCGCCAAGCTGAACACATTGGTGCATCTTAGAACGTCTTGGCGAGTTGGAGAATGCAATGACTGATAAAGCGTTCGCCCAGGCCGATCCCGAATGGCTGGCCTTGATCAGCGCAGCCCGTGAATGGCTGTCCGGGCCGATCGGGCAATTTCTGCTGGAACAAGAGCGGTTGATGCTTGAAGAAGAGCTGGAGCGCTTCTTCGGTGGCTACCTGGTGCATTACGGCCCATCGGCCCAGACACCGCCGCCCGCGCGCCAGGTGCAGCGCAATGTACGCCTGGGCGCGCCGTTGCCCGGGGTCGAGATTGTGTGCGAGGAACAGGCCTGGCCCTTGAGCGAGCACGCGGCCGATGTGGTGGTGATGCAGCATGGCCTGGATTTCTGCCTGTCACCCCATGGGTTGCTGCGTGAGGCGGCCAGCGCCGTGCGTCCTGGCGGCCATTTATTGATCGTCGGCATCAACCCCTGGAGTTCATGGGGCCTGCGGCACGTCTTTGCCCATGACGCATTGAGCCAGGCCCGCTGCATCTCACCCTCGCGGGTCAGCGACTGGTTGAACCTGCTGGGTTTCGCGCTGGAGAAACGCCGCTTCGGGTGCTATCGTCCGCCGCTTGCCTCGCCCAAGTGGCAGGGCCGTTTGGCTGGCTGGGAGCGCCGGGCCGGCGCATGGCAGTTGTCCGGTGGCGGTTTCTACCTGCTGGTGGCCCGCAAGATCGTGGTCGGGCTGCGGCCGGTGAGCCAGGTCCGGCGTGAGCCCATGGGTAAACTGGTGCCGATGCCCCTGGCCAAGGTCAACCGTCGCTCCAGCGAGCCATAAATCATTTTTCTGGAATTTTGGTCGTAGTGTTCGACCTCGGGAGCTGCCGGTCGATTGCCGGCAACCCGCTTTGATGGATAGCGTAATGACCGATAGCGTAGAACTCTTTACCGACGGCGCCTGCAAGGGCAATCCTGGTCCGGGCGGCTGGGGCGCCTTGCTGGTGTGCAAGGGCGTGGAGAAGGAGTTGTGGGGCGGCGAAGCCAATACCACCAACAACCGCATGGAGCTGATGGGCGCCATTCGTGGTCTCGAAGAGCTCAAGCGCCGTTGTGACGTGTTGCTGGTGACCGACTCGCAGTACGTCATGAAAGGTATCAATGAGTGGATGGTCAACTGGAAGAAGCGTGGCTGGAAGACTGCGGCGAAGGAGCCGGTGAAGAATGCCGATCTGTGGCAGTTGCTCGACGAGCAGTGCAATCGCCATAACATCACCTGGAAGTGGGTGCGCGGGCACATCGGCCATCCCGGCAACGAACGGGCTGACCAGTTGGCCAACCGTGGGGTGGATGACGTGCGCGGTTACAAGCAGAGCTGACGCTCAGTTACACCGCAGCGGCCGTTCGAGCCGCTGCTTCACATCCCGCATCGTGCGCGGCGAGTCAACCAGTACCGCATCGACCTTCAAGCAAGCGGCAGCCCGATAATCGTCTTCGCTGTTGATCCCGATCGCCAAAATGCTCAATTTGCCCTTGGATTGGAAGCAGTTGATGGCCTGGGGTGTCCACAGTTTGGCATTCACCGGTGAACGGGCTTCACCCAGGGTGAAGGTTTCCACCAGTTCAACCTTACGCTGATATTCAAACGCCACCCAGCTACCGGCTTGCGGTGCCGGGTTGCAGCTGTGCGCCAGGGCGACGTTTGCCAAACGGTCACGCGTCCCGTCCCGGGATTCGAACAGCCGGGCCTGGGGGTATTGAGAGAACGCTTGCTGGTAGCTGGCATCGGTGGAGTAGATCAGCACTCGGCTCCAGGCGTGGTTTTGCGCCAGTATCCGGGCGACAGCCTTGGCCTGTGGGGCGGCCGGCAGGGCTTTCATGTCGAGGATAATGGGGGTTGTGGCAGGAATGACGTTCAGCGCCTGTTGCAATGAGGGTAGCGATACGGTTTGGGTACGGTAGGGATACGTCACCTGGCCATCGGCTGCTGTTTGCTTGAACTGCCAGCCCGCGTTGAGTTGTTGCAACTGGGCCCAGGTTTTCCCGGCTACCGCGCCTGAGCCCTGGGTGTTGGCGCTCAGGTCAGTCGGCCGATATAACACGGGGACATCGTCACTGCTCAGTTGTACGGTGAGCCAGAGCATGTCGACGTTATTGCGCAAGGCATTGTTGATTGCCAGCAGCGTGTTCTCCGGAAAGTCCGCCGTGCCACCCCGGTGTGCCACGATCAGCGGCAGGTGCTCGCCCGAAGTGTTGGAGGCTGGCAGGGAGGCGCACCCGCTCAGGAGGAGGCTGGAGATGAGCAGTGCGCTGGCATATCGAGTTTCAATCATTGGGGTTCGCGTTCTCTGGGGTATGCCCGGCATACTGTCCGGGCAGGGAAAATGGCGTAATGACTGGCCTGACTGATAAACTAAAGTAGCGGCCATTTAATTAATACCTTACCGAATTCCACCCGGGAGCGCTGGATGTCCTCTTCACCCCATGCCGATGTTCAGGCGTTTCTCGACGAAGCGGTGGAGAGCGAGCCCGAAGGCCTGACGTACACGCCGCCGGGGATTTCGCAAATGATCCACCGTGCGCTGCCGCCCTGGGGCGCTATCGAGTGCGTGCAGGTGGCGCATCGTCCTCACCAGTTTGAAATGCGCCGCCAACAGCACCAGTTTGTGCTTTATCGGCAAGGTTCGGTCAGTGATGGCGAGGTCAGTATCGACGGCTTGCGGCAAGCCGGTGCCCGGGCTCTGGATCAGGTCATTGACTTTATTCCGGCCGGGTCATTGTTCGAAGGCTGGACTGGGGCGCGCGCCAGGATTGGCTATGTACTGGTGTCGGTTGATGAGGATCAATTGGCCGAGGTCTGTCCGACCTATCGCGCCCAAAAGGATCTCAGGCCGCTGATCAGCTGTCATGACGGATTCCTGCGAGGGCTGCTCAAGCGCCTGGATCAGGTGGTACGTGACGGCAAGACCGATACGTTGTACCTGGAAACGTTGGTCATGCTGTTGATGCAGGAAGTGCGAGCACTGCAGCAGTTGCCCGATACCTCGCCGAGCAACACGGGTGAGTTGGGTCTGGTGCAACGCCAGCGCTTGACCGAATACATTGAAGCGTCCCTGGCCAATGAGGTGCGCCTGGCCGACTTGTCGAACATCGTTAACCTCAGCCCCTACCATTTTTCCCGAGTATTCCGACGCACCTTCGGGATGTCACCGTACCAGTACCTGTTGCTGTGTCGGGTCAACCGGGCCAAGCACTTGATTACCACCACTGACCGCAGCCTGCTGGACATTGCCCTGGACACCGGGTTTGCCGGTGCCAGTCAATTTTCTCGAGCGTTTCGCCGGGTTGTCGGGCAGTCCGCCAGTGAGCTGCGTCGTCCCTAGACGCCGCTCATTGCGCAAGAAGCGTCAATACAACAGCAGGTAAGGTAAAGCTGCCGGTGGATCTGCCCGTTAGTCTGGCTTCAACGACTGGTTACTCCGGTAACCAGTGTCAAGCCACTGACGTTGCAGAGAAAAAACGCCATGAGAATCCTGGCTGCCGTTACCGAAGGCAAAGGCCCACTGTTTGACCTGCGCCAGTTGCAACTGGACACACCACGCAGCGGCGAAGTCCGGGTCAAAATCATCGCCACCGGCATCTGCCACACCGACCTCGCCGTACGTGACCAACAGATCGCGGTCGCGATGCCCGTTGTGCTCGGTCATGAAGGTGCCGGTATCGTCGAGCACGTCGGACCGAATGTCAGCCATGTGCAGGTGGGTGACAAGGTCATCCTGTCCCTGGGCTTCTGTGGTCAATGCGGCCACTGCGCCAGTGGCCTGCCGACGTACTGCGATGAGCATTTTGACTACAACTGGAAAGCCTCTCGTGCTGATGGCTCGGTGTCATTGCATGACAATGGGCGGCCGGTGCACAGCCACTTTTTCGGCCAGTCTTCGTTCGCCAGCTACGCGGTGGTAACCGCCAGCAGCCTCGTCAAGGTTGCAGATGACGCGCCACTGGAGTTTTTGGGGCCCTTTGCCTGCGGCGTGATGACCGGCGCCGGGGCGGTGATGAATACCCTGAAACCGGCGCCTGGTACTGCCATCGCTGTGTTTGGCATGGGTGCGGTGGGCCTGAGTGCGGTCATGGCGGCGCGGGCTATCGGTTGCAACCCGATCATCGCGGTAGACACGCAAGCGTCACGCCTGGCGGTTGCCCAAGAGATGGGGGCGACTCACCTGATTGATGCGAGTCAGGGTGACTCGGTGCAACAGATCATGGCGCTGACCGCCGGCAAGGGCGTGAAATACGCCGTCGAATGCGCCGGTCATGTTGGCGTGATGACCAGCGCTGTCAACGTCCTGGAAGAGGGTGGGGAGGCCGTGCTGACCGGCGTGGTCGCACCCGGGACCCAACTGTCTCTGGATGTCATGCAACTGATCCGGGGCCGAGTGGTGCGCGGCAGCATCATGGGCGACGCGGCACCTTCAGTCTTCCTGCCTCGACTGGTGGCGTTGTTCCAGCAAGGGCGTTTCCCGGTAGACAAAATGATCCGCTTTTACGATCTGGCGCAGATCAACCAGGCGATCGCGGATATCCATTGCGGCGAAACCATCAAGGCCGTCCTGCGCATGCCCCATTGAGCCACACCTTGCCCCCGTGCTGTCAGGCCATGACCGCATCGGGAAAGTTGCGCCCGCAATAAAGCCGAATCAACCCGTTAGTCAATCGAGAGTGAGGTAATAAACATGATGAGTCTTCGTGGATGGTTACTGGGTGTGCTGGTCACCACGGCAGTCTTTGCCGCCGGGGTTAACGCTCAACCCAAAGCAGCAATCAAGGAACAGGGCGGCTTTTACTACCTGTCGCCGGGGTACACCAAGGCCGACGTGGCTGACTTCTACTGGCGTAGCCTGGATGGATGGTCGGAGCATCCGGCCGAAATGGCCAAGTACTACGCAAAGGATGGCACTTACGAGCTGACCTATGCGCCAGTGGATGACTTCCCGAATGCGGGCTTCAAACGCGTGAACAAGGGCCGCCAGGAGATGACCGATTACTTCACCAACTTCAGTAAGCAAATGGGCAACTTGAGGTACAGCGACCCTAAGACCTGGACCTTGCTTGAGACCACTGAAAAGGGCACTTATGTCTTTGAATACACCAGCGACGGTGTGATTCGCTCCAGTGGCAAGCCCTACCATCAGACCTTCATCGCCATTTTGCACATGGCCAAGGACGGGCAGATCCAGTCCGTACGTGAATACTGGAACCCCTACGTGGCCCTGCGGGATTTTGACCTGATCAAAAAGACCCGGTAATCGACATCGGTCACAGGATCAGGATTGCACGGGCGAGTTGCTCGTCCGTGCACTGTAAGTCCACCAGGGTGTGGCGAATGTGCTGGAATGCCGATTCCAACTGGACGCCGCGTATTTCACCTTGGCTTGCGACAAACGAGGCGGCGTCAGCCTTGGCCGCCAGCACCACTTTGTCGTCCTTGAAGCTGCTGCTGGTGCCTTTGGTGGCACTCATCGACAGGCTGACCAGGGCGTCAGTCGTCATGACAAAGCTGGTGGCCTGCACACTGGCGGCGCTGAACAGGCACAACGTGAACAGCCATTTTATGTTGAACATGAACCTGAGTATTCCGCATCAGAGAGAGGCACGCAGGCTAGCAACGACGCGTGTAGCAAACAGCAGCAGGTTTGCTAAACCTTGTAAAAAACTGTTGGGTGCGCGCCCATGGGCTTCTGCCATGGGTCGCTTCGGTTATAGAGCGTGCTAATATCTCGCCCCTTGAAATGCACCGAACCGTTGAGAGCTGAACCCTGATGGCCATCCGATCTGTTGTACTCGATACCGAAACCACCGGCATGCCGGTGACCGATGGTCACCGGATCATTGAAATCGGTTGTGTCGAGTTGATGGGCCGCCGTCTCACCGGTCGGCATTTCCACGTGTATCTGCAGCCCGACCGGGAAAGTGACGAAGGTGCGATTGGCGTCCACGGTATCACCAACGAATTCCTGGTGGGCAAGCCGCGCTTTGCGGAAGTTGCCGATGAGTTTTTCGAGTTCATCAACGGCGCGCAACTGATCATCCATAACGCGGCGTTCGACGTTGGCTTCATCAACAACGAATTCGCCCTGATGGGCCAGGCGGATCGCGCGGACATCACCCGTCACTGCTCGATCCTCGACACCCTGATGATGGCCCGTGAGCGCCACCCGGGCCAGCGCAACAGTCTCGATGCCTTGTGCAAGCGTTATGGGGTCGACAACTCCGGCCGTGAATTGCACGGCGCCTTGCTCGACTCGGAGATCCTGGCGGACGTCTACCTGACCATGACCGGTGGGCAGACCAGCCTGTCCCTGGCGGGTAACGCCTCCGATGGCAACGGTTCGGCAGAAGGCTCGGGCAACCGGCCTTCGGAAATCCGCCGCCTGCCGGCTGATCGCAAAGCCACCACCATCATCCGCGCCAGCGAGCAGGACATGGCCGAGCACGTGGCACGCCTGGAAGCCATCGCCAAATCGGCGGGTGCGCCGGCGTTGTGGACTCAACTGACCCAGCACTAAATTGCGGTCAAAAATGTAGGAGCGGGCTTGCCCGCGATTGCGGTGTGACAGTCAGCGCATTCGTTACTGGCCCACCGCTATCGCGAGCAAGCCCGCTCCCACACAAGCCCATTCCTACATTAGTTATTATCTTCATTCGCCACATTCGCTCCCAGCTTCTACCCTGAGTACATCGCCCTCAGGACGCCAAGCCCTCATGTACAAAGACCTGAAGTTCCCCATCCTGATCGTGCACCGCGACATCAAGGCTGACACCGTTGCAGGTGATCGGGTCCGAGGAATCGCCCGGGAATTGGAGCAAGAGGGTTTCAGCATTTTCTCCGCCATGGATTACGCCGAAGGCCGGTTGGTGGCCTCGACCCATCATGGCCTGGCATGCATGTTGATCGCCGCTGAAGGCGCCGGGGAAAATACCCATCTGCTGCAAAATATGGTGGAGCTGATCCGCCTGGCGCGCCTGCGTGCGCCCAACCTGCCGATCTTTGCCCTGGGTGAGCAAGTCACTCTGGAAAATGCCCCGGCCGATGCCATGAGCGAGCTCAACCAACTGCGTGGCATTCTCTACCTGTTCGAAGATACGGTGCCGTTCCTGGCCCGGCAGGTGGCCCGCGCGGCGCGTACTTATCTCGATGGCCTGTTGCCGCCATTCTTCAAGGCCCTGGTGCAGCACACGGCCGATTCCAATTATTCCTGGCACACCCCGGGGCACGGTGGTGGCGTTGCCTATCGCAAAAGCCCGGTGGGGCAGGCGTTTCATCAGTTCTTCGGGGAGAACACCCTGCGCTCTGACTTGTCAGTGTCGGTGCCGGAGCTGGGCTCGCTGCTGGATCACACCGGCCCCTTGGCCGAAGCCGAAGCCCGCGCGGCCCGAAACTTTGGTGCTGACCACACGTTCTTCGTGATCAATGGCACGTCTACCGCGAACAAAATTGTCTGGCACTCCATGGTCGGGCGCGATGATCTGGTGCTGGTGGATCGCAATTGCCATAAGTCGGTGTTGCACTCGATCATCATGACCGGGGCGATCCCGCTGTACTTGTGCCCGGAGCGCAATGAGCTGGGAATCATCGGCCCGATTCCACTCACGGAATTCAGCCGCGAGTCGATTCGCGCGAAGATCCAGGCCAGCCCCTTGACCCGTGGCCGCGAGCCCAAGGTCAAGCTGGCGGTGGTGACCAACTCGACCTATGACGGCCTGTGTTACAACGCCGAGTTGATCAAGCAGCAATTGGGCAACAGTGTCGAAGTGCTGCACTTTGACGAGGCCTGGTACGCCTATGCCGCCTTCCACGAGTTTTTCGCCGGGCGCTATGGCATGGGCACTTCGCGTACGCCCGACAGCCCGCTGGTGTTCACAACGCACTCGACGCACAAATTGTTGGCGGCATTCAGCCAGGCCTCGATGATCCATGTACAGGACGGTGGGGCGCGGCAATTGGATCGTGATCGCTTCAATGAGGCGTTCATGATGCATATCTCCACCTCGCCGCAGTACAGCATCATCGCCTCGCTTGATGTGGCATCGGCCATGATGGAAGGCCCGGCAGGGCGTTCGTTGCTCCAGGAAATGTTCGATGAGGCCCTGAGCTTTCGCCGGGCCCTGGCCAATCTGCGCCAGCATATCGCCGCCGATGATTGGTGGTTTTCCATCTGGCAACCGCCTTCGGTGGCCGGTATCGACCGGGTCGCGACGGCTGACTGGTTGTTGCAGCCGGAAGCCGACTGGCACGGCTTTGGGGATATCGCCGAAGACTATGTGTTGCTCGACCCGATCAAGGTCACCCTGGTCATGCCTGGCCTGACAGCGGGTGGCGCCTTGAGTGACTGCGGGATTCCGGCGGCGGTGGTCAGCAAATTCCTTTGGGAACGTGGCCTGGTCGTAGAAAAGACCGGGCTGTATTCGTTCCTGGTGCTGTTCTCCATGGGTATTACCAAAGGTAAGTGGAGTACCCTGCTGACGGAATTGCTGGAGTTCAAGCGCAGTTACGACGCCAATACCAGCCTGGCCAGTTGCCTACCGTCGGTATTCCAGCAAGGGCCGGCACGCTATCAGGGCCTGGGTTTGCAGGATTTGTGCGACCAGTTGCACGGCTGCTATCGCAGCAATGCCACAGCCAAGCACCTCAAGCGCATGTACACCGTTTTACCTGAAATCGCGATGAAACCGGCCGATGCCTATGACCAACTGGTCCGTGGCGAGGTCGAGGCGGTTTCCATCGACGCCTTGCCAGGGCGTATCGCTGCCGTGATGCTGGTGCCTTATCCGCCGGGCATTCCGCTGATCATGCCGGGGGAGCGCTTTACTGAATCGACGCGTTCGATCATCGACTACCTGGCCTTTGCCCGGGAGTTCGATAGCAGTTTCCCCGGGTTTGTCGCCGATGTGCATGGGTTACAACACGAAGACGACGGCAGCGGTCGTTGTTACACCGTCGATTGCATCAAGTGTTAAGGAAGGTTATGCAAGCTGTAGTGAATCCGAAGTACCCGGGGCTCAGTGTGCGAGTCGCCGACGAGGGATTTGACGCCTACGTATGGGGTAATGATTTCAGCTTTGAGGTGTGCGTGTATGGCACGCCAGAGCTGGGCAAGCCTGTCGATCAATGGGCGGTGGAGCAGATCCTGCCATATCGCAAATGCTACGGTATCGATCCCGAGGAATTCGCCAGCTACCGCGATGCCGCCGACAGTGCGGTGTTCATGGCTTACCTGGATGATCGTCCGGTTGGCCATATCGTCGTCAGTACCAACTGGAACGGGTATGCCCATGTTGATGAGCTGGCGGTGGTACTGCCGGCCCGCCGACATGGTGTGGCCAAGGCCTTGCTTGATGTGGCGCAATTCTGGAGCCGCAAGAAAAACCTGCCGGGGATGATGCTGGAGACCCAGAACAACAACCTGGGCGCGTGCCGGCTATACGAGCGCAGCGGCTATGTGATGGGTGGCATCGACCACCTGCGTTATCGCGGGATTGACCCGCAGACGCGGGAAGTGGCGATTTTCTGGTATCGCTTGTTCAACTGAGTTGCAGCTGTGGCAAGGGCCCTGTAGGAGCGAGCAAGCTCGCTCCTACACGGTAGCAAGGCCACTGTGAGTGCGTGCTTAGCCGATCGGGGACAACAGGGCTTGTGCCTTCTGCGTGACAATCTCCAGCAACGCATTGAGCGCAGGGCTCGGGCTGCTGTCCTTGACCGTCAGTCCATACAGGCTCACCAGGATCGGCGGCGACAGCGGGCAAGTATCTAGGCCTGCCTCCCGCGCGCCGCTGGCGGTGAATGGATCGACCACCGCCAACCCTTCGCCGGCCTCGACCATGCTGCGCATCATCTGGTAGGTCTGCACCCGTGTCTGGATCACCGGCAACGGTCGCAGGGCCTGTAGCTTGCTGTCCAGCCACTGGCTCAACGGGTCTTGCCCCTCCAGGCCGATCATCGACTGGCCGGCCAGTTCTTGCAGGGCGATGTATTTCTGCCGGGGCTTGAGCCAGCCATGGGGTGCCAACAACTGCAACTTGCCCTGGGCCAGCACGGTACTGGTGATTTGCGGGTGCTCAGGGTCATGCAGGCTCAGGCCGAGGTCGGCCTCATGCAGCAGCAGGCTCCTGACGATGTCGCGTGTCGGTTGGCTGGACAGGTTGCAGGGGGTGTCCTGGAAACGTCGGCGCAACAACGCAATGCTTTGCGGCAGCAGTTGGTTGGCCAACGGCGGTGTACAGAGCGTGCGCAGCGGTGGGGCATGATGGTGCTTGAGGCTGCTGGCCAGGCGCTGTATAGGCTCCAGGGCTTCGTAGAGATGGGCGATCTGCGCCTGCATGGCCATGGTTTCACGGGTGGCCTGCAACCGCCCGCGGACGCTGGCGAACAGCATGAATCCCAACTGCTGTTCAGCGTCCTTGAGGGTGGCGTCCACATCGGACACAGCCAGTTGCAACCATTCGGCGGCAGTGCCGAGGTGTCCGGTCTGCAAAATGGCTTGAATCACTTCGATATGACGTAAACGCATGCATGAAGTCCATGTTCAGCAGGTAAGGGATTCACCGGGTGAATCCTAACCCAAGTCCACTCATATGACTTCTGCCTGGAGGCACAGCCTTATCAAATAGGCGTGTTTTCGGGTTCGCGGGTCAGGGAGACCTGCGATTGAACCAATACAAAGGTGTTGTCATCGACCTTGTTGACCCGGTCACCAATCGCCAGCTTGTAGGAAATTACCGGTTCTGAACCGCCGTCTGACGAGGTGGACTCCTGAAATTCATGCACTGAATAAACGCGGCCTTCCGCGTCGCGGGCATGGAATTGTCCGACAAGTACTGCTGCCATCTGTTTAGAACCTCTGGAGAAAAACACCGATTTGCGGTTCTGTAGACCGTCATTAAGGCGGGTAGTTTACCTACATAGGAAAAATACTATTCGCTGATGTTCTGCTTATTTTTCCTATAGGCAGATCTCGGCGCAAAACAACCGCCAGTTGGGCAAAACCCGCTGGTGATAGGCCGGCGAAGGCTCTATAACTACAGGCTCCTTTAGTCAGATGTCGGAAAAGCCCCATGAGCAAGGTCTATACGATTGCCGTACTGGTCGGCAGCTTGAGAAAAGAGTCGATCAACCGCAAGGTCGCCCTGGCATTGGCGCAATTGGCGCCGGCCAACCTCAAGCTCAGCATCGTCGAAATCGGCGAGTTGCCGCTCTACAACGAAGACCTTGATGGTGCCACGCCGCCTGCGGCCTACACCTCGTTCCGCCAGCAGTTGGCGGCGTCCGATGCGGTGCTGTTCGTTACCCCTGAATACAATCGCTCGGTACCTGCGGCCTTGAAGAATGCCATTGACGTAGGCTCACGCCCCTACGGCCAGAGTGCCTGGAGTGGCAAGCCGGGGGCGATCATCAGTGTGTCGCCGGGGGCCATTGGCGGGTTTGGCGCCAACCACCATTTGCGTCAGTCCCTGGTGTTTCTGGATGTGCCCTGCATGCAGCAACCGGAAGCCTACCTGGGTGGCGCAGGCAGTGCGTTCGATGAGTCAGGCAAGCTGTCGGAAAAAACCAAGCCGTTCCTGCAAGCGTTCATCGATGCCTATGGCAAATGGGTGGCGAAGCAGAAGGGCTGACGGATCAACCAGACCCAGTCCTGGTGGCTGGGTCTGTTGCATAGGGTCAGGCTGCTTGATTGGCCATCGCCAGTCGATATTGCCGTGTGCGCCGGGCGGCGAACCATTGGTCTTGAATCAGCGCCAGCAGCGGTGCGACGCGCGGGTTGGGCTGGCGGCCCTGGCTCAACCGGCGTAGTTGATAGCGCACCACCGCCATGGTCGCCAGGGATGCCAGCGCCTTGCGTTTCCAGCCAATCGGGCGCAATTGCGGGTGACTGTCGCGGCCCTCTCGCCACTGCTTGATCAGTTGCGGCTCCAGGCTCAAGGCCGTGGCAATGCCGGCCATGGCGATGCCACTGTTCAGGACCTGTCGCACCACCGGCAAACGGCGAATCCCTCCCGTGACCATCACCGGCATGTTGGCCTGTTTTGCTAGCTCAGTGGCCATCTCCAGGAAATACGCCTCTCGGGCGAGGGTTCGGCCATCGCGTGCCTCACCTTGCATTGCAGGTGCCTCGTAACTGCCACCGGATAGCTCAAGTAAATCGATAGGTAGGGTGTTGAGCATGGTCACAACGCCGTGCGCATCGTCGGCATCAAACCCGCCGCGCTGGAAGTCCGCCGAGTTGAGTTTTACCGCCACGCAAAAACCAGGGCTGACCACTGCCCGGACGGCCTTGATCACTTCGACCAGCAGGCGGGCACGGTTTTCCAGCGAGCCGCCCCAGCGATCATTGCGCCGGTTGCTCAAGGGGGAGAGGAACTGGCTGAGCAGGTAACCGTGGGCCCCATGGATCTGTACGCCGCTGAACCCGGCTTTTTCGGCCAGGCGTGCGCTAGTGGCAAAGCGCGTGATGACGTCCTGGATATCGTCTTCGGTCATCGCCCTGGGTTTGGCGAACATCTTCGAGAAACCGCCCAGGTCCAGGGGCACCGCCGACGGCGCCAAGGCTTGCTGGCCCAGATTGGCCATGGTCTGGCGCCCTGGGTGGTTGAGTTGCACCCAGAAGTGCATGCCCTTGGCCCGGCCAATCGCTGCCCACTCGCGGAAGCTGTCCAGGTGTTGTTCGTCTTCCAGGGCTACGCCGCCGGGGCCGGTCATGGCGTGACGGTCGACCATCACATTGCCGGTCAGCAACAAGCCCGGCTCACCGTCCGCCCAGGCCTTGTACAACTGCTTCAACGCGGGGGAGGGTGCTTGGTTGGCATCGGCCATGTTCTCCTCCATCGCGGCCTTGGCGATACGGTTGGCGATGACTTGGCCGTTGGGCAGTTGCAAGGGTTCGAAGGGTGACATGAGTTGACTCCTGAGCGAGGGAGGCCTCAGGCTAAGATTAAAGTTAACTTTAATGTCAAGCGGGATCGAGTGATGAATATTGGCGAGCTGGCAAAACAAAGTGGCCTGGCGGCATCGCGTATCCGTTTTTATGAGGCGCAAGGGCTGATCAGCCAGGTGGGGCGCCAGGCCAACGGCTATCGGCGCTATGCCCCCGAGGCACTGCAGATGCTGCAATTGATCCAGAGCGCGCAGCAGGCTGGATTTACCCTGCAGGAACTCAAGGCGATGATGCCTGTTGCGGGGGAGCACAAGCGGGAGGAACTGATTGAAGGATTGGAGCGCAAGGTGCAGCAGATCGAGGCGATGCAAGTGCAGTTGGCGCACAGCAAGGCACAGTTGCTAGGCGTGATCGAGACGGTTCGGGCGCAACCCGAAGGCGTGCCTTGTTCCATGGGGCAGGAGCGGGTGCTGGCGTCACTGGAGAGCCCTGTAGGAGCGAGCTTGCTCGCGAAGAACTCAAGAGCAACGCGTTAATCCAGAAAGCATGCGTTATCGTTGACGATCTTCGCGAGCAAGCTCGCTCCTACATCCTACAGAAGGTATCTAGCGCCGCCGAAACAGCGGCAATGGCTCATCTGTAGCGGCCTGGTATGTCACCGAGAAATCCTTGAGGCTTTCCAGCGCTTCGTACGGGTCTTTGTCGGCGCGCAAGGCGTAGGCATCGAAACCGCAGCGGTGCAGGTAGAACAACTGGTCGCGCAGTACATCGCCAATCGCCCGCAACTCGCCCTTGTAACCATAACGGTCACGCAGCAGGCGCGCGTTGGAGTAGTTGCGCCCGTCGGTGAAGGCCGGGAAGTTCAGGGCGATGACCTGGAAGTGTTGCACGTCATCACCGATTTCTTCGGCTTCTTCATCGGCGTCCAGCCACACACCCAGGCCGCCATCGCGGGCCTTGAGGGCGTGGCCATGCTCACGCCACAGGGCCAATGGCACGATCAGGTCGTCGCAGTTGGAGACACCATCGAACGCCGCATCCTTGGGCAGCAGGTGCCAGGTTTCGTCGACGACTTCGTTGTTCTTAATGATTCGCTGCATAGACGCGCTCCTTGAACAGGTCAATGCCGATGCGCTGGTAGGTGTCGATGAAACGCTCATCTTCGGTGCGCTGTTCGACGTAGACGTCAATCAGCTTGCCGATCACGTCAGGCATGGCTTCCTGGGCGAAGGATGGGCCGAGGATCTTGCCCAGGCTCGCATCGCGGCTGGCGCTGCCACCCAGGGACACTTGGTAGAATTCTTCGCCTTTCTTGTCCACCCCGAGGATGCCGATATGGCCGACGTGGTGGTGACCACAGGCGTTCATGCAGCCAGAGATGTTCAAGTCCAGCTCGCCGATGTCGAACAGGTAGTCCAGGTCGTCGAAGCGGCGCTGGATCGATTCGGCAATCGGAATCGACTTGGCGTTGGCCAGGGAGCAGAAGTCGCCGCCCGGGCAGCAGATGATATCGGTCAACAGACCGATGTTCGGCGTAGCGAAACCGCCTTCGCGCAGTTCGCCCCACAGGGTGAACAGTTGGCTCTGCTCAACGTCCGCGAGGATGATGTTCTGCTCGTGGGAGGTGCGCAGTTGGCCAAAGCTGTAGCGCTCGGCCAGGTCGGCGACGGCGTCCAGTTGCTTGTCGGTGATATCGCCCGGTGCAACACCGGTAGGCTTGAGCGACAGGGTCACCGCCACATAGCCCGGCTGCTTGTGCGCCAGGGTGTTGCGGGTGCGCCAGCGGGCAAAGCCTGGGTGCTGCTGGTCGAGTGCGGTCAGTTCGGCGTCCTGGTTGCCCAGGGCCTTGTAGTCCGGGTCGACAAAGTGCTTGGCCACGCGATGCACTTCGGCCTCGGTCAGGGTGGTCTGGCCGCCGCGCAGGTGTTCCATCTCGGCGTCGACCTTTTGGGCAAACACCTCGGGGGTGAGGGCCTTGACCAGGATCTTGATGCGCGCCTTGTACTTGTTGTCACGACGGCCATAGCGGTTGTACACACGCAGGATGGCGTCGAGATAGCTCAACAGGTCTTGCCACGGCAGGAATTCATTGATGAAGGCGCCGACCACCGGCGTACGGCCTAGGCCGCCACCGACCAGCACGCGAAAGCCCAGTTCGCCAGCGGCGTTGTACACCGGTTCCAGGCCGATGTCGTGGACTTCGATCGCGGCGCGGTCGGAAGTCGAGCCATTGATGGCGATCTTGAACTTACGCGGCAGGTAGGCAAATTCTGGGTGGAACGTCGTCCACTGACGAACGATCTCGCACCACGGGCGCGGGTCGATCACTTCATCGGCGGCTACGCCGGCGAACTGGTCGGTGGTCACGTTGCGCAGGCAGTTACCGCTGGTCTGAATGGCGTGCATCTGCACGGTGGCCAATTCAGCCAGGATGTCCGGCACGTCTTCCAGGGCCGGCCAGTTGAACTGCACGTTCTGGCGGGTGCTGATGTGGGCATAGCCCTTGTCGAAGTCTCGGGCGATCTTGGCCATCATGCGTGTCTGGCGCGCAGTCAGTTGGCCGTAAGGCACGGCGACCCGCAGCATCGGCGCAAAGCGCTGAACATAAAGGCCATTTTGCAAGCGCAGAGGGCGGAACTCTTCTTCGCTCAGTTCACCTGCCAGATAGCGTCGGGTCTGATCACGGAACTGCTTGACGCGGTCCTCGATGATGCGCTGATCGTATTCGTCGTATACGTACATATAGGTCCTGTTCTCGGCAAATCTGCGCGCACGGCCGCGCACTCCCAACGGAGCCGGCGCACGATACCAGCTTGCGTTTATGCGCAAAAGTGATGTTTTAGTATATGCAAAGAACCAAATCGACTAATGAGAACAGTTATCGCGATACCCACACTTGTCATGCGGGAAAGCATGATCTTTACTGTGGTCGAGTCTTAGTGCAATCACCTATAAAACCGACAAGAGGCGATGCGATGAGCAATCCAACCAAAGCCCGTAAACCTGACAGTACCGTGGACGCCTGGGCGATTCTGTTTCTGATTATCCTGGTGGTTTCAGCCGCTGTGTTCTGGGTCAGCCACCAATAGAGGGAACTGATCGCACAAAACTGTCCGACCTGCTGATAAATAGCCAAGATCAAAAGGCTTATTGCCACTATTATGATCTGTCAATTCTCAGGGTTCGGGCAGAAATGTCGAAGGTTATCTGCGGGTGCTTGTGGTGGGTGGGGATGATGTTCGGGGCGATGGCCCATGCCACGTCAGTGGTGTTTCTCAACCCAGGTATGTCCACTGAAACCTTCTGGGTCAGTTATGCGCAATTCATGCAGGCCGCGGCCAAGGACCTCGGCCTGGATTTGCGTGTGCGCTATTCCGAGCGTGACCCGCAAAATACCCTGCAGCAGGCTCGTGAAGCGCTGCAAGGCCCACAGTCCCCGGATTACCTGGTGCTGGTCAACGAGCAGTACATCGCCCCGCAGATCCTGCGGATGGCCCAGGGCAGCCAGGTCAAGTTGCTGATTGTCAATAACGCCCTGACACCCGATCAGGTGCAACTGCTGGACGCTGGCAAGTACCCCAATTGGATGGGCAGCATCACCGCCAATGATGAGGAGGGCGGTTACCTGATGCTCAAGGAGTTGTTGCGCCAGCACGGGCCTGTCCCGGCCGGCACGACCCTGGACTTGCTGGCGTTTTCCGGTGCCAAGAACACGCCGACCGCACAGGCGCGCGAGCAGGGACTGCAGCGCGCCTTGCGCGAACACCCTGAAGTTCATTTGCGCCAGTTGGTCTATGGCGAATGGAACCGCCAGCGCGCCTTTGATCAAGCAACCTTGATGTTCAAGCGTTACCCGCAGGCCACGCTGGTCTGGTCGGCCAATGATGAAATGGCCCTGGGGGCCATGCAGGCCTTGAATGGCAGCGGGCGCACGCCCGGCAAGGAGGTTTTGTTCAGCGCGATCAACAGTTCTCCTGACGTCCTGCAAGCGCGCCTGCAGGGACGAATCAGTGCGCTGGTGGCCGGGCATTTCACCGTCGGTGGCTGGGCCATGGTGCTGCTGCACGACGACGCCAGGGGCGTGGGCATCCAAGACCCTGGCGAGCGCGAGCGGCAGGTGAAGTTGTTCCAACTGATTGACGAGCCCCAGGCCCAGCGCTTGCTGGACAAGCGTGGTCATGAGGGCGATGGCGTGAATTTTCGTGAACTCTCGGCCCAGGGCAAGCCTGCGGCCTACCAATATCCCTTCAGCCTGCAGATGCTGTTGAAATAATCGGGCCTATACCCCGGCCATAAGCAGTACGAGCTTGACGATGGCAAAGAGTGTCAGGGCAAATACGGCGGTAAACACAATCCCCAGCACCACAAAATGGCTGGGCTTGCCATGGGTAAAGTCCCTCGTGCGGTTCTTGCCGCTCTGCACACCAAAAGCGGCAGCCATCACGCTATGAAGCATCTGCCAGAAGGTCGGTGGTTTATTGTCCGGTGTGTCCATGAGTCCTCCTGCGAGGGCTGGTAGAAGTTACTGCTCCCCACAGGATAGACGTAGTTACCACGGTTAGCCTTGGCCCTTGTGATGTGCTGGTGCTCCTTTTCCTGGAGCCGCATCATGACCGACTCGCCCGCGTTGCCGGCAACGCCCAGTGTCCATCGACCGTTATTGACCAGCGCCATGCCGAAATGGTTGGTCGATAGCACGGCCGCACGCCGAATGGCGCTCAAACACGCCGATACCCCTTTACCGCCGGCCTATTGGCACGCAACACCTGAGCAACGCCAGCAGTTGCATGCCTGTTTTATCGCAAGTTTCACCGCGCAGACCGCCCTTGACCAGACCCTGTCTGGCTTGCAAAGCATCGACGCGTTTGCCCGGCCGCTACTGGTCAAGGCGCTCAAGGACCAGTATGAGGTAACCCTGGCCCCCCAGGTTGCCACATGGTTAAGCCTGAGAAAGTCCCTGCAGGTGAGTGATCTCAATATCGAGGCGCAAACCTACGATTTTTTGAAGCTGGAGCTATTGCAGGCGGCGCTGCACAACTTCGAGGAGGGCGAATGCGAGGAAGGGGCCTTTCACTCATCGTCGGGCTTGCGCTGGCAAACGTCATCGCCTGGCAGCGCGGCCGACTCCTTACTACCGGTGCGCTTGGGTAGCCTTAAGGTCCATCAGTTTTTAAGGCTGTGCCGCAGCCTGGATCTGGGCGGTCAGTTCCAAACCTACCTCAAGGGGTTTTTTACCACCCACGAAACCACCCTGCGCGAGCAATTCATCGCCAGCCAAAAGGCCGCGATGCGTGCGGCGGCTGAGTTGGCCCTATTGTGCGAGGACATTACCCAGGCTGACTACAACATGGTGCTGTCGGTGATCGCTGGCGAACGCTCGCCGCAGATGGGCGGGCAACCGGTGTGGATCTGCGACCTCGGCCTGATGAAGCTGCGCATGACCGGCTGCGTGCTGTTTCTGGCCTTCGATGATGAGCATATCGATTCGCCGATCCTGTACATCCCCCAGGACCCTTACCAGCCTCTAAAACGCTACACCCATCGCGCCCCACTGCTGACGGCCTTGAAGCAACGCTTGAGCACACCGGGCTTGGCCTCGACCCGGGTGGATCGCCCCACGGACTACCAGGTTTTTTTCAGTCAGTTTGTCGACTATGCCGATCGCTCGCACTACTTCAGCCAATTCACCCTGGATGCGCCGGACGCCACCTTGCGCGAGAAAATCGGCTCGAACTTCCCCGGTATAGGCCAGTTTTATGAGCTGATCAGCAAAGTGACCGTTTTCAAGCTTAAGAACTTCCCGCCCTTGCCCCTGGCCCCTCAAGTGCCGAACCCGGCCCCCTATTTGGCGCCTGTGGCGATGGCGTTCAAAAACCAGGCATATGCTAGCGACAAGGTCGATCTGTGGACCTACCTATATGAGCAGCACCGGGACAAGAGCCTCGCTGATGCTGCTGCCCACGCCGTGCCCACTGCGGATGTCGATGCCAGGGTGCGCACACGAAAGCTGGCCCTACTGCTTAATGTCGGGATGTTCGGCCTGGGTGCTATCGCGGGGTTTGTGCCGGTACTGGGCGAACTCATGATGGCGGTGATGGCCGAGCAACTGTTGACGGAGGTGATCGAGGCCGCGCAGGAGTGGAACGAGGGCGACCGCAGGGCTGCCAGGGCGCACTTGATCGACCTGGCGCAGAACCTTGCGTTGCTTGGCGTGACGGCTGGTGGCGGTAAGGCCCTGAGCAAGTTAAGGCCTGAACCGGTTATCGAAGGCCTAGTCCCGGTGAAGCTGCCGGGTGGGCAGGTTCGCTTATGGAAACCGGACCTGGGCGGGTACCAAAGTGACGTTGCCCTGATGCCCGGCAGCAAGCCCAATGCCTTGGGGCAGTATGAGGTCGATGGCAAGCTCCATGTGCACATCGATAACGTGCTCTATGAAAAGACCTTCGACCCGCAGCTAAACAAATGGCGGATCAAACACCCGCGCAACCCCCGGGCGTACCAGCCAATTCTCGAACACAACCGGGCAGGAGCCTGGCGGCATAGCCATGAGTACCCCTTGGCCTGGAGTCGCCTGACCCTGCTGCGCCGATTGGGACACATTACCGCAGGTTTCTCGGATGAGGCCTTGAGTGTGATCGGCGACGTAAGTGGTGTGCAGGACGACCTGTTGCGCAAAGTGCATCTGGACGGTTTGCCGGTGCCCGCCGTGCTGGCCGATACCCTGGAGCGGTTCAGGGCTGACCGCGACGTTGATGAACTGATCGGGCGGCTGCGCCGTGGTGCAGGCCTGGACAGCCGCCACGAGTACGCCTTGCCCCTCGCCGTGGAAATGCCCGGCTGGCCCCCAGGGCGGGTGCTGGAGGTGTTTGAGCAGCGAGCCGTGGTTGGGCGCAGCGAGCCAGGGCAGGAAGGGCTGGGTGAGGAGCAGGCCCGGCGCCTGCTGGGCACGCCGCGGCGTGGCGACCAGCCTGGCGTGCCCGTGACCGATGAGTGGGTGGGCGGGAGCCTGGAGCCGGAGGGGTGCTCGATTCGCTATGGCAGCCCGTTGTCGGCGGACGATGGCCGCCCAACCCTGAAAATCAGCCGCGCCGATTTGCAGCAAGGCAAGCTCGCCCACGTGGTACTAAATGGCCTGGATGAACAGCAAGTCACCGGCTTGCTGGGCAGCGCCTCCAGCTGGGGGGAGCAGCCCAGGGAGCAGGTGTTCAATGAGCGCCTGGCAGACTACGCGCTACAACGACAGGCGGCGCTGTTCGACGCCCAGCTACACGGTAATGGCGCGCCCGTGACTGACAGCGGGCCACTGCAACGGCGGTTTCCCGGCCTGACCCAGCGCGCTCGTGAGGAACTGCTTGACCGCGCCAGCCCGCAGGAGCTCAGGCGTCTGCAAGACAGCGGGCGTGTCAGCGCGCGCCTGGACCACCAGGCCCGCCTCAGTATGCAACAGGGGCGATTGAGCCGGGCGATCAGCGGCTTGCACCGTGACCGGCTGGCTAACACTGACAGTGACCGGCTTGCCTTGCAGGCCCTGGCGCGCCTGTCCGGATGGCCCCAAGGTGTGCGCCTTGAAATGCGCCAAGGGGGCATTCGCGGCCCCTTGCTGGACAGCATTGGCGATGAGCACGCCGTAGTGCGCCGATACCTGGTCAAGAGCGGCGAGTGCTTCCAGGCCCACGATGCCAGTGGCCGCGCACTCAATAGCGTGCCCGCCGATGGACGCAATCTGTTCCAGTCGATCCTGGACGCCTTGCCCGATGAGGCGCGTCGGGCGCTAGTGCCGACCGGCCAGGGCGGGGACTTGCAGCAGGCGTTGGCGACCTACGCCAGGGAGCACCGCGAGATCATCGCCCACGACATCCTCAAGTTGCGCACGTCACGCGCGCGGCCGGCGTTACGCTTGCCGAGCGGGCGCCTGGGGTATGAGTTGTCGGGGCGGGGAGCGCTTTTCGCCACGGATGACACCTTGATCGCCCATGCGCGCAGCGTGTATCCAAACATGAGCGAAACCGAGGCACAGGCGCTGGTAATGGCCCGCCGGCTGGACGGTGAAAGTGACTCGCAAATCTGGCGGCTATTTGCCAACCGCCAGCACGAATTGACGGCATTGCGCACGACCCTTGAACAATGGGCGGGGGAGGATGAGAGGCGCCTGCGTTCGGTTGAAGATATTATCGACTGTTGGCGCCAAGGCTTTGATCGGGACAGGGCGGCCCATGGCAGCCTGAGTTTGCGGGTAGAGGAGGCATTGCCCGAGTGGCAGGCCGATTTTTCCCATGTGCTAACCCTGAACCTGTCAGGGCGCGCATTGCTGGCCCAGGAAACCACTGCTTTGCTCCAGCCGTTTCCCAACGTGCAGCATCTGCAGTTGTATGTGCGCCCCGAGCACCTGGGTGCAGTAACAGAGCGCTTGGCGAGCGCGCCCGGAGTCACCCAACTATCGTTCACCGGCCCTTCGCTCACGTATTCGGCGCAAGTACTGCGCCCGCTTGAGCGCATGGCCGGGCTCAGGCAGTTATCCCTGGCAGGCAACCTGCAAACCCTGGACGTCAGCGGGTTGACCGCGTTGCGTCGTTTAACGGTATCCGGGACGCTGGAAACCTGGCCGCAAGGAAGCCTGGCACTTGAGCACCTGGAGTTTCTCGATATAGCCCAGACCCCGTTGCGCTCAGTACCCGATGAAATGTTTATCGGGCACCAGCGCTTGTGGCGAGGCCTGCAAATGAATTGGTCAGCCTATGAACCTCAGGAGTTCATGAAGGTTTATGAGCACCTGCATGACAATCCGGCCCATCTGATTGAAGAGCGGCGGCTGGTAAAGAGCTACTGCGAAGGTGTCTTGGGCAGTCTGCAACCCGGAGCGCCGGCCTTTATCGAACGGGTCTTGGCCCATTTCAGCGCGCGGGGGCTGACCTCCCGCCAGCGTCTGGAGAGGGTCAACAGCATACGCGAGGAACACCGCCGGTTGGTCGATGAGCTGGAGCAATGGTCAGATCGTGACTCTGGCGTTGGCCGGGTTGAGGTCGAGCGGCAGATCGCTTCCGAAGCGCTGCTTGATTGCTGGCGCCAAGGCCTGGAGCCGCGCATTGTCGACGACAGTCAGGTGTCAGCTGCGGCAACCGTACTGGACCTGTCAGACGCCGACCTGATTGATTTGCCCAAATTGCCAGCCACCGGGTTTACCCATGTTCGCAGTTTGAACCTCAGTGACATAGGTGTGCCGCTGGAAGGCATCAATACCTGGCTTGGCCACTTCCCCCGGCTGGATACGCTGAGCCTTGCCCGCAATAATCTGACTGAGCTTCCCTCGGTGCTGGTTGACCACCCATCCCTGCGCCACCTGGACCTCTCCCATAACTGGCTGGTTGTCACCCCTGTGATCCAGGCGCAGTTGAGCCGGTTGACCGGGCTTGTATCGTTGCGGTTGCCGTACAACCCCCTCAGTGGCCTGGATATAAGCGGCCTGCGCGGGCTACAGATCCTGGACCTGAGTCACAGTGCGATTAGCGACTGGCCGCAGGGCGTGCTTGAACTGCCGGCCTTGCACAGCCTGGATTTGAGTCACTGCGCCATCACCTCGATCCCCGAAGCAGCGCTGCAAGGGCATGACCTGCTGCTGGCCAATACCCGCTTGCGCGGCTGCCGCTTAAGTGCGCAGGCACGTGCCGATGCTCGGTTATTTGCCCGGCGCTACGCCCGTGACTACCCAGCAAGCCCGCAGGAAAGCCCCTTGGGCATCCCTCGCGAACTGTTGGCCCAAGGCTTGACGGGGGGCGATCCGGAGTACTTTGCCGAGGACGTGCTGCGCCGCCCCGACTTGCTGGTTGCGCTGCCCACGACGGCCGCCGACCTGGCGCCATCAGCGCGCATGCAACGCTTGGATCCGGAGCTGGACGCCACGCTGGCGGCGCTGCGCATCGAAGAACTGCGCGCCATCGGCCTTGATGCCACGCAGATCGACGCGCGGCTGCAAGAATGGGAAACCCAGTATGGGCAATGGGTAGCGCTGCTCAATGAGTGGATGGATGTCCATGGCTACCTGGACGGCAGTTGGGTCAGCGCGCTGGACCGCCGGCGTGCGGCCGATCGCTTATTGGAAAGTTGGCGTTTTACCCTGCGCGCCACGCCGCTCACGGTTGAGGCTAATGGGGCTGAGCGCCTGGACTTTTCCGGCTTGTCCCTGGGAGCCTTGCCGAGGCTGCCCGGGGACTTTGCGCACGTCAGCGAGCTGAACCTGAATCGCGTCAAACTCACGGCCCAGGGCTCCAACGACTTCCTGCGGGCCTTCAGTCATGTGCGCAGCTTGACGCTCAGCAACAACGGCTTGCGCGCCTTGCCTGAGGCTCTTGGTGAGTTTCGCCGATTGCGGCGGCTGGACCTGGGTAGGAATGAATTGCAGAACACCGACCCGCTACAGGATTATCTGGCGCAAATGCATGAACTGGAATGGCTGGATCTGGGCGAGAATCTCATGGGCGAGTTGGAGTTAAGTGGTTTGGCCCGGCTCGACACCCTGTATCTGCAACAGAACATGTTGGACGAATGGCCCATGACGGTGCTCGAATTACCACGCCTTCGGACCCTGGATTTGCGTGACAACTGGATCGAGACCCTGCCGGATGCGGTATTCGAGCCGCAACATCGTCCATTGATGGCGGATACCAACTTATCGGGCAACCGCCTTGATCAGCAAAGCTGTGAGAATTTGCAGGTCTACCTGGGCCAGACCGGCAATGGCCTGGGGTTTTCCGCCGAGCAGCTTGAGTTCATGGTCCTGGAGTACCGGGAACGCGATGAGCTGGGGTTTTCCGACACCTCTGACTACTCGCTGGATCATCCGGAAATCGAAACACCCCATATGCAGAAGGCCCAGTGGTTTGTCGGGGTGGAGCCACACTCGGCAAAACATCGAATCTGGGACGAGCTCAATGCACAGGAGGGCAGCCGCGACTTTTTCTTCAGCCTTTCACAGTTGCGCCATACCGAGGACTTCCTTGAGGCTCCTGCCGAACTGACGCAGCGCGTGTGGGCGGTGCTGGAAGCAATCAGCCAAAACCCGGCCATGCGGCGTGACCTGTTTGCCAGGGCGACGGCGCTGGTGCCCGATATCACCTGTGGTGATGGCAGGATCCTGCTGTTCAATGAGCTTGAAACCCGTGTGCTGGAGTTCGATGCGCTGAGGCTGGCCGAGCAGGGGCAGAACGGGGCTCAACTGTTGAAGTTTGCCCGCAGCATGATCCGGCTGGAGGCGTTAGAGGGCATCGCCCAAACGACTATCGAAAGGCGTCCGGACATCGACCCGGTAGAAATTCGCCTGGCTTTGCGCATTGGCCTGGCGCAGCGCCTGGAGCTGCCCAGGCAGCCCACTGGCATGCTGTTCGGCGAATTGTCGGAGGTTTCCCAGGCCGACCTTGACCATGCGTACGCCACGATTGTGGACAGTGAAAACACGTCGGATTTCGAGGAGAGGCTGGTGGGGCTTGAGTATTGGTGCAATTACCTGAAGAAAAAATACGCCACTGACTTCTCATCCCTGGCCCGCGAGTTGGAACAGAAGACCGCTGCGCTGGATGAGCGCTATCCCGACGGTGGCGCGGACTACCTGCGCGACTACGCCGTGTTGGGGGCCTGGAGCAAGGAGCAGCGTACCGCCCTCGCGATCCGCCTTACCCGGCAGGAACGAACAGCGCTGAACATATAAGGGACAATCCGGCTCCTGGGGGAGCCGGGTTGTCGGCGATAGCAACCCTCAGTTGTCGTAACCCAGGTTCGGCGCCAGCCAGCGTTCGGTCACGGCCAGGTCCTGGCCTTTACGTGCGGTGTAGCTCGTTACCTGGTCCTTGTCGATCTTGCCCACGGCAAAGTACTGCGCCTGCGGGTGGGCGAAGTACCAGCCGCTGACCGCCGCTGCCGGGAACATCGCGTAGTGTTCGGTGAGGAACACACCGCTACGTCCGGCCTGCATTTCGCGGGCCTCAGGGTCCAGCAACTGGAACAACTGGGCTTTTTCGGTATGGTCCGGGCACGCCGGGTAGCCGGGGGCAGGGCGGATACCGCTGTACTGCTCCTTGATCAGCGCCTCGTTGTCCAGTTCTTCGTCCTTGGCATAGCCCCAGTGATCTTTACGCACCTGCTGGTGCAGCCACTCGGCGCAAGCCTCGGCCAGGCGGTCGGCCAGGGCCTTGACCATGATCGAGTTGTAGTCGTCGCCCGCGTCCTGGTAGGCCTTGGCTACTTCCTCGGCGCCGATGCCGGCGGTGGTGATGAACCCACCGATGTAATCGGTCACGCCGCTGTCCTTGGGCGCAACAAAGTCGGCCAGGGAGAAGTTCGGCTTGCCGTCGGTCTTGATGATCTGCTGGCGCAGGTGATGCAGCTTGGCAATCGGCTGGCCGTCGTCGCCGTAGACTTCCAGGTCATCGTCCTGCACCTGGTTGGTCGGCCAGAAGCCAAACACGGCACGGGCGCTGATGAGCTTTTCGTCGATCAGCTTCTTGAGCATTTCCTGTGCATCGGCGTACAGCGCGGTCGCCGCTTCACCGACCACTTCATCGGTGAGGATGCGTGGGAATTTGCCGGCCAGGTCCCAGGAGATGAAAAACGGTGTCCAGTCGATGTATTCGGCCAGTACCTTGAGATCGATATTGTCCAGCACCTTGGCCCCGGTAAACGTTGGCTTGACCGGGGTGTAGGTGCTCCAGTCGAACTGTGGCTTCTTGGCGATGGCCGCCGGGTAGCTCAGGCGTTCGGTGCGTGCGCTGCGGTTCGAGGTGCGCTCACGCACGTCGATGTATTCCAGGCGGGTTTTCTCGACGAAACCGGCCTTGAGCTCCTTGGACAGCAACTGGGTGGCCACGCCCACCGCGCGCGAGGCGTCGGTTACGTAGATCACCGCATCGTTGCTGTACTTGGGTTCGATTTTTACTGCGGTGTGCGCCTTGGAGGTGGTCGCGCCACCGATCATCAGCGGCAGGTGGAAGTCCTGGCGCTGCATCTCGCGGGCCACGTGCACCATTTCATCCAGGGACGGTGTGATCAGGCCGGACAGGCCGATGATGTCGCACTTCTGCTCCTTGGCCACCTGCAAAATCTTCTCGGCCGGCACCATCACACCCAGGTCGACAATGTCGTAGCCGTTGCAACCCAGCACCACGCCGACAATGTTCTTGCCGATGTCGTGTACGTCACCTTTGACGGTGGCCATGAGGATCTTGCCCTTGGCTTCTGGCTTGTCGCCTTTTTCCAGTTCGATGAACGGGATCAGGTGGGCCACGGCCTGCTTCATCACACGGGCAGATTTCACCACCTGGGGCAGGAACATTTTGCCGGCACCAAACAGGTCGCCGACGATGTTCATGCCGGACATCAACGGACCTTCGATCACCTCGATCGGGCGCGCGAACGACTGCCGGGATTCTTCGGTGTCTTCCACGATATGGGTGGTGATGCCCTTGACCAGTGCATGCTCCAGGCGTTTGTTGACTTCCCAGCCACGCCATTCCTCGGTCTCGGCTTCCTTGACGCTGCCATCGCCCTTGTACTTGTCGGCGATGGCGAGCAGGGCGTCGGTGCCTTCCGGGGTACGGTTGAGCACCACGTCTTCCACCGCGTCGCGCAGTTCGGCGGGGATCTGGTCGTAGATCTCCAGTTGGCCGGCGTTGACGATACCCATGGTCAAGCCATTGCGGATCGCATACAGCAGGAACACCGAGTGGATCGCCTCGCGCACCGGGTTGTTGCCGCGGAACGAGAACGACACGTTGGACACGCCGCCCGAGGTCAGCGCATACGGCAGCTCATCGCGGATGTAGGCGCAGGCGTTGATAAAGTCGACGGCGTAGTTGTTGTGTTCTTCAATACCGGTGGCCACGGCAAAGATGTTCGGGTCGAAGATAATGTCTTGGGGCGGGAAGCCCACTTCATTGACCAGGATGTCGTAGGAGCGTTTGCAGATCTCTTTCTTGCGCGCCTCGGTGTCGGCCTGGCCGGCTTCGTCGAACGCCATCACCACCACCGCTGCGCCGTAGCGCTTGCACAGCTTGGCGTGATGGATGAACTGCTCGACGCCTTCCTTCATGCTGATGGAGTTGACGATGCCCTTGCCCTGGATGCATTTGAGGCCAGCCTCGATCACTTCCCACTTGGAAGAGTCGATCATGATCGGCACACGGGAGATATCCGGCTCGCCGGCAATCAGATTGAGGAAGGTCACCATGGCCTTCTTCGAATCGAGCATGCCCTCGTCCATGTTGATATCGATCACCTGGGCGCCGGCTTCCACCTGCTGCAGGGCGACTTCCAGGGCTTCGGTGTAGTTGTCCTCGCGGATCAGGCGGGCGAACTTGGCTGAACCGGTGATATTCGTGCGCTCGCCGACGTTGACGAACAGCGACTGGCGATCGATGGTAAACGGCTCCAGGCCCGACAGGCGGCAGGCCTTGGGAATGTCCGGGATCGGGCGCGGCGCATAGCCAGCCACGGCCTTGGCGATGGCCTCGATATGCCCCGGCGTGGTGCCGCAGCAGCCGCCGACGATATTGAGGAAGCCGCTCTGGGCGAACTCCTCGATGACCTTGGCGGTTTGCGCTGGCAGCTCGTCGTACTCGCCGAACTCGTTGGGCAGGCCGGCGTTGGGGTGTGCCGATACATAGGTGTCAGCCTTGTTCGACAACTCTTCCAGGTATGGACGCAGCTCACTGGCGCCCAGGGCGCAGTTCAAACCGACGGAAATCGGCTTGGCGTGGCTGATGGAGTTCCAGAACGCCTCGGTGGTCTGGCCCGACAGGGTGCGGCCGGAGGCGTCGGTGATGGTCCCGGAAATCATGATCGGCAGTTCGACACCCAGTTCTTCGTACACGCCCTGCACGGCGAAGATCGCGGCCTTGGCGTTGAGGGTGTCGAAGATGGTTTCGATGAGGATCATGTCCGCACCGCCTTCGATCAGGCCTTTGGTGGCCTCGGTGTAGTTCTCCACCAGTTCATCGAAGGTGACGTTGCGGTAGCCGGGGTTGTTCACGTCTGGCGACAGCGAGCAGGTGCGGCTGGTGGGGCCGAGGACGCCGGCGACAAAGCGTGGTTTGTCCGGGGTTTCGAGGGTCTTGGCGTCGGCGACCCGACGGGCCAGGCGCGCGCCTTCCAGGTTCAGCTCATAGGCCAGCGCCTCCATGCCATAGTCGGCCTGGGACACCTGGGTGGCGTTGAATGTGTTGGTTTCGAGGATGTCGGCACCGGCATCCAGGTACGCCTTCTCGATCCCGCCGATCACATCCGGGCGGGTGAGGATCAACAGGTCGTTGTTGCCCTTGACGTCGCTCGGCCAGTCGGCGAAGCGTTTGCCGCGGTAGTCCTCTTCCTCCAGCTTATAGCTCTGGATCATCGTGCCCATGCCACCATCGAGGATCAGGATGCGTTCCTTGAGGGCTTGCTGGAGGGCTTGCAGGCGAGTGCTACGATCGGACATGGGGCTACTCTAATCAGGCATTACGGAGGGCGTGGATCATAGCAAACCTGTGCGCTTTTAGAGCATGTCAGGGTTTTGCATGAATATCGCTCATGTTGATAGCGTGTCGACATCGGTAGAATCGCGGCAATTTTAGCGTACGCATTGAATCGGGACCGGATACATGTCACTTCGCATCATCACCAGTGCCGCCTTGGCGTTGGTCGCCTGCATCGCACAGGCCAACGGACCCGCCCCGGCGATTTCCTATACCCGTGACATTCAGCCGATCTTCACCGAGAAATGCGTGGCTTGCCATGCCTGCTACGACTCCGCCTGCCAGCTCAACCTGGGCAGTGGCGAAGGTGCGGCACGTGGCGCGAGCAAAATCCCCGTGTACAACGGCGAGCGTAGCCAGGCTTCGCAGCCGACCCGACTGTTTTATGACGCCTTTGGCAAGACGGCCTGGCAGCGCCAGGGGTTTGGCTCGGTGCTGGACGCCCAGGGCACCCAGGCCGGGCTGATGGCGCGCATGTTGGAATTGGGCCATAAAACGCCGCTGGCGCCCAATGCCAAGCTGCCTGATGAGATCGTGTTGGGCCTGAACCGCGAGAACATGTGCCCGTTACCCGGTGAGTTCGAGGCCTACGCTGGCGCGCACCCCAAAGAAGGCATGCCGCTGGCCGTCACCGGCCTGACCGACCAGCAGTACCAGACCCTGCAACGCTGGCTGGCGTCCGGCGCGCCAATTGACGAGCAAGGCCTGGCGCCCAGCGCCCAGGAAGCCTTACAGGTACAGCAATGGGAAAACCTGCTGAACCAGCCCGGCGCGCGGGAAAGCCTGGTGGCGCGCTGGCTGTACGAGCATCTGTTCCTGGCCCATATCTATTTTGAAGGCGGCGAGCCGGGGCATTATTTCCAGTGGGTACGCTCGCGTACGCCCAGTGGCCAGCCGATCGACCTGATCAATACCCGGCGTCCCAATGACGATCCGGGCACCCAGGTGTACTACCGCTTGTGGCCGGTACAAGGGGTGATCGTGCACAAGACCCACATCACCTATCCGTTCAGCGCGGCGAAGATGGCGCGGATCAAGTCGCTGTTCTACAGCGGCGACTGGCAAGCCGTGGCATTACCGGGCTATGGGCCTGGCCGCCGGGCCAACCCGTTCGAAACCTTCGAGGCAATCCCGGCCAAGGCGCGCTACCAGTTCATGCTGGATAACGCCGAATACTTCGTGCGCACCTTTATCCGTGGGCCGGTGTGCCGGGGGCAGATTGCCACGGACGTGATCCGCGACAACTTCTGGACCCTGTTCCAGGATCCGGACCACGACTTGTACATCACCGATGCCCGTTATCGCGGCCAGGCCACGCCGTTGCTGGCGATGCCGGGGCAGAACGATGACGTGGGCAGCGTGCTGGGCCTGTGGCTGGCCTACCGCGACAAACGCAATGAGTACGAGGCCCTGCGCCGCGACAACTACGCCGACTTGCCGGCGCCGGGCTGGTCGAGCCTGTGGGAGGGCAATGACAACGCGCTGCTGAGCATTTTCCGCCACTTCGACAGTGCCTCGGTGACCAAGGGCCTGATTGGCGAAGTGCCGCAGACTATGTGGCTATTCGACTACCCACTGCTGGAGCGCACCTATTACCAGTTGGCGGTCAATTTCGATGTGTTTGGCAATGTCTCGCACCAGGCCCAGACGCGCCTGTATTTCGACCTGATCCGCAATGGCGCCGAGCAGAACTTCCTGCGCCTGATGCCTGCGGACTCACGGGATGGTTTCCTTGATGACTGGTACCAGAACAGCGGCAAGGTCAAGCTGTGGCTGGACTATGAAGCCATCGACAACGACAAGCCCACGGGCCTGAAGCTGGATGCACAGGACCCGAAGCGTGACTTTGCCAACCAGTTGCTTGCCCGTTATGGCCATTTGAATGCCAGCCCGGATCCGATCAATCGCTGCATAAGCGCCTATTGCTCACGTCCCGGTATCGACCCGCAACTGCGCGACGCCGAACAGACCCTCAGTCGCCTGACCTCAAGGCCGGCGGCCGGGCTCAAGGTGATCGAGCAATTGCCCGAAGCCACCCTGCTGCGCATCCAGACCCGCAGCGGCAAACGCGAGGTCTACAGCCTGCTGCGCAACCGCGCCCACAGTAACGTGGCATTCATGTTGGGCGAGGCTTATCGCTATCAGCCGGGCCTGGATACCCTGACGATCTACCCAGGCGTGCTCAGCAGCTACCCCAACTTCATCTTCAACGTGCCGGCCGAGGATGTACCGGAGTTCGTCGAAGACATGGAGTTGGCCAGGGACGCCAAGCGTTTTGAGCGGATTGTCGAGCGCTGGGGCATCCGCCGCAGTCACCCGCAGTTCTGGGAGTACTTCCACGATTTGTCGCAGTACCTGCACGAAACCACGCCGGTGGAAGAGGGTGTGCTGGACATGAATCGCTACGAGAACCTGTAGATGCGGATTTGCCTGACAAAAATACTAGGACTTTGTACCGCGCAGGCGATTGGCGTAAACTGCCAGCAAGCCTGTGAGGAGTTCCCATGACTGCCATAACCATTACCGACGCCGCCCACGATTACCTGGCTGATCTGCTGTCCAAGCAGAACACCCCGGGTATCGGCATCCGCGTCTTCATTACCCAGCCTGGCACCCAGTACGCAGAGACGTGCATTGCCTACTGCAAGCCGGGGGAAGAAAAGCCTGAAGACACCGCCCTGGGGCTCAAGAGCTTCACCGCGTACATCGACGCCTTCAGCGAAGCCTTCCTTGACGATGCCGTGGTCGACTACGCCACTGACCGCATGGGTGGCCAATTGACCATCAAGGCCCCTAACGCCAAGGTGCCGAACGTCAATGCCGACAGCCCGGTCAATGAGCGCATCAACTATTACCTGCAAACCGAAATCAACCCGGGCCTGGCCAGCCATGGCGGCCAGGTCAGCCTGATCGACGTGGTGGATGACGGCATCGCCGTGCTCAAGTTCGGTGGTGGCTGCCAGGGCTGCGGCCAGGCTGACGTGACCTTGCGCGAAGGTATCGAGCGCACGTTGCTGGAGCGGATCCCCGAGCTCAAGGGTGTACGTGACGTGACCGACCACACGCAGAAAGAAAACGCCTACTACTAAGGTGTTCGCTGCAAACAAAAAACGGCGCCCGTGAGCGCCGTTTTTTTATGCCAATAAATCATTGCCTTACACAACCTTTCTAACAAAGAAGATCAACTGTGGGAGCGGGCTTGCGTAGTATCAGGGCCGGTAGAGGTGGGCGTGACTTGCGCGATACAGCGAGGATTCGCTGAAGTGATCACTGGCCAACACCCGGCCCACCACGATCAGCGCCGTGCGCCTGAAACCCTTCGCCGCGACCTTTTCGACAATATCCGCCAAGGTGCCAATGGCCCAATCCTGATCCGGCCACGTCGCGCGATGCACCACGGCAATCGGGCAATCCGCGCCATAGTGCGGCAGCAGTTCGGCGACGATTCTCTCCAGATGATTGACCCCCAGGTGCACCGCCATGGTCGTGCCATGGCTGGCCAGGCTGGCGAAGGCTTCACCGGCCGGCATCGTGGTTTTGTCCGCATAACGGGTCAGGATTACGCTTTGGGCGATATCCGGCAGGGTCAGTTCAGTTTCCAGCAGCGCGGCACAGGCTGCCACCGCCGTGACCCCGGGAATGATCTGGAAGGGGATCCCCAGCTCGCGCAAATGGCGGATTTGTTCGCCAATCGCCCCATACAGGCTCGGATCACCGGAATGTACCCGCGCCACGTCCTGGCCTTTCTCATGGGCGACCTTGATCAAGCCAATGATCTGCTCCAGGTTCAGTTCGGCGCTGTTGACCACCTGTTCGGCCCGATGCCCTTCGAGTACGGCAGCCGGCACCAGTGAGCCTGCGTAGAGGATCACCGGGCAACTGCGGATCAGGCGCTGGCCCTTGACGGTGATCAGTTCCGGGTCGCCGGGACCAGCGCCGATGAAGAAAACAGTCATGGAAAAATCCTGTGCAAAAGCGGGCGAGCATGAGTACGGCTCATGATCGAGAGGGGCAATTATCGGACTTTAGCCGGCGCAGGCCAATGCAAACGTGGCCCTGGCGGCTTTTTTGCGGGTGATCAGCAGTCGGGCAGGGGCGTTGGCGAGCTGTTCTGCCAATGCCAAAGCGGCACTTTCGGCGATGCCGTAGCACCCTGTATGGGCGAAAACCACAGCCGACCTGTGGCTCAATCGCCCTTCGTAAGGCAGCAGTTGTTGTGCATCAAAGCACTGCAATGGCAGATTCAAGGCGTTGGCCAGGGCGATCATGCCCGGTTCATCACGCTTGTGGGCAATACTTGCCAATGCGTTTATCTGGCCGGGGTCGATACCGGCCTCGGCCAGAGCGCTGTTGAACAGTTCCAGCAAGGCCTCAACCTCACAGCCACGCTGACAACCCAGGCCGACAGTCAGAATCATGCCGCGTATTGATCGTCACGATTGCGGCGAAACAACCAGGCGCTGATCAGCCCCAAAGCCAGCCAGAACGCGACGTTGGTCAGCTGCGAGGCGATCTTGAATTGGGCTTCCAATGCTTCGGGGGCGAGCATCGAGTGAACTTCCGGCTGTGGCGCACCCATGACATGGGGCACCGCCAGGATCGCCACGCCAAGGATTTTCAGCAGCCAGTTGCGGCCAAACACAATCAACGCAATGCCAGCGGCGGTAGACGCTGCCGTGCCGATCCACCAGATCTGCCGTTGCGCCAGGTCAGCCGCCGCAGTGCCCGGCAGCTCAGGCGGCAAACCGAGGGTGGGAGCCAGAACAAAGGTCGCATAGCCGGCCAGGCCCCAGAGCAAGCCCTGGGCGGTGCGCGTCGGGGCGCGCAGGGTGTACAGGCCGGCCAGCATCAGCGCAAAACCGACGGCGACCACCAGGTTGCCGCCGGTGGTGGACAGCACGCGTTGCCAGCCATTTTCAGGCTCCCACGCTTCGGCGTCGTGGCTATGGGCCGCAGCGCCTGCGGCATGCTCATGCACTTCGGTCGCAGCCGGGGCGTTTTCGAAGGTCTCGGCCTGCAGAATCAGCGGAGCTACCCAGAAACTTTGCAGCAGAGTCAGCAACAGGGCGGCCAGCAGGCCGGTGAACCCTGCGGTTTGCGCAATACGCTTGATCATGGCGGCAGGTCTCAATGGCACGGGAAGGCGGCGCTGTGGCGCGTATCGTGGGCGGCGTTGTGCACGGCCTCGATATGGGAGAACCCGGCGAAATACACCAGGCACGCACCGAGGATCGACGCGCCGATGGCGGCGGTCAGGCGTTGGCTCAAAGTGGCGCTGGTGCTGGCGGTATGTGAGGTGCTGCTGATGATCGACATGGCACGTCCCTTTCGAGTGGCAGGGTGATACGAGCGCATGAAAACCCCGCGAGCCGGGCACGCAGGGTTCTGAACAGCGCCCGCCCACCGCGGGTTTGTTATCTGATTGTTCGGGCCGGTCTCCGGGCTTGCGAGGGGCTCTGGGCCTGAAAGCATCACCTTCCCATGCCGGGGCACAGTGGATCTGACGCTTCGCTCGCTTACCGTTGCGGGGGCAGCACCGGACTGTCATGCAGGCATGAGTCACCGGTTTCCCGTTTCACCCTGTGAAGGGCACCTGAAACAAGATGTGTAGGAGAGCATGGGCGCGGGACGGCCGTCAATCTGTACCTGTGGCGAGAAGGTCAGGCTTGAGCGACCGCTTTTCAATTGACCGGTCCTCATGCACTGCGTAGCCTTGCACGTTCGAGGTTCTTCGGCCCCGGTCGAAGCTAAGAAGGGAACGCGGTCCAAGCCGCGGCTGCCCCCGCAACTGTAAAGGGTTTATCTGACTGCCACGCCACTGCCTGAACCCGGCGGGAAGGCGCAGCCAGCGCCAGCCACCAGGCTGGCAAGCCCCAAGCCAGGAGACCTGCCTCGCAACCGATTTTCCATTTCAACCGGGCGGGGTGATCCGGTGACGAATCCAGCGCCTGCGCGCCGCCGCAGGGCCAGTCGTCCCGTATGCCCGCCCCAAAGGGCATCCGATGAAAACACTGGCCAAACTCCCCGTCACTATCGTCACCGGCTTTCTCGGCTCGGGCAAAACCACCTTGCTGCGCCATATGCTGGATAACGCCCAGGGCCGCCGCATTGCCGTGATCGTCAACGAGTTCGGTGAGCTGGGCATCGACGGCGAGATCCTCAAGCAGTGCTCCATCGGTTGCACGGAAGAAGAAGCCAACGGCCGTGTGTATGAGCTGGCTAACGGCTGCCTATGCTGCACCGTGCAGGAAGAGTTCTTCCCGGTGATGCGTGAACTGGTCGCGCGCCGTGGCGACCTTGACCATATCCTGATCGAAACCTCCGGCCTAGCCCTGCCAAAACCGCTGGTCCAGGCCTTCCAATGGCCGGAAATTCGCAGCGCCTGCACCGTAGACGCCGTGATTACCGTGGTCGACAGCCCGGCCGTGGCCGCCGGCACCTTCGCTGCATTCCCGGATCAGGTCGACGCCCAGCGTAAACTGGATCCCAATCTGGACCACGAATCACCGCTGCACGAACTGTTTGCCGACCAACTGGCCAGCGCCGACTTGGTGATCCTCAACAAAACCGACCTGATCAGCGCCGAAGACCTGGCCCGGGTACGCCTGGAAGTCGCCGAAGAACTGCCGCCAGCGGTGAAGATCGTCGAAGCCAGCAGCGGCCGCCTGCCCCTGGACGTATTGATTGGCCTGGGCGCCGGTTCCGAGGAACATATCGATGGGCGCCACAGTCATCACGATCATCACCACGAAGGTGAAGACGATCACGATCACGATGCTTTTGACTCCATCTCCATCGACCTGCCACAGGCTGACGAAGCGTTGCTGCTCGATGCCTTGACCCAGTTGGTGGTGCAACACGGCATCCTGCGTGTCAAAGGTTTTGCGGCGATCCCGAACAAGCCGATGCGCCTGCTGATCCAGGGCGTGGGCACGCGTTTCGACAAGCACTTCGACCGCGCCTGGAGCGCCGACGAAGCACGCATCACGCGCCTGGTGCTGATCGGCCAGGATCTGGATGCGGCTGGCCTCGAAGCGCAACTGCGCGTTGCGCTCAGCGTTTAACCCATGCATCTGCTCAGGACCCAGCCCGGTGGTTTCATCAGCGATGACAACATCGCCGACCTTGGACAAACCCCCGCCGAGCTGGTGATCCTGTGCAGCGGTGATTCCAGCCTGGCGCTGCTGGCCGAAGCGGCGCAGCAACTGCCCGCCGACTACCCGAGCCTGCGCCTGGCCAACCCGATGCAGGTGCAGAACCACGCCTCGGTGGACCTGTACGTCGACCAAGTGCTGCGCCACGCCAAGGTCATCCTGATTTCCCTGCACGGCGGCATCGGATATTGGCGTTACGGTATCCAGCGCCTGGTGGAGCTGGCCGGGCAAGGCGTGCAGTTGATTCTGGTACCGGGGGACGACCGCCCCGATCCTGAACTCAGCAGCTTGAGTAGCGTCTGCGCCGCAGAACGCGACCGCCTGTGGCACTTTCTGCGCCAGGGCGGGCTGGGTAATGCGCTGGATTTCTATCGCTGCCTGGCCAGTCGCTACTTGGGCCGTGATTACCCGTGGGCCGAGCCGCAAACCCTGCCGCGCACGGCGATTTATCACCCGCACCAGGCCAATGCCCGCCTGAATCACTGGCAGGCAGACTGGAACGCCGAATGGCCGGTGGCGGCGGTGCTGTTCTACCGTTCGCACTTGCAGGCGGCCAATACTGGTTTTATTGATGTTTTCTGCCAGCGCTTGCAGGCGGCGGGTCTTAACCCGCTGCCGATGGCGGTGGCCAGTTTGAAAGAGCCCGGCTGCCTGGCGGTGGTCGAGGATCTGCTGGATGAGGTTCAGGCGGCGGTGATTCTCAACACCACCGGCTTTGCCCAATCCAGCCCCGAAGCCCCCCATTTGCGACCGTTTCGCCGCAATATCCCGGTGATCCAGGCGATCTGCGCCCAGGACAACCAACCCGGCTGGGAAGCCAGCGAACAGGGCCTGGGGCCCCGCGACCTGGCGATGCACATCGCCTTGCCAGAACTGGACGGGCGCATCATCAGCCGTCCGATCAGCTTCAAGGATTTGGCCTGGCGCAGCGAACGCAGTCAGTCGGACGTGGTGTGCTACCGCGCGGCGCCCGAGCGCATGGACTTCGTGGCCGAGCTGGCAGGGCGCTGGGTCGAGCTGGCACGGGTGCCGAATGCAGATAAACGTATCGCACTGATTCTCGCCAATTACCCGACCCGCGACGGGCGCATCGGCAACGGCGTGGGCCTGGACACACCGGCCGCCGCCTTGAATATCCTGCTTGCCCTGCAAGCCGAGGGCTATCCGCTGCCGCAAACGCTACCCGGCAGCGGCACCGCCCTGATCCACGAGCTGCTCGGCGGTGTGACCAACGACCTCGATAGCCTCGACCTGCGCCCTTGCCAGCAAAGCCTGGGCCTGGATGAATACGAGGCGATGTTCATGCGCCTGCCCCAAGCTAATCGCCAGGCCGTGCTGGAACGCTGGGGCACGCCACACAACGACCCGATGTGTCGCGACGGGCGCATGATGATCGCCGGCCTGCGCCTGGGCCTGACCTTTGTCGGCATCCAGCCGGCCCGGGGTTACCAGGTGGATGCCAGCGCGGTCTACCACGACCCGGACCTGGTACCGCCCCACGCTTACCTGGCGTTCTATTTCTGGCTGCGCCACACCTACGGCGCCCATGGCGTGATCCACGTCGGCAAGCATGGCAACCTGGAGTGGTTGCCGGGCAAAGGTGTCGGGCTGTCCGAGAACTGCTGGCCGGATGCGCTACTGGGCCCGTTGCCCAATATCTATCCGTTTATCGTCAACGATCCGGGTGAGGGCGCCCAGGCCAAGCGGCGTACCCAGGCGGTGATCATCGACCACCTGATGCCGCCGCTGACCCGCGCCGAAACCTACGGCCCGCTGCGCAACCTGGAGTTGTTGGCGGACGAGTATTACGAAGCGCAGTTGCTCGACCCACGCCGCGCCCTGGAACTGCAGAAGGACATCCTCAAGCTGGTGCGCGAAACCCGCATCGATCAAGAGCTTGAACTGGATAACGATGCCGATGCTGCCGTCTGGCTGCCGCGCCTGGACACCTACCTGTGCGATCTGAAGGAATCGCAGATCCGCGATGGCCTGCATATCTTTGGCGAGTCGCCAGAGGGCCGCTTGCGTATCGACACCTTGCTGGCCCTGCTGCGTATCCCGCGTGGCGACGGGCGCGGTCCGCAATCGAGCCTGCTGCGGGTGTTGGCCAAGGCCTTCGAGCTGGGTTTTGACCCGCTGGACTGTGCCCTGGCAGAACCCTGGACCGGGCGACGCCCCGAGGTGTTGCAGAAGATCGACGGACAGTTGTGGCGCACCGCTGGCGATACCCGTGAACGCCTGGAGCTGTATGCGGCGCGGTTGATCGAACAAGCACTGGAAGGACCGCTCGAACAGCTTGAGGAGCCCGGTTGGGAGGAAGTGAAATCGGTGATCGAAAGCCTGCGCATCGTCGTCGCGCCGCGCCTGGATGCCTGCGGCCCGGCGGAAATGCGCGGTTTGCTGGATGCCCTGGGCGGTCGTTTCGTGCCGGCCGGGCCCAGCGGTGCGCCGAGCCGTGGGCGCCTCGATGTACTGCCGACCGGGCGTAACTTCTTCACCGTGGATGTGCGCAATCTGCCGACCACCACCGCCTGGCGTATCGGCTTCCAGTCCGCACACCTGATGCTTGAGCGACACCTGCAGGACCACGGCGACCATTTGCGCCAACTCGGGCTTTCTGTGTGGGGTACCGCGACCATGCGCACCGGCGGCGACGATATCGCCCAGGCCATGGCGTTGATGGGCGTGCGTCCGGTGTGGGCCACAGGTAGCCAGCGCGTCGATGACTTTGAAATCCTGCCAATCAGCCTGCTGGACCGCCCAAGGGTTGATGTCACGCTGCGGGTGTCCGGTTTCTTTCGCGATGCCTTCGCCAGCCTGATCCGCCTGTTCGATGCTGCGGTGCAGGCGGTTGCGGCGCTGGATGAGCCGGACGACATGAACCCGCTGGCGGCCAAGGTGCGCAGCGAGCGCAAGGCGTTGATTGCGTCTGGCCTGGACGAAGACGCGGCGACCCGGCAGGCCGGCTGGCGCATTTTTGGCGCCAAGCCCGGCGCGTATGGCGCGGGCGTGCAGGGCGCCATTGACGGTCGTTTATGGCAAAGCCGCGAAGACCTGGCCGAGGTCTACCTCAATTGGGGCGGCTACGCCTATGGTGGTTCTGATGAAGGCACCGCCGCCCGCGAACAATTCGCCCGGCGCTTGAGCCAGGTGCAGGCGGTGCTGCAGAACCAGGACAACCGTGAGCACGATCTGCTCGACTCCAATGACTACTATCAATTCCAGGGTGGCATGCTCGCCGCCGTGGAGACCCTGAGCGGCGAAAAGGCCGCCAGCTACCATGGCGATCATAGCCAGCCGGACCTGCCGAAAATCCGCACACTGAAGGAAGAGCTGAACCGGGTGATCCGTTCCCGCGCCGCCAATCCCAAGTGGATCGAAGGGGTCAAGCGCCACGGCTATAAAGGCGCGTTCGAGATGGCGGCGACGGTGGACAATCTGTTCGCCTTTGACGCTACCACCGCGTTGATCGACGATCATCAATATGCATTGCTGGCCGATGCCTACCTGCTCGACCCCGACACTCGGGCGTTTGTGCAGCAGCACAATCCCGATGCCCTGCGTGACATGACCGAGCGCATGCTGGAAGCCCAGCAGCGCGGGATGTGGCAGGAGCCGGGGGCGTACCGCGAGGCATTGGAAAACCTGTTGCTGGATATAGAAGAAGACACCTGATGCTTACCAGAGCGCACGCCTCACGGTAGGAGCGAGCTTGCTCGCGAAAAACGCAAGGGCAACGCGCTCATCCAGAATGCTCGCGTCAACCTTGACTATTTTCGCGAGCAAGCTCGCTCCTACAGGGGCGCTACAGAATTCATCGAGATATCAGTATGACTGACACCCCGCATTTCCCACTGTCCGCCGTGGTCGGCGCCGACGAGCTGAAGCTGGCGCTGTGCCTGACCGCCATCGACCCGAAGATCGGCGGTGTGCTGATCGAAGGCCCGCGCGGCATGGCCAAGTCCACCCTGGCCCGTGGCCTGGCAGACCTGCTGGCCAGCGGGCAGTTTGTCACCTTGCCTTTGGGCGCCACTGAAGAGCGCCTGGTGGGCACCCTCGACCTGGATGCAGCACTTGGCGAAGGCCGGGCGCAGTTTTCCCCCGGTGTATTGGCCAAGGCCGACGGCGGCGTGCTGTATGTCGATGAAGTCAACTTGCTGCCCGACCACTTGGTGGACCTGTTGCTCGACGTCGCCGCCAGCGGCACCAACCTGATCGAGCGCGACGGTATCTCCCACCGGCATGCGGCGCGCTTCGTGCTGATCGGCACCATGAACCCGGAAGAGGGTGAATTGCGCCCGCAACTGCTGGATCGCTTTGGTTTCAATGTGGCGTTGAGCGGGCAGACGTTGCCGGCCGAGCGTGGGCAGATCATCCGTCGGCGCCTGGATTTCGACAGCGATGCCCAGGGTTTCTGTGCGCAGTGGGCTGGACAACAGGCCGCGTTGCGCGAGCGTTGTACCCAGGCTCGCGCGCGACTGGACAGCATCGCCCTGGATGATCAGGCCCTGGCACAGATTACCGAGCGCTGCTTTGCGGCCGGTGTCGATGGCCTGCGCGCCGACCTGGTGTGGCTGCGCGGGGCGCGGGCGCATGCGGCCTGGCGTGGAGCTGCGGCGATCAGTGAGGAGGATATAGACGCGGTAGCCGAGTTTGCCTTGCGTCATCGACGCCAGGAGCATGCACCCCCTGCGAGCCCGCCCGACAGCGCTCAGGCGCCCAAGCCCTCTGAGCCCTCTGAGTCTTCTACTGGACAAGGTCAGTGGGGCGAAATGCCGGCGCCCGTGCAAGCCATGGGCGCCCGGCGTGAAGTACCGGCCTGGCCAAAAAAGCCCTAGGCATTCGCCCCCGGCCTGACGCGGGGGCGGATGCCCGGCCCAAGGCGGGTCGACTGGACAAGGGCAGGCAGGGGCGGGCACGCAATGGCGCCGAGGGCTCGGTCAACTGGCCGGCGACCTTGCTCGGCGGGCGGCCGCAACGTCGGGCAGACCTGGTGTATCGACTGCGCAGTCGTTCGCCCCATGAACTGTGGTTGGTGATTGTCGATGCGTCGGCGTCTACCCGTCGCCATCAAGCCTTGAGTGACGCCAAAGGCGTGCTTGCCCAGGTGTTTGACGATGCTTATCGCCAGCGCGCGCGATTGGCGTTGTTGACGGTGAGCGGGCAAGTGCCGAGCTGGCAGGTACAAGGCTTGAAGGCCGCCAAAGATTTGGGCCGCTGGTTGCAAGCGTTGGGCGCCGGTGGTGGTACACCGCTGCTGGCGGCATTGACCGAGGCCGGGCACTGGCTCAAGGCCCGCCGTCAGCGCTACCCGGCCGAGCAGCAACGGTTGCTGGTGATGACCGATGGCCGGCTCAAGGATATCGGTCCATTACCGCTGCTGGATTGTCCGGGGTTGTTGGTGGATATCGAACGTGGGCCGATCCGGCTGGGGCGGGCTCGGGAGCTGGCTGCCGGGTTGCAGGTCGATTATCGGCATATAGATAGTCTGTAGCGCTGGGGCTACCGCTATCGCAGGCAAGCCCACCCCACAAATATCAACCCGCCCCCGGCACATTCGGCCAAAGATCCGCCACCAGAAACAGCCGCTCCGCTTCCTCCCAGTCCCCGCCGTTCGGAATCATCCGCACCAACAACTGTGCCGGCGCCATCGGGTCAAGGTCGGCCAGCCAGCGCTGCATCTGTTCTTCACTCCAGATTTCCCCGGCAGGGTAATGCGCCGGTGCAAGCCAGGCATGGCGGGGCAGCGGCTGCCAGCGGCCCGCTGGACTGTTGCGGATAAAGTCCAGCCAGTCACGCTGATGCAACCAGCGCCCCCGCAAGTGCTGGGGGTGGGCGCCAAGGGGCGGCCCAGCCTCGCCGGGCCAGGGGTACAGCAAGTAGCCTCCCAGCCACAGATGGGCATCGAACTGTTGGATATCCAGCGCCGCCAGTACCTCGCGACTTTCCGCCCTGGCCGAGATGGGCAGTTGATGGTCAGCCAGATGCGCCAGTTTGCGATCCAGTCGGTCATGGCAGCCAGGGCCCAGCCACTGTGCCGTGTCCTGGCCGCTGCCGTCCTGGGGGCCGAGGTAGAGTTTGATCGCCAGTTCCAGGTGATGCACGCCGTCGCGGTCGCGCAGCAGCATGTCCAGCTCGCCCAGGGTATGCCCGGCCTGGCGGATCGGCAGGTTGGCCGCCAGCAATTGCACGCCTGGGGCGTGTCGTACGGCAAATTGCCAAAGGCGTTCGTAATACAGGCCCAGGCGCCGGGTACGGGCCAGGCTCAGCCAATGCAGCAGGGCGCTGCTGTCCTGGTCCAGTTGCTTGAGCCATTGCTCCAGTGCCGCGGGTTGCTGTACCCAGTCGCTGCCGGCCAGGGGATGACGCTGGGGCCAGGGTGTCTGTTCCAGCATCGGCGGGGCGAGGATCACCCACGCCAGGTCCCGCACCTCGGGATGACGTAATTGACGGGGCAGGTACTGCAAGTCTGGGAACGGATTCATGGTCCGAGCATAGCTGTTTCCTACTTCCGGCGTGATCGTGCCGGGTGTTGAGAACCGTTGTCGTCTGGGCCCTGGGGCGACAAAGGATTTTGTCTAACGCGGCCTTTCGCCCATAATCGTTCTTTTTGCCAGACCCAAACCCCGCAGGAGCCCCATGGAGCAATTTCGCAATATCGGCATCATCGGTCGCCTGGGCAGTACCCAGGTTCTGGACACCGTCCGCCGGCTGAAAAAGTTTCTGCTTGAGCGCCACCTGCATGTGATCCTCGAAGACACCATCGCCGAGATTCTGCCAGGCCACGGCCTGCAGACCTCGTCGCGCAAAATGCTCGGTGAAGTCTGTGACATGGTGATCGTGGTCGGCGGCGACGGCAGCCTGCTCGGCGCAGCCCGGGCCCTGGCGCGGCATAACGTGCCGGTGCTGGGGATCAACCGGGGCAGCCTGGGGTTCCTCACCGATATCCGCCCCGACGACCTGGAAGTCGAAGTGGCCAAGGTGCTGGACGGTCATTACCTGGTGGAAAACCGCTTCCTGCTGCAAGCCGAAGTGCGTCGCCACGGCGAAGCCATCGGCCAGGGTGATGCCCTCAATGACGTGGTGCTGCACCCTGGCAAATCGACGCGGATGATCGAGTTCGAGTTGTACATCGACGGCCAGTTCGTCTGCAGTCAGAAAGCCGACGGCCTGATCGTCGCCACGCCCACCGGTTCCACGGCCTACGCGCTGTCGGCGGGCGGGCCGATCATGCATCCCAAGCTCGATGCCATTGTGATCGTGCCGATGTACCCCCATATGTTGTCGAGCCGGCCGATTGTGGTCGATGGCAACAGTGAGCTGAAAATCGTGGTTTCCAAAGACATGCAGATCTACCCGCAAGTCTCCTGTGACGGGCAGAACCACTTCACCTGCGCCCCCGGTGACACCATCACCGTGAGCAAAAAGGCGCAGAAGCTGCGATTGATCCACCCGCTGGATCACAACTACTACGAAGTGTGCCGCACCAAGCTGGGCTGGGGCAGCCGCTTGGGGGGTGGAGGCGACTGATGCTCGATCCCGCGCGTAGCTACGACCTGATTGGTGACGTGCACGGTTGCGCTCATACCCTTGAGCACCTGCTCGACCAGATGGGTTACCACAAGCAGGGCGGCACCTGGCGCCATCCTTCACGCATGGCGGTGTTCCTCGGCGATATCATCGACCGTGGCCCGCGCATTCGCGAGGCGCTGCATATCGTCCATGACATGGCCGAAGCCGGCCAGGCGCTGTGCATCATGGGCAACCATGAATTCAACGCCCTGGGCTGGAGCACATTGGCGCCGCCTGGCAGTGGCAAGCAGTACGTACGTGAACATTCGCCACGCCACGCGCGGCTGATCCACGAGACTTTGACCCAGTTCGAACACCATCCGGCTGACTGGCACGACTTCCTCGGCTGGTTCTACGACATGCCGTTGTTTGTCGACGCCGGGCGTTTCCGGGTGGTACACGCCTGCTGGGATTCGGGGCTGATCGAACCGCTGCGCGGGCAATTCCCGGACGGCTGTATCGACGAGCACTTCCTGCAGGCCGCAGCGGTACCTGGCAGTTTTGCCTGCAACGCCTTCGACCGCCTGCTGCGCGGCACCGACATGCGCCTGCCGGACGGCCTGACGCTGACCGGCGGCGACGGGCTGACCCGCTCGTTCTTTCGCACCAAATTCTGGGAAGACGATCCGAAAACCTACGGCGATATCGTGTTCCAGCCCGATGCCTTGCCCGACCCTGTGGCGCGTACGCCTTTGTCGTCGAGTGAGAAAAATTCCTTGCTGCGCTATGGCGTCGATGAACCGCTGTTGTTCGTCGGCCACTACTGGCGCAGTGGCAAACCGGCGCCGATTCGCTCGAACCTGGCCTGCCTGGACTACAGCGCAGTGCTGTACGGCAAGCTGGTAGCGTACCGACTGGACCAGGAAACCCGCCTCGATCCGAACAAGTTTGTCTGGGTCGATGTCGAGCGCCCCGAGGTGATTTCATGAGTAGCGTGGCGGTTTTACGTTTGCCGCTGAATGTGGACCTGGGCGGCTTCGTCAAGCTGTTGCAGCGCATGCAGGTGCCCCATCGCGTCAGCGAAGAGGCCGGCGAGCAAGTGCTGTGGGTGCCGGACGCGATCAGCGAGGACGTGCGCAGCCTGTATCAACGCTTTCCTGCCGGCGACCCGGACCAGCAGCTGGATATTCCCCAGGAACAGATGGCCAAGCGTCCCGGTTTCCTCCAGCAATTGCGCCACAGCCCACTGACGGCCGGTGTATTGCTGCTGAGCCTGATCGTCGCTGTGCTGACCCTGCTTGGCGATAACCTGCAAACCATGAGCTGGCTGACTTTCCTGAATTTCCACGTGGCCGGTGAATACCTGTACTTCACCCCCCTGGCCGACAGCCTGGCGGCGGGGCAGTGGTGGCGGTTGGTGACGCCGATGCTGATCCACTTCGGCATCCTGCACCTGGCCATGAACGGCATGTGGTACTGGGAACTGGGGCGGCGCATCGAGTCGCGCCAGGGCAGTATCAACCTGCTGGGCCTGACCCTGCTGTTCAGCCTGGTGTCCAACTACGCGCAATACACTTTTGGCGGGCCTGGCCTGTTCGGTGGTTTGTCTGGCGTGCTGTACGGCCTGCTGGGCCATTGCTGGATCTACCAGATGCTCGCGCCCAACCCGGCGTATCGCCTGCCGCGTGGCGTGCTGGTGATGATGCTGGTGTGGTTGTTGCTTTGCCTGTCGGGGCTGGTCTCGATGATCGGTTTCGGCGAAATCGCCAATGCGGCCCATGTCGGCGGCTTGCTGGTCGGATGCCTGACGGGCTTGCTGGGCGGCTTGTACAGCCGTCACAGGCAGGCCCAGTAAACCTTCTAATTTGTTAAGGAAGAGTCTTATGTCCTCTTTTGCTGAAATGATCGAAAACATCACCCCGGATATCTACCAGAGCCTCAAGCTCGCCGTGGAAATCGGCAAATGGTCCGATGGCCGTAAGCTCACCGCCGAACAGCGCGAGCTGTCCCTGCAGGCGATGATCGCCTGGGAGCTGCAAAACCTGCCGGAAGACCAGCGCACCGGCTATATGGGCCCGCAGGAATGCCAATCGAAGTCGACCCCGGTGGAAAACATCCTGTTCAAGTCGGATGCCATCCATTGATTGAGATTGGCCGTGGTGCAGTCAGCAAGATGTCGGCGCAACTGGGTTCGCCGACCGTTCAATACGCTTTTCGCCTGGGCGATACCGAGGTGCCGGTCAACCCGTTGATCGGCACGCATGTGCGCCTGGAATACCTCGGTGCGATCCACTGCACCCATTGCGGACGAAAGACCAAGACCAGCTTCAGCCAGGGCTATTGCTACCCGTGCATGACCAAGCTGGCCCAGTGCGACCTGTGCATCATGAGCCCCGAGCGCTGCCATTTCGATGCCGGCACCTGCCGCGACCCGGCCTGGGGCGAAAAATTCTGCATGACCGACCACGTGGTGTACCTGGCGAATTCGTCGGGGATCAAGGTCGGCATCACCCGCGCCACCCAGTTGCCCACGCGCTGGCTGGACCAGGGTGCAAGCCAGGCGCTGCCGATCATGCGCGTGGCCACACGCCAGCAATCGGGCTTCGTCGAGGACGTGTTGCGTAGCCAAGTGGCCGACAAGACCAACTGGCGCGCGTTGCTCAAGGGCGACGCGGCGGCGGTGGACCTCAAGCAGGTACGCGACGAGCTGTTCGTCTCCTGCGCCGATGGCCTGCTGCAATTGCAGGAACGCTTTGGCCTGCAGGCCATCCAACCGGTAACCGATATCGAGCCCCTCGAAATCCGCTACCCGGTGGAGCAATATCCGGCCAAGATCGTCAGCTTCAACCTGGACAAGAACCCGATTGCCGAAGGCACGCTGCTGGGGATCAAGGGCCAATACCTGATCTTCGATACCGGCGTTATCAATATTCGTAAATACACGGCTTACCAGCTCGCCGTGCATCAGTAGAAGGATTTCACGCATGCGCACCGAACAACCGAAGATGATTCACCTGAAGGACTATCAGGCGCCCGAGTACCTGATCGACGAGACCCACCTGACCTTCGAGTTGTTCGAGGACCACAGCCTGGTCCACGCGCAGCTGGTGATGCGCCGCAATCCCGAGCGCGGCGCCGGCTTGCCGCCACTGGTACTGGACGGCCAGCAACTGGAGCTGTTGAGCGTGACCCTGGGCGACCGGGAACTGAGCGTCGACGACTACCAGTTGACTGACAGCCACCTGACCTTGCACCCGGCCAGCGACACCTTTACGGTCGATACCAGCGTACGCATCCACCCGCAAACCAACACCGCCCTGGAAGGCCTGTACAAATCCAGCGGCATGTTCTGCACCCAATGCGAGGCCGAGGGCTTTCGCAAGATCACTTATTACCTGGATCGCCCGGACGTGATGAGCACGTTCACCACCACCGTGATCGCCGAGCAGCACAGCTATCCGGTGCTGCTGTCCAACGGCAACCCGATTGCCAGCGGCCCCGGCGAAGACGGCCGGCACTGGGCGACCTGGGAAGACCCGTTCAAGAAACCGGCCTACCTGTTCGCCCTGGTGGCCGGCGACCTGTGGTGCGTCGAAGACACCTTCACCACCATGAGCCAGCGCACCGTCGCGTTGCGCATCTATGTCGAGCCGGAAAACATCGACAAGTGCCAGCACGCCATGAACAGCCTGAAGAAGTCCATGCGCTGGGATGAAGAGGTCTACGGTCGCGAATACGACCTGGATATCTTCATGATCGTGGCCGTGAACGACTTCAACATGGGCGCCATGGAAAACAAGGGCCTGAATATCTTCAACTCCAGCGCGGTGCTGGCCCGCGCCGAGACGGCGACCGACGCCGCGCATCAGCGGGTCGAAGCGATCGTCGCCCACGAGTATTTCCACAACTGGTCGGGCAACCGCGTGACCTGCCGCGACTGGTTCCAACTGTCGCTCAAGGAAGGCTTCACGGTATTCCGGGATTCGCATTTCTCCGCCGACATGAACTCGGCCACCGTCAAGCGGATCCAGGATGTGGCTTACCTGCGTACCCACCAGTTCGCCGAAGACGCAGGACCGATGGCTCACGCCGTGCGCCCTGACAGCTTTATCGAGATTTCCAACTTCTACACCCTGACCGTGTACGAAAAGGGCTCGGAAGTAGTGGGCATGATCCATACCTTGCTCGGCGCCGAAGGTTTCCGCAAAGGCAGTGACCTGTACTTTGAGCGCCACGACGGCCAGGCCGTGACCTGCGATGACTTCATCAAGGCCATGGAAGACGCCAATGGCAGCGACCTGACCCAGTTCAAGCGCTGGTACAGCCAGGCCGGTACGCCACGTCTGGCGGTGAGCGAGTCCTACGATGCCGCAGCCAAGACCTACAGCCTGACCTTCCGCCAGAGCTGCCCGCAAACCCCGGATAACGTGGAAAAGCTGCCGTTCGTGATTCCCGTGGCCCTGGGCCTGCTGGGCGCCAACGGTGCTGACCTGCCGTTGCGCCTGGCCGGTGAAGCGGCTGCGCAGGGTACGTCGCGGGTGGTGTCGGTGACTGAGGCCGAGCAGACGTTTACCTTCGTTGATATCGCTGAGCAGCCGTTGCCGTCGCTGCTGCGTGGCTTCTCGGCACCGGTGAAGCTGAGCTTCCCCTACAGCCGCGACCAACTGATGTTCCTGATGCAGCACGACAGCGACGGTTTCAATCGCTGGGATGCCGGCCAGCAACTGGCGGTGCAGGTGTTGCAGGAACTGATCGGCCAACACCAGCAGGGCAAGCCCCTGGTCCTGGACCCGCGCCTGATCAGCGCGCTGCGCAGCGTGTTGAGCGACGACAGCCTGGACCAGGCCATGGTCGCGGAAATGCTTTCGTTGCCGGGCGAAGCCTACCTGACCGAAATCAGCGAAGTGGCCGACGTCGAAGCCATCCATACCGCCCGCGAGTTTGCGCGCAAGCAGTTGGCCGACAACCTGTTCGAAGGCCTGTGGCTGCGTTACCAGGCCAATCGCGACCTGTCGCGCAAGACGCCTTACGTGGCAACGGCCGAGCACTTTGCACGCCGCGCCTTGCAGAATATTGCGCTGTCCTACGTGATGCTCAGTGGCAAGCCTGAAGTGCTGGCCGCGACCCTGGAGCAGTTCGACGCCTGTGACAACATGACCGAACGCCTGACGGCCCTGGCGGTGCTGGTCAATTCGCCGTTCGACGCCGAGAAGGCCAAGGCCCTGCAAGTGTTTGCCGAGAACTTCAAGGACAACCCGCTGGTCATGGACCAATGGTTCAGCGTCCAGGCCGGCAGTGCGTTGCCAGGCGGCCTTGCGCGGGTCAAAACGCTGATGCAACACCCGGCGTTCACCCTCAAGAACCCGAACAAGGTACGTGCTCTGGTCGGTGCATTCGCCGGGCAGAACCTGATCAACTTCCACGCCGCCGATGGCTCGGGCTATCGCTTCCTGGCTGATCTGGTGATCGAGCTCAATGCCTTCAACCCGCAGATTGCCTCGCGGCAGTTGGCGCCGCTGACTCGCTGGCGCAAATACGATAGCGCCCGCCAGGCGCTGATGAAGGCCGAGCTTGAGCGCATCCGGGGTTCGGGCGAGTTGTCCAGCGATGTGTTCGAGGTGGTCAGCAAAAGCCTCGCATGACGTTTGACTCACCCCTGGCCGCCTACCAGCAGGCCCTGGCCAATGGTTTTGTGGCTGACGATGCGCAACGCCAGGCGGTCGAGGCGTTGCAGGCATGCCATGCGGCGCTGCACCAAAGCGCCGAAACACCGGTCACCGGGGTTTACCTCTGGGGGCCGGTGGGGCGTGGCAAGACCTGGCTGATGGATCAGTTCTATCAGAGCCTGCGGGTGCCTGCGCGGCGCCAGCACTTTCATCACTTCATGGGCTGGGTGCACCAGCGCTCGTTCCAGTTGACCGGCACCCCCGATCCTTTGCAGGCCCTGGCCCGTGAATTGGCCGGGGACGTGCGGGTGCTGTGTTTTGACGAACTGTTCGTCAATGACATCGGTGACGCGATCATTCTGGGGCGCCTGTTCCAGGTGATGTTCGACGAAGGGGTGGTGATGGTCTGCACCTCCAACCAACCGCCGGAGCAGTTGTACACCGGCGGTTTCAACCGTGAGCGCTTCCTGCCGGCCATTGAGGCGATCAAGGCCCATATGCAGGTGGTGCCGGTCGCCGGGAGTGAAGATCACCGCTTGCATCCGGGAACCGCTGAGCAGCGCTACTGGGTGGATGAGCCTCAGGCATTGGCACAGGTCTTTGCGCGCTTGAGCGAGGGGCAAGCCTGCAGCGCTGCGCCGGTTGTCGTGGGTTCGCGCAGTATTGCCACGGTGCAGTCGTGCGAGACGGTGCTGTGGTGCCGTTACGCTGACTTGTGCGAGCAACCGCTGGCGGCCATGGATTTCATGCAGCTGTGTGATCGCTACAGCGCCATATTACTCGGCGAAGTCCCCAGCTTGAGTGCACAGCAGCGTCCCGGACGTATCGCCCGCGGCACCGAAGACGGTGCCCAGCGTGTGGATGCGGGGGATCGTGAGTTACCGCAACTGTCTGTGCACGACGACAGCGTGCGGCGCTTTATCGCCCTGGTCGATGAGTGTTACGACCGTAAAGTACCGTTGTATATCGAGGCCAAGGTGCCCTTGGTGTCGCTTTATACCGAGGGTTACCTAGAGTTTGCGTTCCGCCGGACCCTCAGTCGCTTGCAAGAAATGCAGCTGCAGCGCTTTGGTAGATAATGGCCTTGAGCCATCTTCTGTCGATTGAAAGCGCGATCGCACTTTCCTGCACCAACCTGTCATTAATCTCCTTCATCTATGGCCTACAGCCCGCTTACAATCGAGGTTTTGCGGGGAGGTGATCCCTGCCTATCTGCTATCGAGGAAGGAAATGGAAGCCGCAGAAATACTGGTGCTGCAAGCCAGCTACAGCAACCCCGTACAGGCCGAGGCCATCGGCCTGTTGCTCAATCACTACGCACAAGACCCCATGGGCGGGGGCAAGGCCTTGTCCGCCGATCTGTTGGCGCAACTGCCGGCTGAGTTGGCCAAGCGTCCCCATGCATTCAGCGTGCTGGCCTTTGTCGGCGGTGAGCCGGCCGGGCTGGTGAATTGCTTCGAAGGTTTCTCGACCTTCGCCTGTCGTCCGCTGGTCAACGTGCATGATGTGGTGGTCATGGAGCAATTTCGTGGCTTGGGCCTGAGCCAGAAAATGCTGCAAAAGGTCGAGGAAATCGCCCGTCAGCGCGGTTGCTGCAAGATCACCCTGGAGGTGCTGGAAGGTAATCCAGTGGCACAGGCGTCATACCGCAAGTTTGGTTTTGATGATTCGGTATTCGACCCAGCCCATGGCCGCATGTTGTTCTGGAGCAAGGCGCTCTAATCAATGCTGATGGTTTTCACGCGAAGCATGGGAATCATCGGGCAAAAAAAAGCGCCCGATACAGGGCGCCAAGTTGACCTTCACCATCGGAGCACAATGGTGCCGGGTAGTACTCAGTGCATCAGCTCTTGGGTTGCTCGGTGTCCCGCGCCTGTTCGGCGGATCCGGATTTAGCACCCTTGGTATCGGCGGCCGCAGTTTGCTCGGTGCTGCTGCGGGTCTGCTCCTGGATAAAGCTGAAGTTGTTGAAATGCTCCTTCACGCGATCCGAGCCGCCTTCGGCGAAGGCGGCAACGGAGGTCAGGCCCAGCAGGCCGGCGAGCATCAAGGCTGAAAGTTTCATCGCATGTATTCCCATTAAAAGTGATCGGTATCTGCACCGTCCCTGATCAGATTTATGGGAATAGTCTGTAGGAAACTTATTAAGTGGGAATTAACGTCAAGAACATCCAAAGTTAACGGGACGGTTAACTTTGGATGGCGTGCGGAGGGGGTTACTTCTGCACCACATTCCTTGGGGCGGTGCTGGCCTTGGGCTTGATCAGGCTGAAGTCGATCAAGGCCTTCTGCGGACGCTGGTAGGGATCGCCAATCAACAACGGCCGTGGCTTGAAGCTATCGCTGACCAGGCTGCGACTGCGGTCCAATTCGTCGAAGCTCAGGCCCGCCAGGTCGGCCCAGGTGTGAATCAGCTGCGAGCTACTGTAGGGCCGTTGCACGTCGCCTTGCATATTCCAGTCGTGGGTGGCGCGCCACTTTGGCGACGCCCAGGTCATGAAGGGAATGGTGTACATCGGCGCCGTCGGCTTGCCTTCGTTGCGGCCCAGGGTGTCGTGGCCTGCCGAGTCGAACACATCCTCGCCGTGGTCGGACAGGTAGAGCAGGAACCCATTGGGGTCGGTCTTGGCGTAGTCCTTGATCAGGCTCGACACCACGAAATCGTTGTAGCGCACCGCGTTGTCATAGCTGTTGTAGGTCGGCAGTTGATCATCGTTCACGCCGTCCGGGACGCCCTGACGGTCGGTAAACGTGTCGAAGCTCGGCGGGTAGCGGTACTGATAACTCATGTGGGTGCCCAACAGGTGCACCACGATCAGCTTGCGCTCGGCCTTGTCGGCGAGGGCCTTGGAGAACGGCTCCAGCACATCGCCATCGTACTGGCGGGCGTTCTGGTTGCGGTTGTTATTGAGGTACACCTGCTCGTCGGCCTGTTCGGAGAACGTGGTGAGCATGGTATTGCGCTTGGTCATCGTCTGTTGGTTGGTGATCCAGAAGGTCTTGTAGCCGGCCTGTTTCATCATGCTGACGATGGACGGGGTCTTGAGGTACAGGTCCGGGTGCTCTTCGTCGGCAAAGGTCAGCACCTGTTGCAGCGCCTCGATGGTGTAGGGGCGCGGGGTGATGACGTTGTCGAAGACGTCCAGTTGGTCGCGCAGCTTGTCCAGCTCCGGGGTGGTCTTGCGTGGGTAGCCGTAGAGGCTCATGCGCTGGCGGTTGGTGGACTCGCCGATCACCAGGACCAGGGTCGACGGCTGGCCGGCCATGCTGTCCTTGAAGTTGCTCAGGGGTGGGATCTTGCTGGCGTTGTCGAGCATGCCCTGCATGTTATTCAGTTGCTGGGTGTAGCGACGATAGGCGACGATCATCTGCCACGGTACAGCCGGTTCGACACGGGTTTCGAAACCATCGATGGCCCGCTCCAGGGTGTCGTTGGTGGCGATCTGCTTGACCAGCGGATAACCAACAATCGCCAGCACAATCGCGGTCGCCGCGACCATTGCCCGGCCCCTGGGCAGATAGACCGGGCGCACGCGGGTCCACAGGAAAACGGCCAGGGCGGTGTGGGCAATGAAGGCCAGCACGATCCACCAGGCAAAATATTGGGTGGCGTACTCGCCGGCTTCAGAGATGTTCGACTCGAACATGATGAAGATGACGCTCTGGGAAAATTCCTGCTGGTAAATAAAGAAATAGCCCAGGCTGGCCATGGAACAGGCCCACAACACCACGCCGATCAACGCGGCCAGCAGCCGGGTGCGATGTGGGAAGAGAAGCATGGGCGCCAACCACAATGCGCTCATGAAGAACGCCTGGCGGAAACCACTGAAACCGGAAGTGCCGGTCAGCTGGATCAGCAGTTGGGTAATGCCTGAGAAATACCAGAAAAACAGGAACATCCAGCCAAGGCCGGCCCAATCAAACCCTTTTGCAGACTTCGTGCTGCGTTTGAACATCGCCATGCAGCGCTCCAACCCAATAATTACCACCGCCCATGCGTGAGGCGGCGTTCTGGCGGGGGATTATCGGGAAGGGCGGGTGAAAACTTTGTGAGTTGGATCCGAGGTGGCAATCCTTGCCGGCTCCTGCAAAGGGTCAGCAGGTGATGGCTTGATTCGTGAGCTGGGCCTGCAACTGCGCACGCAGACGTAGCACTTCCTGCTGCAACTGTTCACGTTCGTCTTTCAACTGGCGCAGTTCGTCGCGGCGCACGGTCACGTAAAGGGTCTGTGGCGGGCGTGTCATCTGTGCAGTGCGCATTGCTTACCTCGCAAATAGCCGGTGTATTGCGGTGCCAGAGCGCGTGATTGAAGGCGCATGGCAGGAGTCAGGGGCGATTCTGATTTCTTTTTTGTCTCAATGGAACTTTTTTATTTTTCACGGTCGATGTGACTTTTCCGGGGGTGATGGTGAAAGGATGGCCACTTTTTCTGATGAAACTAGTGCGATTGGCGCCGGACTAATCCCTCATTGCGCTATAAACTGTGTCACACATTTTTTTGATTTGTAGTTAGGAGCATCAACACATGCAACTGGGGATTATCGGACTAGGCCGCATGGGCGGGAATATTGCGCGCCGCTTGATGCTCAATGGGCATACCACCGTGGTCTACGACCGCAATGAAGCATTCGTCAAAGGCTTGAGCGAAGAGGGTGCGACCGGCGTTGCCGACCTCGCTGCCCTGGTTGCCGGCCTGCAAAAACCGCGGGCGATCTGGGTCATGCTGCCGGCGGGCGAGGCGACCGAAACCACGATCAACGACCTCAGCGAACTGATGGAAGCCGGCGATGTGATCATCGACGGCGGCAACACCTTCTATAAAGACGACGTGCGTCGCGGCAAGGCCCTGGCGGAAAAAGGCCTGCACTACGTGGACGTCGGGACGTCCGGTGGCGTCTGGGGCCTGGAGCGTGGCTACTGCATGATGATTGGCGGCGACGCCGAGACCGTCAAGCACTTGGACCCGATCTTCGCCACCCTCGCGCCAGGCCTGGGCGATATCCCACGCACCAAGGACCGTACCGCCACTGATGATCGCGCCGAGCGTGGCTACATCCATGCAGGCCCCGCCGGCTCCGGGCATTTCGTGAAGATGATCCACAACGGCATCGAATACGGAATGATGCAGGCGTTTGCCGAAGGCTTTGACATCCTCAAGACCAAGAACTCGGAAAACCTGCCGCAAGACCAGCGTTTTGACCTGAACGTGGCCGACATTGCCGAAGTCTGGCGTCGTGGCAGCGTGGTTTCCTCCTGGCTGCTGGACCTGACCGCCGATGCCCTGGCGACCGACCCCAAGCTCGACGGTTATTCAGGTTCCGTGGCCGACAGCGGTGAAGGGCGCTGGACCATTGAAGCGGCCATGGAGCAATCGGTGCCGGTGCCGGTGCTGTCCAACTCGTTGTTCGCCCGTTTCCGCTCGCGTCAGCAAAGCACTTACGGTGACAAGTTGCTGTCGGCCATGCGCTTCGGCTTCGGCGGCCATGTGGAGACTTCCAAAAAATGACGGCCAACGGCAAGAAACCCAAGGCCGAACCCGCTCCACCCACTACCTTGTTCCTGTTCGGCGCCCATGGCGACCTGGTCAAGCGCCTGCTGATGCCGGCGCTGTACAACCTCAGTCGCGATGGCCTGTTGGGCGATGGGCTGCGGATTGTCGGGGTGGATCACAACGCTATCAGCGATGCCGACTTCGCCAAGAAACTCGAAGACTTCATCCGCACCGAAGCGGCGAGCAAGGTCAAGGGCAATGCCGAACATGCACTGGACCCACAGTTGTGGGCCCAGTTGGCCAAGGGCATCAGCTACGTGCAGGGGGATTTTCTCGATGACGGCACCTATGCCGATATCGCACAGAAGATCGCCGACAGTGGCACTGGCAATGCGGTGTTCTACCTGGCCACTGCGCCGCGCTTCTTCAGTGAAGTGGTGCAGCGCCTGGGCCGGGCCAACCTGCTGGAGGAAAGCCCCGAGGCTTTCCGCCGCGTGGTGATCGAAAAACCATTCGGCTCCGACCTGGCCACGGCCGAGGCGCTGAACGCCTGCCTGCTCAAGGTCATGAGCGAAAAACAGATCTATCGCATCGACCATTACCTGGGCAAGGAGACGGTGCAGAACATTCTGATCAGCCGTTTCTCCAATGTGCTGTTCGAAGCGTTCTGGAACAACCACTACATCGACCACGTGCAGATCACCGCTGCCGAAACCGTCGGCGTGGAAACCCGGGGCAGTTTCTTCGAAAACACCGGGACCTTGCGCGATATGGTGCCCAATCACCTGTTCCAACTGCTGGCAATGATTGCCATGGAACCGCCGGCGGCCTTTGGCGCCGACGCGGTGCGCGGCGAGAAGGCCAAGGTGATTGGTGCCGTGCGCCCATGGTCGATTGCGGATGCGCGGGCCAACTCGGTGCGTGGCCAATACAGCGCCGGCGAGATCGGTGGCAAGTCACTGCCGGGCTACCGGGAAGAGGCGAATGTCGCACCCGACAGCAGCACCGAGACCTTCGTGGCGCTGAAGGTGATGATCGATAACTGGCGCTGGGTCGGCGTGCCGTTCTACCTGCGTACCGGCAAGCGCATGAGCGTGCGCGACACCGAAATCGTCATCTGCTTCAAGCCGGCGCCCTATGCGCAGTTCCGCGACACCGAAGTCGACGAACTCAAGCCGACATACCTGAAGATCCAGATCCAGCCCAATGAAGGCATGTGGTTCGACCTGCTGGCGAAAAAGCCCGGGCCGACCCTGGACATGGCCAACATCCAGCTAGGGTTTGCCTACAAGGATTTCTTCGAGATGCAGCCTTCCACTGGCTACGAAACATTGATCTATGACTGCCTGACCGGTGACCAGACGTTGTTCCAGCGCGCCGACAACATCGAAAATGGCTGGCGTGCCGTGCAGCCGTTCCTCGATGCCTGGAAGGAGGACGATGGAATTGAGGCCTACAAGGCAGGCGAAGACGGCCCCGCAGCGGCGGATGCATTGCTGGCCCGTGATGGCCGTGCCTGGCATAGCCTGGGATGAGTGAGGCGACGATTCACCCCATCCGATTTTTGTTGAGTGATATGGACGGCACCCTGTTGCTGCCCGATCACAGCCTGAGCCAGCGCACCATTGACGCGGTGCGTGCGTTGCGCGACGCCGGGGTGTTTTTCAGCCTCGCCACCGGGCGGCCGCCCAAGGCCATGCTGCAGCAGATCGAAGCCCTGGGCGTCGATGTGCCAACAGCAGGCTTTAATGGTGGCACCCTGGTCAATCCGGACGGCAGCATCCTGGTGGCTCACCACTTGCCAGCGGAAGCGGCCCTGGTAGCACTGGCGCTGTTTTCCCCGCATCCGGATGTGGAAGTCTGGGTGTTTGCCGATGGCGACTGGCTGTTACGAGACGCCAGCGGTCCCATGGTGCCGCGTGAGCAACACGGCCTGGGGTACGCGCCCGTGGTGGTGGAGAGTTTCGAGCCGTTCCTGGAACGGATCGATAAGATCGTCGCTGCCAGTAACAACACGCAACTGCTGATTGAACTGGAGGCGCAATTGCAGCCCAAGGTCCAGGGGCTGGCGCAGGTGTCGCGTTCGCAGCCGGTCTATCTCGATGTCACGGCAATGCAGGCCAATAAGGGCGATGCCCTGAAAACCCTGGCAGCCCATCTTGGGGTGGCGCTGGAGCAAACGGCGGCTATCGGCGATGGCGGCAATGACCCGGCGATGTTTCATGTCGCCGGGCTGTCGATTGCCATGGGCCAGGCCGAAGAGGCGGTCAAGCGTCAGGCCAATGTGGTCACTGGCAGCAATGTCGAGGACGGCGCGGCCCAGGCGATTGAGCGGTTTATCCTGGCGAGCGCTTGAGCGCTCGCCATCCCTTCACAGCCAGTAACTGACCCCGTACCAGCCCAGCACACCCATCACCACCGTATACGGTAGCGCCATCCAGACCATGCGCCCGTAGGACAGGCGAATCAGCGGTGCAATCGCCGACGTCAATAAGAACAGGAACGCCGCCTGGCCATTGGGCGTCGCCACGCTGGGCAGGTTGGTCCCGGTATTGATCGCAATGGCCAGGGTCTCGAAGTGCTCGCGGCTCATATGGCCGGACACAAACGCCTGCTTGACCTCGGTGATGTAGATCGTCGCCACAAACACGTTATCGCTGATCGCGGACAACAGGCCATTGGCAATAAACAGCATGCCCGGTTGTTGTTCGGCGGGCAGGGCCAGCACCCATTGGATCAATGGGGTGAACAGTTGTTGATCATGAATCACCGCCACCACGGCAAAAAACACCACCAGCAACGCGGTAAAGGGCAGGGCGTCCTTGAAGGCATTGCCGATGCGGTGCTCTTCGGTAATCCCGGTAAAGGCAGTGATCAGCACAATCACCAGCAAGCCGATCAGGCCTACTTCGGCGATATGAAAGGCCAGGCCGGCGATCAGGATCAGCGCCGCCAAGCCCTGGACAATCAGCGCCGCACGCTGGCGTGGCGTGCGCTCGGCATTGTCTTCACGGGCGTAGTTGGCCAGCACCTGGCGTACGTTATCCGGCAGCAGCGTGCCGTAGCCAAACCAGCGCAACTTTTCCAGCAGGACGCAGGTGGCCAGACCGGCGACCAACACGGGCAGGGATACCGGAGCAATCCGCTGGAAGAACTCGCTGAAGTTCCAACCCATCTCATGGCCGATCAGCAGGTTCTGTGGCTCGCCCACCAAGGTGCACACGCCACCCAGGGCTGTGCCGACGGCGCCATGCATCAATAGGCTGCGCAGAAACGCGCGGAACTGCTCAAGGTCGGCGTGGTGCAAGGTGGGCAACTGTTGGTCGTCGCTAAATTCACTGTCCTGGCGCGGATCGTTGCCACTGGCCACGCGGTGATAGACCGAATAGAACCCCACGGCGGCGCTGATAATCACCGCCGTCACAGTCAAGGCATCGAGAAAAGCGGACAGAAAGGCAGACAAAAAGCAGAACATCAGCCCCAACAGCGCCTTGGAGCGCACACCGAGTAACAGGCGCGAAAACAGAAACAGCAGCAAGTCCTTCATAAAGTAGATGCCGGCCACCATAAACATCAGCAGCAGGATCACCGGAAAGTTGTGCAGCAGTTCGTCGTACAGCGCCTGGGGCGTGGTCATGCGCAGCAACAGCGCCTCGACCATCAACAGCCCACCGGGCATCAACGGGTAGCAGTGCAGCGCCATGGCCAGGGTGAAAATGAACTCTGCCACCAGTAGCCACCCGGCCGCCACCGGGCCGAAAACCCACAGTACCAGGGGGTTGATAATCAGGAATGCGAGGATGCTGGCCTTGTACCAACGGGGCGAGTGCCCAAGAAAATTATGGGCGAAGGCCTGGGCCATTGATCCGGACATGGGGTGCTCCTTGGGGCGAGAAGCGCGCAAGGTGCCCGATGTTCACCCAATGTAGGAGCGAGCTTGCTCGCGAAAAACCTGAGGGTGCCGCATACATCCTGGTGCCCTGCGGCATTGTTAAAGTTTTTCGTCGGAAAGCCGCCCGGAGACAAGCTCGCTCCTACAGTAAATGCGTCAGTCAGCGAATAACCGATCAGCACTTACAAAGTTGCAGTAAGCGCGTGAGCTTACTTAGGCATTGCCCAGGACTGTAGTTGATAACCTTCGCCATTGAGTTCGGCGCGGGCTTGCAGCAGCAGGGTTTCCAATTGCTTGGGATCGGAATAAGTGCTGCAAGGAATCTGCTTGCGCCCGATGCGGTTTTCGGTGCGGTCGATAACGGTCAGGCTCAATTCGCCAGTCCCGTCTTGTGGGGCCCAGGCCACGCAGTGAAAGGGCTGGAAAGCACGGTCTGCGATCAAAAGAGCTTCGTTGATACGGAGCGGGGCGTTCATGGGGTCTTCTCTCTAAGTGCCCAATCAAATGATGTGCCGTCGGTTGGGCTTACCGTTCGGCTAGTACCTGTACTGATGCACGATGACGGGGTACGGGTCACATCTTAAAACAAGAAAATTCAACTTTTCGTGATTAACGTCATGTAAGAGGCCCATTTGAAAGCTGAATGAAAGATTGAAGTAGCGCCGTGCAAAGGTGCCTGATCGCCAAATGCTGTATTCAGGGGGGTGTTATCGCAAAACGATACAAGGGGGTGTCAAGATCTTGCTAGGGTTATCAACAGTCGCCTCAAACTGTTGTTTCTAAATAACTTTAATGATTTTGACGCCAAGGAATAGTCATGATTGTTACACCCCCACTGCGTCGTTTACTTGTGGTCGATCCCTGTGATGACTGCCACCAGTTATTACCTGGTTTGCGGGCGGCCGGGTGGGATGTCGACAGCTGTGCCTTGGACGCCCTCGGGGATCGTACCTGTGATGTGGGATTGTTACGGCTGCAGCCCGCTCACTTGCAGCGGCCCGAAGCGGTTAAAGAGCTGATTAGCCGCAGCGGTACTGAATGGATTGCCGTGCTCAGCCCCGAAGTGCTGCGTCTGCAGAAGGTCGGCGACTTTGTCTGTGAATGGTTTTTCGACTTTCACACCTTGCCATTTGATGTGTCGCGGGTCCAGGTCACCCTCGGTCGTGCGTTTGGCATGGCGCGCTTGCGTGGTAAAGGCATTGCCCACGTGGATGAGCCAGAACATGAGCTGCTGGGCGACAGCCGGCCGATCCGCGAGTTGCGCAAGTTGCTGGCTAAACTGGCGCCCACCGAATCGCCGATTCTGATCCGTGGCGACAGTGGCACCGGCAAGGAGTTGGTGGCAAAGACCCTGCACCGGCAATCCCAGCGCCACGCCAAGCCGTTTGTGGCGATCAATTGCGGGGCGATTCCAGAACATTTGATCCAGTCCGAACTGTTCGGTCATGAAAAGGGCGCGTTCACCGGCGCTCATCAGCGCAAGATCGGGCGTATCGAAGCGGCCAACGGCGGCACCTTGTTCCTCGATGAAATCGGCGATCTGCCGATGGAATTGCAAGCCAACCTGCTGCGTTTTCTCCAGGAAAAACACATAGAACGTGTCGGTGGCAGCCAGCCGATCCCGGTGGATGTGCGGGTACTGGCGGCGACCCATATCGATCTGGAGGCGGCGATCGAGAAGGGCACATTTCGCGAAGACTTGTACTACCGCCTGAATGTCTTGCAAGTGACCACCGCCCCCCTGCGTGAACGGCATGGCGATGTGGGCATGTTGGCCAACCATTTCTCCCGTTTCTACAGCCAGGAAACCGGACGTCGCCCGCGTAGCTTCAGCGAGGATGCCCTGGTCGCCATGGGCAAGCATGGATGGCCGGGTAATGTGCGTGAGTTGGCCAACCGGGTACGGCGCGGGTTGGTACTGGCCGAAGGGCGACAAATCGAAGCGATCGACCTGGGGTTGCAAAGCCACCAGGCAATCATATTGCCGATGGCTACACTGGAAGATTACAAGCACCGCGCCGAACGTCAGGCGTTGTGCGATGTGCTGAACCGGCACAGCGACAACCTGAGTGTCGCTGCCCGAGTGCTGGGAGTTTCCCGGCCCACGTTCTACCGGTTGCTGCACAAACACCAGATCCGCTAGGGCGGGTAAAAAAGCCCCGTCGCGACCCTTATCGCGGCGGGGCTTTTCCTTTCCCTAAACCCACCATCCCCTGTAGGAGGTATGGCGTTTAGAAGTAGTACGGGAATTTCAGGCTGAAGGTGAAATCAGGCGCGTCATCGGTCATGCCGATAGCCAGGTTGGGCACGATGGTCAGGTTCTCACTGGCGGCAATGGTCATGCCGACGTTGAAGTAGCCGGCGTTGGCGTCGCTGGAGACAATCGACTGCCAGTCACCGCCATCAGGCTTGAGCTTGCTCTTGCGCTGAATCAGGTCAGATACCGAGAACGACATACTCATGCGCTCGTTCAAGGCAAACGCCACGCCTACGCCAAATTGGAAACTGTCGCCCAGGCGCACCTTGCCACCGACCTTCTGGTTGACGTCACTGCTGATATCGTCAAACGAATCTTCGAAGTTATGAGTGTAGGAAAGGCTGCCGAACAGCACTGCCGGATCGAAGGTCTTGACCAGGGATATCCCAGGGGTTATCGACCAGACACCGTTACCGGTTGGCAGGTTCTCCGGTACAAACAGGTTGTCGTTGGCCGTTGAGCGCACCAGCTTGATCCCGAAGGGTTCCTTGCCGGTGGGGGCCTTGACGCGCACTGAGACCACGGCATCGGGCATCGTCGGTGATTCGTCGAGGAATTTGTAGGCAATCCCGAAGTTGACGTCGCCGATGGTTGGATCACGGCTCACCGACTCTTCTGAGGTCGCTTGCGGGTCACCACCACTGGCCCCACCAGACTGGTAGGTCGACTCGCGGTAGACCACCGGAACGTTAACGTCGAACTGCCAGCGGTTATCAAGGTTGTAGCGGCCCGTCAGGTCCAAGGTCCAGTTATCTGCCTTGATACGGTCCAGGTTGATATTGCCCAGGAAAATCGAGTCCAGCGCGAGAAAACCATTGAGGGTCAATTGACGGGCGTCATAGCGTGCGTAGGTAATGCCGGTTTCAAAACTGAATTTGCCGTTACCGAAGAAACCGCTGGCTTCGTTATACAAGTTGCTGACACTTTGCGCTGGCGCCGAATCATCCTTGAGCGATTGCCCGTAGGAGCTGCCGCCTGTGGCTCCACCCGTACCGCCGCTGGCGGCCACGGTGCTGCCACTTTGCTTGAAGTCGGCTGGCGATTTGGCCAGGCGTTTGGGCGCCGGGGTTGCTGGCTGGTCTTCCACCTGGCGCACCCGTTGTTCCAGGACTGCCAGGGCTTTTTGCTGGACTTCGTAGCGCTGCTTGAGCTCCAGAAGTTCTTGTTTGAGGGTTTCTATGTCCGCGTCTGGTGCTGCGTACAACATACTCGCTGGCAAGAGCGTACTTAAACAGACAACGGCACGTAGTGATAACGATCGATGCATGAAATAAGCCGTCCTTTTCTAATGCGGAAGTGTCGAGGGTCAGCGTAGTTCAATAACCGAGCGTGCGTAGGCCTTTGAGTTGATCCAGGTTGCAGTTCAATGCGCCCGCGTTCAGACCATTGTTGCCTAGCACCACATTGAGCTGCGTCATGTTGTTGACGAAGTTACTGTTGCCTTGCAAAACCGTGCCTTGCAGTACATTGCCGCCACCGATCTGCTGCAGGGCGCTCCCCTGATTGTTATTGGCTTGGATGGCCATCTGCACGCCGCCATTGTTGGCCGAAACACTGACTCGACCGGCCGCACTGTCGGTCGTGAAGGAGCCGCCCGCCATCAACGCATGCCCCGACTGCGCCACGTTGGCCGGTGACAGGCCGTTTTCACTGACATTGATCCCGACGTTGTTATAGGCCGTATTGCCATCGCCGGCGGCGCGTACGGTTTGGGTCACGCCCTGGCCACTGCCCAGGCCGGCGCCACCCACGACAGTGCCGGTGCCAGGGTCGCGATTGGTACCGCTGCCGACTGAGCCGGTGGACTGCACATAGAATTGCGGGGTGATGGTGGCGGAGTCGATGTGCATATTGGCGTTCACCGTACTGGTGTCGCCAGCGGCGTTGGTCCAGGTGGTGCTCATGACAATGCCGAAGCTGACAATTCGCCCTGGCATCACGAAACGGCCGCGCAGTTCAGCCAGTTCCGAGTCTTTCATTTCGATGGGCTTGAACGCTGAGGAAGCATAGGCAGGCATCGAGGCTGCCAGGCACAGGACCGTAAGCCAACGATAAGTGTTCATGTTTTGCTCCTGGAGCTTCCTGCTCCTTATCGCGCTTCTAGAAGAAATCGCTCTGGATAAAACCGAAGTCCATCAGCTCTGCATCGCCCACGGGCCGGAACTCGTTCATTTTGGTCTTGGCGGTCAATGGTGTGGGAGGATCGAGCAGGGCGTTGGTCTTGTCATAGCCCTCACCCAACACGGCAAACACCACACCGTTCCAGCCTTTGACAAAGTCGTCCCGTGCATAGCGTTTATTGCCCAGGACAGGGTCACCGATATAGACCCAGTCTTTTTCGGCACGCTGCATCACGACGAAGTGCTTATAGCCACGGATCTCCACTAACACCACCACAGGGATTTTCACGGTCAGCAGGGTGTCCGGGCCGATTTTGTAGCCCCTGGCACGCATGCCGATGCTTTCGAGGTAGCGTTTCATGTCGAGCATGGAGAAACCCTGGGTACGTACCAGGTCCTGGTCAGCGTTGACCAGCATGCCCTTGATGACGTGTTCTTCATCAACGTCCATCCAATAGGCTTGGCGCAGGATGGTGGCCAGTGCTGCCGCACCACAGCTGAAATCGGTTTTTTGTTCCACCAGGTTAGCGAACCGGCGTTCGCGGATGCTCTCGACCTTCTTGAAAATCACTGCACCGCCGGGCATGGCGGAAATAGCCATTTGCCCTGCCCAGGAAGGGCCAGCAAGCAGTAATAGAAGGGTGAGGGTCGCGAGGCGCATGATCGGATGACCTGTTGGACACGGAAATAAAAAAGGGCCTTGTTGCCAAGGCCCGATTGCATCAGAAGCGTACGCCGCTACCCGCTGCGCAGACGGTGCAGCCGCTGCCGAGGGAGAGAGTGTTGCTCTGCTGGTTGCCAATGCCTGCAGCCACGTTGACGCCGATGTTGCCAGAGGCGTTGTTGGCCGAGTGGTTCAGGCTGGCGTTGTTGACGACATAAGAGGCTTGGCCATTGCCATTGCCGTTGCCGTTGCCGTTGCCATTGCCGTTGCCGTTGCCGTTGCCATTGCCGTTGCCGTTGCCGTTGCCATTGCCATTGCCGTTGCCATTGCCATTACCGAAGCTGTTGCCGTTGTTGCCATTACCGGTAGAGGCAGTATTGAGGAACTCGTTATCCACCGAGGTTTGCACGGTGTTCGAGGCTGCGGCGACGTTGTTGCCGTCTGCAACCACAATCGCCAGGTTGTTTTTCTGCTGGTTGCCTTGACCGGCGGCGACGTTGACACCCACGTTGCCGGAACTGTTGTTGGCCGAGTTGTTCAGCGAGGCATTGTTTTGCACGCCCTTGCTTTCGAAGTCGTTCTGTTTGCTTTGCTGATCGACATCGACCAGGGCGAAAACCAGGTTTGAATCGTCAGCGCTGCTGGTGATTGCTGCGGCGTTATCTTGCTGGTTGCCGGAGCCAGCGGCGACGTTGCCACCCAGGTTGCCGTTGCTGCGGTTCAACGAGTGGTTGGCCGAGGCATTGTTGGTGGTTTTGGTGTCATCGAACTTGTTGTCTTTGCTGATTTGGGTGTCCGTGACGACGGCGGCTACGGTGCCGGTGGGTGCAGGGGTTGGGTACCACTTGTTAGCGTCAGCTTGTACAGCAACAGCCATGAGCGCAGCCAGAGCAAAAACCAGTGGTTTGAGAGCCATTGTAGGTTTCATGGTGTATCTCCTTGCTTCTAATTAGTTGGTTAAGTGTTGGTACGGTCTAACAAACACCTATCAAGTCGTTACTTGATAGTGATACCGAGGGTGTTAGCCATTCGGTTCCCCACCCCTGCACTCTGATTCACCTGTACCACTCCACGGCTGCCGGTGAAGGCCTGGTCGCTGGTAACGACCTGGCGGCTGCCAGTGGTAGAGGAGGACCTTGAGTCTGGTAACAGCGTCGTGTTCTGTTGCGACAAGACGCTGTCATCGATGCTTTGCGGGCCAGGATTGATACTGATCCGCACCGCATTGATCATCTGGTTATTGGCCCCGGCCGACTGGTTGACGCCCAGTACACCGTTGCCATTGCTGAAAGAGGTTCCCTGGATCGCCGTGTTGGCGTTGAGGGAAGGGTCGGCCTTGCCGTCGAGCTTCTGTATGAGCACAGTGCTGGCTTGACCGCCGACTGTGATGCTCCGGCTGTTGATCTGTTGTTGCTGATTGCCGGCGGCCTGGTTGACCGAAATAACGCCGGTGTATTGTTTGCCGGAGTTGTCGATGAGCGCTTCGTGACCGTCGCCGGCCATTGCGCAAGAGCAACTGAACAGTGCAGGGATCAGCCATGAGCGATTCATTACTGAGCCCCCATCATGCTGCCGATGTTGTTCAGGGGGGCCAGGCCACGTTCAATCGTGCCGCTGATCTGGCCACCCAGGCTGTTCCCGCCGCCATGACTCGCAGCTGCGCCAGTGCCCAAGCCAGCCGAATTGGTGCCCAGAGTGTTGCTCAGGCCGGGGAGTTCGCCGTTTGGCAGGATCGTGCGGGTAATGCCGGAACCGCTACTCAGGCCTGCAAAATCGCTATCGCTGAGTTCGCCGGTAGCACGCTGAATCTGACTGCTTGGGTTGGCATTCACTGTGGTTGGATAAGGGTCGGGACCAAAGGCTGGGCGACCAACGTGGAAACCTTGAACATTGCGCCCGGTCACGATGATGCCGTCTCCCGCAAAAGCGCTCACGCTCACACTGGCGCTGAGTACACAGCTGATCAGCAGTAGGCTCAGTGAGCCTGGATTGAGAGTCGCCACGGCAGCATTCCTTGTTTTTTAACGCTGACCCTAAACAGCGTTGCAAGGAAGAGAGCAGAAGCTGTGCCGCTTTTTATATTGGCTGGTTATTCAACAGCTTGGGATTATGTGCGAGGTGCCTGTGGGCAGGGTGTATCAGGCATGAAACAGGATGGCGGCCAATGAGCTGCGCCAGGCTTGGGCCCGGGGTGTTTCAGGGCTGAAACACTTGTGATGACGAAACGATGAACCCGCAGCCACTGGGCTGCTGCGCGGTGAGGGGTGTTTCAAAAGTGGACAAGGCGTTGCGAACGATAGCCGTGCCACCGCAGTACGCGGTAGTCACGGCTCTTGATCAGGTCTTGGGAGTTTTGCGCGGGATTGAATTGAGTACGGTGTTGCCGTCCTGGTTCTGAGTCAGGTAGACCGGCAGCACGTTGGGCAGGGAGGACACCAGATGGGTGACTTCATGGATATCGTAGATCCCGCCAATGCGAATATTCCCGGTGCCCGTATCGGCCAGCATCACCGGTTTGCTCAAGTAACGGTTGATCAGTGGCAAGGCATCCACCAGTGGCAGATTGTCGAGAATCAACTTGCCGGTGCGCCAGGCCAGCGCCGGGTCATGGGGGGAGAAGGCCTGTAATTGCGGTTGCGCGTCCCCCAGGTTGTAACTGGCCTGCATTCCGGGCGTCAGGCTCAGGCCGCTGTGGCTGGCGTCGCTGGTGATTTTTACCGAGCCTTCCAGCAACATCACCCGTACTTGATCGTCATACTTCCAGACGTTGAACTGGGTGCCCGTCACCCGGATTTGCCCCGTGCCGGCGCGCACCACAAACGGGTGTGCGAGGTCATGGCTGACCTTGAAGAACGCTTCACCTTTTTTCAGCGTGGCCCGGCGCTCATCCTTGTAGTTGCTGTAGACCAGCTCGGTGCCCAGGTTCAGCTCAACTTCACTGCCATCAGTCAGCGTCACGTGGCGCAGGCCACTGGTGGCTTCGTAATGCTCATAAGAGCTGGGCAGCCAACCGGCCTCCCAACTGGTGAAGGCGGCCAGTGGCAACGCCACCAGGGAAATGGCGGCGGCGACTGCATAGGTGCGCCAGCGGCTCGGTGGTGTGACCCGCACAACCGGCGGTGGTGCTTCGCTGGTGCGCGGCAAGTGGTCGGCAACATCCCAGATTTCCAGCATGGCGGCATATTCGAAGGCATGCAGAGGGTGCGCATCGTGCCACTGTTCGAAAGCCTGCCGTTCTGCCACGGTGCAATCAAAAGCGTGCAGACGCATACACCAATGCGCGGCGGCATCGGTGACTGCATCATATTCGGCTTCTGAAAGGGGCTGTTCGGTCATTGGTGCTTCCTGATTTCCTACATTCTAACCTTCCCGGCGTGGTGCCGAGAACAGCCATCATGGCGAATGAGCATCAATGTGGAACTAATTCGGGCTGTAAACACCCTAAAAATCTGGATCTGTAAGTCATTCTCTCTAACGGAGTAAGAAAATGCTGAAGAATACCCTCACTGCCATGCTTGCCACTGCCACCTTGTTCGGCGCTGGCGCCGCCTTGGCCGACAAACCTGGGGCCGGCTGGATCACCATCGAGAAAGCCATCGAAACTGCCAAGACCAAGGCTGGTTACATTGAGGTCTACCAGGCCGAAGCTGACGACAATGGTTATTGGGAAGTCAAAGGTCGCAAGGCTGATGGTAGCGTTTATGAAATCCGCATCGACGGCGCCTCGGGCAATGTGTTGCGCGACCAGAAGGACTGATCCCGATTAGATTCCCTGTGACTGATGGGCATCGGGCTCAACTGACGCCTCAGGTTAGTGATAGGCAACGCCACGGAGTCGGCATTATCCAGGATAGTGCCGACTCGCCTGGCCAGGTTGGTCCTGAACATCCCTCTCGCATTACTCAAATTCATCCCCGCGGCGCAAGTATCTGACCCTTGATGTACTCGGTTTCTGGGGCTGCACCAAAATCACTCCAACTGGAGTCGACGGCATCAGGTGGGCATTAAATAAATAACATCGAAGCCGCGTCGGTGGTTGACAGCTCACTTGTCGCGCGTTGTTAATCAATGGGCCGAATCCAGCAGGCTGTTGCCCCCTCCAATAACAATTCTGGAGCTTCAGATGTCAGCCACGCCCATTACCGCTGCGAACACTTCAATTGTCTTCACGCAACTTGTGACGCTGCTCAAGGCCATTTTCATCCGTCACGGCGCTTCGCCGGATGTTGCCAGCGTACTGGCTGACAACTGCGCCCGCGCTGAACAGGACGGAGCGCACAGCCACGGGGTGTTTCGCATACCCGGCTATGTCTCGACTCTGGACAGCGGCTGGGTCAATGGCCAGGCGGTGCCGGTGGTCGAGGATGTGGCCTCGGGGTTCGTGCGTGTGGATGCCGCCAATGGATTTGCCCAGCCGGCGCTGGCGGCGGCCCGCCCGTTATTGGTGGCAAAAGCCCGCAGTGCTGGGATTGCCGTACTGGCGATTCGTAACTCTCACCACTTTGCTGCCTTGTGGCCGGATGTCGAGCCGTTTGCCGAAGAGGGTTTGGTCGCCCTGAGCGTGGTCAATAGCATGACTTGCGTGGTCCCTCATGGCGCCGATCGGCCCTTGTTCGGCACCAATCCCATCGCGTTCGCGGCGCCACGTGCTGACGGGCCACCGATTGTGTTTGATCTGGCCACCAGCGCAATCGCCCATGGCGATGTCCAGATTGCCGCCCGCAAGGGTGAACGTGTTCCACCGGGCACTGGCGTCGACAGCCTGGGCCAGCCGACCCAGGACCCAAAGGCGATCCTCGAAGGCGGGGCGTTGTTGCCATTTGGCGGGCACAAGGGCTCGGCCTTGTCGATGATGGTGGAGTTGCTGGCAGCCGCGCTGACCGGGGGCAACTTCTCGTTCGAATTCGACTGGTCAAACCATCCCGGCGCCAAGACCCCCTGGACAGGCCAGTTGCTGATCGTGATCGACCCCAGCAAAGCCGCCGGGCAAGACTTTGCCGAGCGCAGCCAGGAACTGGTGCGGCAGATGCATGCGGCAGGGCTGCGACGCTTGCCGGGCGACCGGCGTCATCGCACGCGGGCCAAGGCAGAAGTGGAAGGAATTGTTCTGGACGGTGATGAGCTGGCGCGGTTGCGTAAGTTGGCGCAGGGCTGATGGCCGGGGCGGACTGAGCCGCCCCGGCCGTGGAATCGATCAGTGGCGACGGCCAAGCAGCAGGCCAACCACCAGGCCAAAGCCGGCTGAAATCGCCACGGTCTGCCAAGGGTGGCCACCGATGTAGGTTTCGGTGGCATCCACCACCGGCTTGCTGCGCTCACGCACGCTGGACACCGAGTCCAGGGCCTGCTTGAGCTTGATCGCTACCTGTTCACGCAGGGTTTCACCTTCTTCTCCCACCAGCGATGCGCTGCTTTTGAGCAGTTTGTCCGATTCTTCGATCAGGGCCTGGAGTTCGCTGAACGCCTGGTCCTTGATTTGCTCTTCGACAGCTTGGGCAGCGGTTTTACGGGCCATGGAGTAGCTCCTTGCGGGGTAAGTGGGCAGTGAACAATGGAGTCTTCAAGCACGGCAAAAGTTGCAGTTTTTTTTCGTCAGCTGCCGGGGCAATGAAAAATCCGAATTCGGACCTTTCGACCTACAGTGTAAGATGTCACCTATTTGTGCAGCAGGTAATTCCACATGAGCTTCAATCTGGCCAACAAGCCCCTTGCCGAGCGCGCTGCGCTTGAAGATGAAAAGTCCCGCCTGTATGACTTGTGGCAAAGCAACCTGGGCAAGGCCAAGGGCGAGGGCGCCCGGCTGTTTGGCGAGCGTTCCAAGCGCAAGGGCAAATGGGCCGAATGGGTGCGTTCGGAACTGGACAGCATGTCGCCACCAGAATTTGCCAACATGGTGCGCAGTGAAGTCAACCGCCTGATGGCCGCGAAGTAGGAGCAGCCAGCGCATCCATGTGCCAGTGAACTCCAGGCTGTTTACTTGGGTAAGTCCAACGTGCCGCGATCAACAAAACGCATCGTGCCAAACAACCCACCGGCCAGTTTGCCGCGCAGCACATAGGGCAGGTTGTTCAGACTCTGGGTCTGGCTCAGGCCCAGGGTCTGGCGCAACACCGAAAACGCCGAAACGCTGACTGGCACCATCAGTACGGTCTCGGAAAAACGTGGGATAGATCCCTGTTGATCGCTGACCCCAGAGGCCAGCGGCCGGCCATTGACCTCCAGATCCAGGGCTACACCGTTGTAGTCGATCGCTGTTTCGTTGGGGTTCTGCACCCGCAGCTTGACGGCAAAGCGCACTTCCAGGTCCTGGCTTTGCAGGGGTTCGATCCCGACCACATTGATGTTGACCGGGTCGCGATTGGGAAACAGGGCGCAGGCACTCAGGCTGAGCAATATCAGGGACAGGGTCAGGCCGATCAATCTGCGCATAAGGGTTCCTATTTCGTCGGGTCCGGGTCCTGCATCACTTTGAGGGTCGAGGCTTCCGGATCAAATTCATCTTCTTCCAGTTCCATGAACTCTTCAGGCAGGAAGATGTTCAGCAGGATCGCACAGAATGCACCAACGGTAATCGGCGACTCGAAGATGTTATGCAAGGCCTTGGGCAGTTCGCGCAGCACTTCCGGTACCGCCGCCACGCCCAGGCCCATCCCCAGGGAAATGGCCACGATCAGCACATTGCGCCGATGCAGTCCGGCCTCGGCGAGGATCTTGATCCCGGCCACGGCTACGGTGCCGAACATGATCAGGGTCGCGCCACCCAATACCGGCTTGGGCATCAGTTGCAGCACCGCGCCAATCATCGGGAACAGGCCGAGCAACACCAGTAGGCCGGCGATGAAATACGCCACGTAGCGGCTGGCCACGCCGGTCAACTGGATCACGCCGTTGTTCTGGGCGAAGGTCACCATCGGCAGGCTATTGAAGGTGGCGGCCATGACCGAGTTCAGGCCATCAGCCAGCAGGCCGGACTTGATGCGCTTGATGTACAGCGGGCCTTTGACCGGTTGTTGGGAAATCATCGAGTTGGCTGTCAGATCACCGGCTGCTTCCAGCGGGGAAATCAGGAAGATCACTGCCACCGGGATAAACGCCACCCAGTCAAACGAGAAACCGTACTTGAACGGCACCGGCACGCTGACCAGCGGCACCTGAGGCAATGCCGCCAGGTCGACCCGTCCCAGCCACCAGGCCACGATAAAGCCCAGGGTCAGGCCGATGACAATCGAGCCCAGGCGCAGGAACGGGTTATTGAAGCGGTTGAGCACCACGATGGTCAGCAATACCAGGGCTGCCAGCCCCATATTGCTGGCCGCGCCCAAGTCGGCGGCGCCGTAGCCGCCGGCCATGTCGGTGACGGCGACCTTGATCAGCGACAGGCCCATCAAGGTGATGATGGTGCCGGTGACCACCGGGGTAATCAGCTTGCGCAGCTTGCCGATGAACTGACTGAGCACCACTTCGATAAACGCCGCAAAGAAACAAATGCCGAAGATCGTCGAGAGTATTTCATCAGTGCCGCCGCCTCGCGCCTTGACCATGAATCCGGCACTGAGAATCACGCTGATGAACGAAAAGCTGGTGCCTTGCAGGCACAGCAAGCCAGAGCCCACCGGGCCAAAGCGCCGCGCCTGGACAAAGGTGCCCAGGCCGGAGACGAACAGCGCCATGCTGACCAGGTAGGGCACTTCGCTTTCCAGGCCCAATACACCCCCGACGATCAGGGTCGGGGTAATGATCCCGACAAAGCTGGCGAGCACATGCTGCAGGGCGGCAAACATCGCCGCAGTGAAGTGCGGACGGTCTTCCAGACCATAGATCAGGTCCGATTTGTAACGTGGCTGAGGGGCTTGAGCGTCAGACAAAATACGTGCTCGGGTCAGAAAATGGAGGCGCAGGATGCCAGAAAGCGCCCGCTGTCAAAAGTGTGAAAATATATTTCTCCGATCCATGCAAAAAGCCTCAAGCCGGCCGATACCTCTTATAGGCCCACACAACCTTTATAACAGTGGCGCCGAACAGTCATCTAAGCGCGTTGACGCTAAGTGATCGTGTCGTGGCAAGGACGCTCGCAGTCATCCCTCTTTGAGAGCTTTCCTATGTCCCTTCGTAATCTGAACATCGCACCTCGGGCGTTTCTCGGTTTTGCGTTTATTGCGTTGTTAGTGATTGTTCTGGGGGTGTTTGCCGTCAACCGTATGACGCTGATCCGCCAGGCCTCGCTGGACATGGGCACCAACCAGTTGCCCAGTGTCGGTTACCTGGCCAACATCACCGAGAACGTGTTGCGCCTGCGCATTCTGTCATTCCGTGTCTTGGTCAATCGCGATCCGGTCGCCCTGCAAGAGGCTCAGGTGCGCATCGGGGTCTTGGTCGACAAGGCCCGGCAAGCCCAGGCGGGATATGCCGCGACGCCGGCGGGTGCCGAAGAAGCTGCGTTGTACAAGACCTTTGCGGCCACGCTGGACAACTACCTCAAAGCCCAGGCTGAAATGCTTGCGCTGTCCCAGCAGAACAAGGTCGAGGAGATGCGCGCCTTGATCAACAGTCGCATCAAGGACGGCACGGATCAGATGGGCGAACAGCTCAATAAGTTGATTGCAATCAATGCCGCCGATGCCAAGCAGGCCGGTGAAGACGCCGGTCGCAGCTATAACGATGCGATCAGCGGGATAGTTGTGGTGTCGGTAGTCGCGGCGCTGATGACCGTATTGCTCGCCTGGCTGCTGACGCGCAGCATTGTCACGCCGCTGCGCAAGGCCGTGGCGGCCGCGCAAACCATCTCCAGTGGCGACCTGAGCAAGGTCATCGAGGACGACGGCAAGGACGAGCCCGCCCGCCTGATTGGCGCCCTGGCGACCATGCAGGGTAACTTGCGCCAGACCATCCAGCACATCGCCGGTTCAGCCACGCAACTGGCATCGGCCGCCGAAGAACTCAGTGCGGTAACCGAAGAAGCCTCCAAGGGCTTGCAGCAGCAGAACAATGAAATCGACCAGGCCGCCACGGCTGTCAATGAAATGACCGCCGCCGTAGAAGAGGTGGCGCGCAACGCGGTGTCCACCTCCGAGGCATCGGCCCAGTCGAACCAGGCCGCGCGGGAAGGGCGCGACCGGGTGGTGGAAACCGTGGATGCGATCCAGACCATGACCCAGGACGTGCAGAACACCTCGGTGCTGATCGAAGGCCTGGCCACCCAGGGGCGTGATATCGGCAAGGTGCTGGACGTGATTCGGGCGATTGCCGAGCAAACCAACTTGCTGGCCCTCAACGCGGCGATCGAAGCCGCTCGTGCGGGTGAAGCCGGGCGCGGGTTTGCCGTGGTAGCCGATGAAGTACGGGCCCTGGCTCATCGCACCCAGCAGTCGACCCAGGAGATCGAGAAAATGGTCGCCGGGATCCAGAACGGCACCGGGGACGCGGTGCAGTCCATGCAACAGAGCAACCAGCGCACTCAAAGCACTCTGGAAATGGCCCGCGCCGCTGGTGTGGCGCTGGAGCAGATCACCCAGTCCATCAGCCTGATCAACGAACGCAACCTGGTGATCGCCAGTGCGTCCGAAGAACAGGCCCAGGTATCCCGCGAGGTGGACCGTAACCTGGTGAACATCCGCGACCTGGCCACCCAGTCAGCGGCCGGAGCCAACCAGACCAGCGCCGCCAGTCATGAACTGTCGCGCCTGGCGGTGGACTTGAATGGGATGGTCGCGCGCTTCGTGATCTGATCACATCACGGGTGTGGGAGCGGTATTGGGCAAGCGGCGGCGTCCCTAGGGGTTATCCAGGTCATGCCCCAACGACTGGATAAACAACGAAAACAACTCCGGCTGCGACGAGATATCCAGCTTGGCGTACAGGTGCCGCCGATGCACCTTGACCGTGTCCGGCGAGATACTCAGGCGTTCGGCCATGGCCTTGGACGAAAACCCGCGCAATACCAGGCGGGCGATTTCCAGTTCGCGCTCTGACAGCACGCCACTGCCAAAATGACTCAACGCATCGCGTATCTGGCTGGCCATGGCTTCGCCCGCCGGTGCGCGCTGGGTGCTTTGCTGCCAATGCTGCTGCATCAACGGCAGCACCCACGCCGCCAATAGCGTCAGCAGCCCGGTTTCAGTCGCGGTAAATACCCGCTGCATACCCAGTGACAACGACAAGGTGCCCACCCCGGGCAGTTGCAGGATGAATTGCACTTCATCCTCCAGCACGTTGTCATGGAAGTAATTGAGGAAGTATTCACTCTGGCGGAAATGGTCTGGCGCCACTTCTTCCAGGCGATACACGCCGCTGGCATAACCTTCGCGGCAGGCCTGGAAGAACGGGTCGAGCAAGTACAAACCATTGAGATACACCAGCATCGACGCCGGTTTGCTGGTCGGCTGCGCGTCGTACTCTTCCAGCGCCTGGGGTGGGCCGTCCACCGGGTAGAAGATCGCCAGGGCGTTATCGAAGGCCAGGTTCTGGTGCAGCAACAGCACCAGTTGCTTCCAGAAGCGCTCGGTGCCAATTTGCGACACCGTACGGCCCAGGCCCGCATGCATGCCGATTTCCCGAAACAGGCTCATGTGAAGGGTTCCGATGGCTGAAAGATTGGCCAAGGGTTCGGTTTTTACCCGGCCCCGTCAAGGGGAGTACTCCAATAGGGGAATTGGCCGGCGCAGTGGCAACACCTAAATTCCCTGTAGGAGCGAGCTTGCTCGCGAAAAACCTGAGCGCGCTGCGGTTACCCAGTCAGCACGGGTTTGCGTTGACGTCTTTCGCGAGCAAGCTCGCTCCTACAATAAAAAAATTGATCGCCCCTACTTTTTCGTTTCTGCCTCAAACCAAGAATAAACAAGAGGATAACGATATGAGCACAACCCCCGCGCCCGACGGCGTGCTGAAACCTACCTTGAGTGTGTTCGATGTGGTGGCCATTACCGTTTCGGCGGTGACTCCGGCCAGTTCCGTGTTTGTTATCGCCCCGTTTGCAATCCAGCAAGCCGGGAGCGGTGTGTTCCTGGCGTTTGTAATGGCCGGGCTGCTGGCGCTGATGTTCGCCTTTTGCTACGCCGAACTGGGGCGCGCCCATAACAGTGCAGGTGGCGAGTATGTGTACGCCAAGCGCGTGTTTGGCGGCATGGCCGGCTACGCGACCTTCCTCACGGTGCTGGTGATGCTGCTGTTTATCCCGCCGGTCCTGGCCACCGGCGCGGCGACTTACCTCAATAACGCCTTGGGTACGAAGTTCGACTCACAAACCGTGGCCCTGGTGATTGTGGTGTGCAGCTACGCCCTGGGCATTCTCAACATCAAGCTCAATGCATGGATTACCGGCACCTGCCTGCTGTTGGAGGTGGCGGCTTTGCTGGTGATTGTGTTTATCGGTTTCGGTAACCCGGTGCAGCCCGCCAGCGTGCTGTTCCAGCCGCAGATCGTCGAAAACGGCGTGCTGCACCTCGCGCCCTGGGCCCTGGTGATCGGTGCTGTCGGCATCGGCCTGTTCTCGTTCAATGGTTATGGCCCGGCGGTGTTGTTGGCCGAAGACATGAAATGCGGCGGCAAGGGCGTGCACAAGGCAGTGCTGTGGTCCCTGGGCCTGGTGGTGGTGATCGAGTTGGTGCCAATCACCGCGCTGTTGATCGGCGCTCCCTCGCTCAGTGAGATGATCAGCAGCCCGGACCCCATCGGCTATCTGCTGACCAGCCATGGCAACGAAACCCTGTCGCGGCTGGTCAGTGCCGGGATCTTCCTCTCGGTGTTCAATGCGATTGTCGCCATCGTGATCCAGATCGGCCGGGTAGTGTTCAGCAGCGGTCGCGATGCGCTGTGGACACCGACCATCAACAAACTCTTCACCCGTATCCACCCGCGCTGGGATTCGCCATGGCTGGCCACGCTGTTCCTGGCGGTCCCTTCGGCGCTACTCAGTTTCAGCTCCAACCTGGCCGACCTGACGTCCTTCAGTGTGTTGCTGATCATGCTGGTGTACCTGATCGTCGCCTTGAGCGCGCTGATGAGCCGGGTGCTGTTGCGCGACCGCGAGCATCCGTACCGCATGCCCCTGTGGCCGGTACCGGCATTGCTGGCCGTGGCCGGCGCGGGTTATCTGTTGCTCACCTTGTTTATCGCAGCATCCATGCGCGACATCATGATTATCATCGGCCTGCTGGCGTTGTCGGTGGTCCTGTATTGCATCAGCGGCCGGTCGAGTCCGGCGTTTCAGAAACTGTAAGGAGTGATTATGCGCGCACGTCAATTGGGCATTACGTTGGGGCTGGGGATACCCGGCGAATTGAATGCGATTACCGATGTCCCTGGGGTTCGGGTCGGTCACAGCACGGTCAAGGCGCAGATCGATGGCAAGCAGGTGCGCACCGGGGTCACGCTGATCCAGCCGCGGGCCGGTGCTGCTCGCCTGCAGCCGTGTTTTGCCGGGTATCACGTGCTCAATGGCAACGGCGACGCCACCGGCCTTGAGTGGATCGGCGAAGCCGGGCTGTTGACCACGCCCCTGGCGATCACCAATACCCACAGTATCGGTATTGTGCGCGACACCTTGATCGCCCTGGAGCGCGACAGCCTGGCTGACCCGGCGGTGTACTGGTGCATGCCGGTGGTGATGGAAACCTATGACGGCCTGCTCAACGATATCTGGGGCCAGCACATCGGCCCGGAGCATGTGCTCCAAGCCATGGCCAATGCAGAATCGGGCCCGGTGCAGGAAGGCGCGGTGGGTGGCGGCACCGGGATGATTTGCCATGAGTTCAAGGGCGGCATTGGCAGCGCCTCGCGCAAGTTGCCAGGGGAGCAGGGCGGCTGGACCGTTGGCGTGCTGGTGCAGGCCAACCACGGCAAGCGCCAGGAACTGCGAGTCGATGGCTATCCGGTGGGGCGACACCTGATGGAAATTGCCTCGCCGTTTGCCGCTCGTGGCACCCCGGGCATGGGCTCCATTGTGGTGATTATCGCTACCGACGCACCGTTATTGCCCCACCAGTGTCAGCGCCTGGCGCAACGCGCATCCATCGGTATTGCACGCACCGGCGGCGGTACCGAGGATTCCAGTGGCGATCTGTTCCTGGCGTTTGCCACCGGCAACCAGGACCTGCCGGCGGCAGATTACGGGCGCAAGGATTTACCGCTCAGCACGGCACTGAACATGGTCAATAACGATCATATTTCGCCGTTGTTCAGTGCGGCGGCGGAGGCGGTGGAAGAAGCCATCATCAACGCGATCCTCGCAGGGGAGGACATGACCACTGCCGAAGGTGTGCTGGTGCCGGGTTTGGATGGGCGGACGTTGCTCGAAGCGCTGCACCAGACTGGTTGGCAACGACCTTGAAATCGCCAGCGAATCATCGACGTATTAGCAAGCTGTCAATAATAATAAAACAATGGCTGCTTAATATTTACAATGACACGGTGGCACTTTAAAAGTGCACCCCACTCAATATATTGGATCCATTCAATATTGAAATGTGACCTGTCTGGCATTTAACTGTTTAGCATTATTTAATATTTAAATAGCCGGGCTTGCGTCGCGCTGCTCATTACGCAGGATAGAAGACGTATTTCCCAATGTTTGCAGGCATTATTCGTTCTGCGCACTTTCCTGGCAAAAAAAGTGCTGGACGTCTGATTTAAAATTGTGTCAGTTTTCTTTCGCCTTCATAAGAGGCGAGTGATAGGACGCTCTCGCCGGAGAGCGTCGCTATCGGACAAAAACTGTTCCACTTGCAAACAAGGAAGTACGTTTATGTCGAAAGTAAAAGACAAAGCTATTGTCTCGGCAGCTCAAGCAAGTAGTGCCTATTCACAGATCGATAGCTTTAGCCATTTGTATGACCGTGGCGGCAATCTCACGGTCAATGGCAAACCTTCGTTCTCTGTCGACCAGGCAGCGGACCATTTGCTGCGCGAAAACGCGGCCTACCGGGACGTTGACGGCAACGGCAGGATCGATCTTACCTACACCTTCCTGACTTCGGCCTCCTCGGCGACCATGAACAAGCATGGTATCTCCGGGTTCAGCCAGTTCAGCAACCTGCAAAAAGGCCAGGCCGTACTGGCCATGCAATCCTGGGCCGATGTGGCCAATGTCACCTTCACCGAGAAAGCCTCGGGCGGCGACTTCCACATGACCTTCGGCAACTACAGTGCGGGCCAGGATGGCGCCGCGGCTTTTGCCTATCTGCCGGGCACCAATGAGAAGTACAACACAAGTGGCACGGATGGCACTTCCTGGTACCTGATCAACCGAGGCTACACCGATAACATCAACCCTGGCCTGAACAACTACGGACGCCAGACCCTGACTCACGAAATCGGCCACACCCTGGGCCTGGATCACCCTGGCGACTACAACGCCGGGACCGGCAACCCGTCTTACAAAGACGCGGACTACGGCCAGGACACCCGTGGCTACAGCGTCATGAGCTACTGGAGTGAGTTCAACACCAACCAGAACTTCACCAAGGGCGGGGTAGAGGCCTATGCCTCCGGCCCGCTGATCGACGATATTGCGGCAATCCAGAAGCTCTATGGTGCCAACTACAACACCCGTGCCGGTGATACCACCTACGGGTTCAACTCCAACACCGGGCGCGACCACCTCAGCGCCACGTCCAATGCCGACAAGCTGGTGTTCTCGGTGTGGGACGGCGGTGGCAATGACACCCTGGACTTCTCCGGCTTTACCCAGAACCAGAAAATCAACCTCAACGAGACCTCGTTCTCTGACGTGGGCGGCCTGGTGGGTAACGTGTCGATCGCCCAGGGTGTGACCGTGGAAAACGCCTTCGGTGGCTCGGGCAACGACCTGCTGATCGGTAATGCGGCGGCCAACACCCTCAAGGGTGGTGCCGGCAATGACCTGATCTACGGTGGCGGCGGTGCTGACAAACTGTGGGGCGGTGCGGGTTCGGACACCTTTGTGTTCGGTGCCAGTTCCGATTCCAAGCCAGGTGCAGCGGATCAGATCCTCGACTTCACCTCGGGTTCGGACAAGATCGACCTGACCGGTATCACCCAGGGGAGCGGCCTGAATTTCGTCAACGCCTTCACAGGCAGCGCCGGTGATGCCGTGCTGACCTACGCCTCGGGTACCAACCTGGGCACGTTGGCGGTGGACTTCTCTGGGCACGGCGTGGCGGACTTCCTCGTCACCACCGTAGGCCAGGCGGCCTACAGCGACATCGTGGCTTGATCAAGGCTTAACGAAGGGCGGCGCCCTGGCGCTGCTCTTTGCTTGCAACAACCCCGTGAACGGGTAATGGTGATGACTATTTTTCGCAACGCAATCGCCTGGTTGATCCCGGCATTGCTGGTGTCGGCAGGAGCCCACGCAATGGCAAGCAGTCTTGTTTTACCCAGCACCACGCAACTGGCCGGCCATTGGCAGCTGCGACAGCAGGAGCAGGTCTGCGAGCTGGATCTGATTGCCCAGCCCAACGGCCTCAAAGGGGATGTGCAGTGTGCGCAACAGTGGCTGGGAGAAAAACCCCAGACATGGCTGCCCACGCCAGATGGAATACTGCTGATAAATGCCGAGGGGACGGGGATTGCCCATTTGAGCCGGCAGAAAGACGGTGAATATACGGTGACTTCCAAGTCCGGACTCGCCTTGATATTGCAGCGCACACAATAATTGAACAAATGGTTATATCGTTATAACCACTGACCGTAGAGTCATTTATTGAAAGTGACAGTCGTCTATCTGTCACTTTTGATGAACTAAGCATGATTGAAGTAGTTGCCTGCCCCATTATGGCGCGCCGGGCAAACTGCTGTGTGTATTTCAGCCCCGGGGAAGATCAAGCAACATGGCGAAGACCACTCCTGCCGCACCCTTGTTTAAGGCCCTTGGCGCTTATAAAAGTATCCTGATCAGCGTCGGCTGTTTTACGGCGTTGATTAACCTGCTGATGCTGGTGCCGTCCATTTATATGTTGCAAGTCTATGACCGGGTGCTGTCATCACAGAACGAAACCACCCTGGTCATGCTGACCCTGATGGTGGTGGGCTTCTTTGCCTTTATCGGCACCCTGGAAGTGGTGCGCAGCTTTATCGTGATCCGCATCGGCAGCCAGTTGGAGCGACGGTTCAACCTGCAGGTGTACAAGGCTGCTTTCGAGCGCAACCTGCAACGTGGCGAAGGCCACGCCGGGCAATCCCTGGGGGATTTGACCCATATTCGCCAGTTCCTCACGGGGCCTGCGCTGTTTGCCTTCTTTGATGCGCCGTGGTTCCCCATCTACTTGCTGGTGATCTTCCTGTTCAACGTGTGGCTCGGGGTGTTGGCCACGGCGGGTGCAGTGTTGTTGATCGCTTTGGCTTGCCTCAATGAATACCTGACCAAAAAACCGTTGCGCGAAGCCAGCGGTTATTCCCAGCAGTCCACCCAATTGGCCACCAGTCACTTGCACAATGCCGAGACCATCCAGGCCATGGGCATGCTTGGGGCGTTGCGCAGCCGTTGGTTCCAGGTGCATTCACGGTTCCTCGGCTTGCAGAACCAGGCCAGCGACACCGGTTCGGTGATCAGTTCCCTGAGCAAATCCCTGCGCCTGCTCCTGCAATCTTTGGTGCTGGGGCTCGGTGCCTTGTTGGTGATCAAGGGCCAGATGACCGCCGGGATGATGATCGCCGGGACCATTCTGATGGGCCGAGTGCTCAGCCCGATCGACCAGTTGATCGCGGTGTGGAAGCAATGGAGCTCGGCCAAGCTGGCCTACCAGCGCCTGGATGAGCTGTTGCAGGAGTTTCCGCCCGGGGCGCAGGCCATGGCATTGCCGGCGCCCAAGGGGCAGGTGAGTTTCGAGCAGGTCAGCGCCGGGCCTCCGGGGCGGCGGGTGGCGACCTTGCATCAGGTCAGTTTCAACCTGGCGGCCGGCGAAGTACTGGGTGTGCTGGGGGCCTCCGGCTCCGGCAAGTCGACCCTGGCGCGGGTGCTGGTGGGCGTGTGGCCGACCCTGGCCGGCACGGTGCGCCTGGATGGCGCCGACATTCATCGCTGGGACCGCGACGACCTCGGTCCGCACGTCGGTTACTTGCCCCAGGACATCGAACTGTTCAGCGGCAGCATCGCCGATAACATCGCGCGCTTTCGCCAGGCTGACCCCGAGCAGGTGGTGCAGGCTGCCCAGCAAGCCGGTGTGCATGACTTGATCCTGCGCTTGCCCCAGGGCTACGACACGGTCTTGGGCGACGACGGCAGCGGCCTGTCCGGCGGGCAGAAACAACGGGTGGCCCTGGCCCGCGCGCTGTATGGCGGGCCGCGCCTGATCGTGCTCGACGAACCCAATTCCAACCTCGATACCGTGGGCGAGGCCGCTTTGGCCAGCGCCATCATGCAGATGAAAGCCCAGGGCAGCAGCGTGATCCTGGTGACCCACCGCTCTTCGGCGCTGGCCCAGGCCGACAAACTGCTGGTGCTCAACGAGGGCCGCCTGCAAGCGTTCGGCCCGAGCCAGGAGGTGCTGCGAGCGCTGTCCGGGCAACCGGAACAACCCCGTGAAAAGGCCGGCGTCAGCCTCAACCGTCAATACCCTGCGGCAAGGAATCCAGGCCAATGAGCACCGATAACAGCCTGCCAAACGAACAGACCTTTCCCGAGCGCGATGCGCGTTTTTTCTCCCGCCTGGGCTGGCTGATGACGGTGGTCGGTGCCGGCGGGTTCTTCCTCTGGGCCAGCCTGGCGCCCCTGGACCAGGGCATTCCTGTGCAGGGTACGGTGGTGGTGTCCGGCAAACGCAAGGCCGTGCAAACCCTGAGCCCTGGCGTGGTCAGCCGGATCCTGGTGCGCGAAGGCGAGGTGGTCAAGCAAGGCCAGCCGTTGTTTCGCCTCGACCAGACCCAAAGCCAGGCCGATGTGCATTCCCTGCAAGCCCAGTACCGCATGGCCTGGGCCAGTGTTGCCCGCTGGCAGAGCGAGCGCGACAGCTTACCTTCGGTGATGTTTCCCGCCGAACTGAGCGCTAGCCCCGATCCTGCGCTGGCCTTGGTGCTGGAGGGCCAGCGCCAGTTGTTCAGCAGCCGGCGTGAGGCCTTTGCCCGCGAACAGGCCGGGATCCGCGCCAGTATCGAAGGCGCCAGCGCTCAGCTCAATGGTATGCGCCGTGCGCGCACGGACTTGAACGCCCAGGCGCAATCGCTGCGTGATCAACTGAGCAACCTGCAACCGTTGGCCGACAATGGCTACATCCCGCGCAACCGCTTGCTGGAGTACCAGCGCCAACTGTCACAGGTGCAGCAGGACCTGGCGCAGAACACCGGTGAAAGCGGGCGTATCGAGCAAGGCATTCTCGAATCACGCCTCAAGTTGCAACAGCACAGCGAGGAGTATCAAAAGGAAGTCCGCAGCCAGTTGGCCGACGCGCAACTGCGCAGCCTGACCCTGGAGCAACAACTGACATCGGCCGGTTTCGACCTGCAACACAGTGAAATCAACGCCCCAGCCGATGGCATTGCCGTCAACCTCGGCGTACACACCGAAGGTGCCGTGGTGCGGGCCGGGGAAACCCTGCTGGAAATCGTGCCCCAGGGCACGCGCCTGGAAGTGGAGGGGCGCCTGCCGGTGAACCTGGTGGACAAGGTCGGCACTCATCTGCCGGTGGACATTCTGTTCACCGCTTTCAACCAGAGCCGTACGCCACGGGTGCCGGGGGAAGTGAGCCTGATCTCTGCCGACCAGATGCTCGACGAAAAGACCGGGGCGCCGTATTACGTGCTGCGCACCACGGTCAGCGACGACGCCCTGGAAAAACTCCACGGCCTGGTGATCAAGCCCGGCATGCCCGCCGAGATGTTTGTGCGTACCGGCGAGCGCTCGTTGCTCAACTATCTGTTCAAGCCGCTGCTCGATCGTGCCGGCTCGGCGCTGACCGAGGAATGAGCATGAAACCAGTGTTCATCGCCTTGCTGCTCGCGTGCAGCAGCGCCCAGGCCGCCATGGGACCGTTTGATGTGTATGAGCAGGCCCTGCGTAATGATCCGGTATTCCTTGGCGCGATCAAGGAGCGTGACGCCGGCCTGGAAAACCGCACCATTGGCCGCGCCGGCCTGTTGCCCCGGCTGTCCTACAACTACAACAAGGGCCGCAACAACTCCCAGGCCAACCTGCCCGATGGCCGTGGTGGTCACTATCACGACGATCGCAACTACAACAGCTTCGGCTCGACCTTCACCCTGCAACAGCCGCTGTTCGACTACGAAGCCTATGCCAACTACCGCAAGGGCGTGGCCCAGGCGCTGTTTGCCGACGAGACTTTCCGCGACAAGAGCCAGGCGCTGTTGGTGCGGGTACTGACCTATTACACCCAGGCCCTGTTCGCCCAGGACCAGATCGAGATTGCCCGGGCCAAGAAGAAGGCGTTCGAGCAGCAGTTCCAGCAGAACCAGCACCTGTTCCAGCAAGGCGAGGGCACGCGCACCGACATTCTGGAGGCGGAGTCGCGTTATGAGCTGGCCACCGCCGAAGAGATCCAGGCCCTGGATGAGCAGGATGCGTCGCTGCGTGAATTGGGGGCATTGCTCGGTGTGCACAGCGTCGATATCGCCGACCTGGCACCGTTGAATCAGGACTTTGCCGCCTTCACCCTGACACCGGCCAACTATGACAGTTGGCATGAGCTGGCAATCACCAACAACCCGACACTGGCCTCTCAGCGCCAGGCCGTGGAAGTGGCGCGTTATGAAGTGGAGCGCAACCGTGCCGGGCACCTGCCACGGGTGACTGCCTACGCCAGCTCGCGCCAGCAAGAGTCCGACAGCAGTAACACCTACAACCAGCGCTACGACACCAACACCATCGGCATTGAAGTCAGCGTGCCGCTGTATGCCGGTGGCGGTGTCTCGGCGTCCACTCGCCAGGCCGCCCGCTCGATGGAACAGGCCGAGTACGAATTGGAGGGCAAGACCCGCGAAACGCTGATCGAACTGCGCCGCCAGTTCAGCGCTTGTCTGTCTGGTGTGAGCAAGCTGCGCGCCTATCAAAAGGCCCTGGCCTCCGCCGAAGCGCTGGTGGTGTCGACCAAGCAAAGCATCCTTGGCGGCGAGCGCGTCAACCTCGATGCCCTCAACGCCGAACAGCAGCTGTACAGCACCCGTCGCGACCTGGCCCAGGCCCGTTACGACTACCTGATGGCCTGGACCAAATTGCATTACTACGCGGGCAGCCTGCGCGACACCGACCTGGCCAAGGTCGACGAAGCCTTCGGCCCAGCCCAACGCTGACCCTGTAGGGGCCGGTAAGCCGGTGCCTACAGGGGCGTAACAAACACAATAAAAAGAGGAAGGTCACCGTGAACGTAAAGCAACGAGGCTATCACTGCGTGATGCTGTGTGGGCTGGCCTCCCTGGGGACCGCCCAGGCCGCCCCCTATGTGGAAACCGGTAAGTTGGGCGACCCCGCCAGTTGGCGTTCGGCCGAGTTCCAGCGGGACTGGGGCCTGGGGCGTATGCAGGCCGAGCAAGCCTATGCCGCGGGAATCAGCGGTGCCGGGGTCAAGATCGGTGCGCTGGACTCGGGCTTCGATGCCAGCCATCCGGAGGCCTCCCCGGAGCGCTTTCGCCCAGTGACCGCCAGCGGTACTTATGTAGATGGCAACCCGTTCTCCACCACTGGCGCACTGAACCCCAACAACGACTCCCACGGCACCCACGTCACCGGCACCATGGGCGCGGCCCGTGACGGCAACGGCATGCATGGCGTTGCCTACAACGCGCAGATCTATGTGGGCAATACCAACGCCAACGACAGCTTCCTGTTTGGCCCAACACCCGACCCCAAATATTTCAAGGCGGTGTACAGCGCCATGGTCGACTCTGGAGTGCGGGCGATCAACAACAGTTGGGGCAGCCAACCCAAGGATGTCAGCTATCAGACCCTGGCCGGCCTGCACGCCGCCTACGCGCAACACTTCAACCAGGGCACGTGGCTGGATGCCGCCGCCGATGTGGCCCGGGCCGGGGTGATCAATGTGTTCAGCGCCGGTAACAGCGGCTATGCCAACGCCAGCGTGCGTTCGGCCTTGCCGTACTTTGAACCGGAGTTGGAAGGCCACTGGCTGGCGGTGTCGGGGTTGGACCAGGCGAACAACCAGAAATACAACCAGTGTGGCATTGCCAAGTACTGGTGCATTTCCACCCCCGGCGCAAAGATCGACAGCACCATTCCCGGCGGTGGTTACGCCGTGAAGTCCGGCACCTCGATGTCGGCACCCCATGCCACGGGCGCCTTGGCGCTGGTGATGGAACGCTACCCGTACCTGAACAATGAGCAGGCCCTGCAAGTGCTGCTGACCACCGCCACGCAACTGGATGGTTCCGTGACCGAGGCGCCAACCACCAAGGTCGGCTGGGGCGTGCCGGACCTGGATCGGGCGATGCACGGGCCAGGGCAGTTGCTTGGGACGATGGACGTCAATCTGGCGGCCGGGCAGGGCGATGTATGGAGCAATGGCATCTCGGACAAGGCACTGCTGCAGCGTCAGGCCGAAGACAGCGCCGAGCACCTGGCATGGCAGCAGACCTTGAAGGACAAGGGCTGGGAAAATGGCTTGGGTGCCAATGCCAGCCAGCAGGAGCAGACCGACTATGCCGTGGGCATGGCCCGCGATGCGGCGGCCTCCCAGCGCATCTATCAAGGCAGCCTGATCAAGTCCGGCGCCGGGAGCCTGGTGCTCAGTGGCGACAGCACTTACCGCGGCCCGACCACAGTCAATGCCGGCGTGTTGAAGGTCGATGGTTCTCTGGTATCGCAGGTCACGGTCAACAAGGGTGGCACCCTCGGCGGTGCCGGGCGCGTCGGTGCGCTGCTCGCCAACAGCGGCGCTACGGTGGCGCCGGGCAACTCCATCGGTACCTTGAACGTGGCCGGGGATGTGCGTTTCGAGGCAGGCTCCACCTATGCCGTGGAGCTGTCGGACAGCAGCAGTGACCGGATCGTCGCGGGCGGCCAGGCCACCCTCAATGGCGGCACAGTGACCCTGGCCCTGGAAAACAGCCCGACCCTGCTCAGCCAGCCCCAGGCGCAAAGCCTGATTGGCCGCCAGTACACCATCTTGCAGGCGGCGGGCGGGGTTACCGGCAGTTTTGGTGAGGTCTTGCCCAACTACCTGTTCCTGGGGGGCAACCTCGATTACGCGGCCAACGGTGTGCAACTGGCGATTGCCCGTAATGACGCGAGCTTTGCCAGCGTCGCAGCGACCCGCAACCAGCGCGCCGTGGCCACCGCTGCCGAGCAGTTGGGGGCCGGCAACCCGGTGTATGAAAGCGTGCTGAGTGCCGACTCTACGGTGGTTGCCCGCCAGGCCTTCCAGCAGTTGTCCGGTGAGATCTACCCGGCGGTTGGCGCGATGTTGATCAATGACAGCCGCCATGTGCGCGATGCGGTCGGTGAGCGCCTGCGCCATGTGCCGGCCACGGGCGAAAGCAACCTCTGGATCAAGGCCCTCGGTGCCTGGGGCAAGGCCGACAGCCGTAGCGAATATGCCGGTTACACCCGTTCGATCGGCGGGATGCTGCTCGGGGTTGATGGCCAGTTGGACGAACAGACCCGCGTGGGCGTGATGGCCGGTTACAGCAACAGCTCGCTGAACATGGGCGATGGCACGCACTCGTCGGCCGATGTCGACAGCTATCACCTGGGTACTTATGCCGGGCGCGAGCTGGGTAACTGGCGCCTCAGTGCAGGCGGCGCCTACAGCTGGCATCGCGGTGATGTGCAGCGCGACCTGCAATACGGCGACGTCAGCGGCAAACAGAAGGCCAAGTTGGATGCGCGCAGCCTCCAGGTATTCACCGAAGCGGCCTACCGCTTGAACCTGCAAGCGCTGGCCCTGGAGCCGTTTGCCAACCTGGCCTATGTGCACCTGGACAGCGAACGTTTCCATGAAAAAGGTGATAGCGCAGCCCTGCAGCGCGGCAGTGATCGTCGTGACGCAACCCTCGGCACCCTGGGCCTGCGCGCCCTCAAAACCCTGGCGCTCAATGACCAGCAGCAACTGGAGCTTTCCGCTTCCCTGGGCTGGCAGCACAGCCTGTCGCCGGTGGAATCCGAGGAGCACCTGGCCTTTGTTGCCGGCGGTCCATCGTTCGCCGTGCGCAGTACACCGTTGCAACGCGATGCCGCGCTGGTGGGGTTGAAGGCCAGCCTGGCGTTGAACGCGGCGACGCGGGTCAACCTCGACTACAGCGGCCAATTGGCTTCCAGGGAGAAGAACCAAGGCGTGGGCTTGAGCCTCGATTGGCAGTTCTGAATCGGCTCCAACAAAAAGAACAACAAACGCAACAAAACTAAGGAAGGTCACCGTGAACGTAAAACAACGAGGGTTTCACTCCGCCATCCCAACAGGCCCGGGCTACCCGCTCAAGGTCCTGAGCTGCGTGCCATACGGCGCGTTGCTGTGTTGCCTGGCCAGCCTGGGTACCGCCCAGGCCGCACCCTACGTGGAAACCGGCAAACTGGGGGATGTCGCCAGTTGGCGCAGCAGTGAATTCAAGGCTGATTGGGGCCTGGGCGCGGTCAACGCCGATGTGGCCTATGCCGCCGGCTATAGCGGCAAGGGCGTGAAGCTGGGGATTTTCGACCAGCCGGTGTATGCCCAGCACCCGGAGTTTTCCAGCCCTGGCAAGGTGCAGGTGCTGGTCACCGAAGGCATCCGCCAATACACCGACCCGTATATCCCGGTGAAGGCCGGTGATGCGTTCCGCTACGACGGCACGCCGTCCCTGGGCTCCAACGGCAAACTGGGTGACCACGGCACCCATGTCGGCGGTATTGCTGCCGGCGACCGTAACGGTGGGCCGATGCATGGCGTGGCGTACAACGCGCAGATCCTCAGCGCCGAGAACGGCGACCCGGGGCCCGAAGACGGGATCATCCTGGGCAACGACGGTGCGGTGTACCAGGCCGGCTGGGACAGCCTGGTGGCCCATGGCGCGCGCATCATCAACAACAGCTGGGGCATCGGCATCGGTGACCAGTTTGCCAAGGGCGGCAAGGATCCGGCGTTCCCGCATTTCAGCCTCAGCGATGCGCAGGCCCAGTTCGACCAGATCAAGCCGTTGCTGGGCACGGCACCCGGTGGCGCCTATACGGGGGCGATCAATGCAGCGCGCAGCGGGGTGCTGACGATCTTTGCCGCAGGTAACGACTACAACCTGAACAACCCCGATGCAATCTCTGGCCTGGCCTATTTTGTGCCGGAGATCGTGCCCAACTGGTTGTCGGTGGCGGCGTTGCAGCGCAACCCGGACACCAGCAGCGCCAACCCTTATGTGATCAGCACCTTCTCATCGCGCTGCGGTTATGCCGCCAGCTTCTGTGTGTCGGCACCGGGTACCGCGATTTACAGCTCGGTGATGGTAGGCACTACGGTCGATAACATGACCTTGGGCTGGAACAATAAAAACGGCACCTCGATGGCCGCCCCCCACGTGGCTGGCGCCGCCGCCGTGTTGATGGAGCGGTTCCCGTATATGAGCGGCGAGCAGATTTCCACGCTGCTCAAGACCACGGCCACCGACCTTGGCGCAGCAGGCATCGACTCGTTGTACGGCTGGGGCATGATCAACCTGGGCAAGGCGGTCAGCGGGCCGGGGATGTTCATCACTGCCGAGGACATTCCGACTGAGTTTCGCATCGACGGCGGCTATGGCAGTGGCCAGTTTGTCGCTGACTTGCCGGGGGTTGGGGCGGTGGTCGATGCAGGCAAACCCACCGAACGTGTGTGCAACGATGTGCACTGCGGGCGGGATGTGTGGAGCAACGACATTTCCGGTCACGGCGGCCTGACCAAGCAAGGCATCGGCACGCTGGTCCTGACCGGCAACAACACCTACAGCGGGCCGACCCTGGTCAATCAAGGGCTGTTGGCGGTCAATGGTTCGCTTACATCGCAGGTTACGGTCAGCAACAGCGGGGTGCTGGGCGGTTCCGGCAGCATCGGCGCGCTGACGGCGAAAAGCGGCGGCACCGTGGCCCCGGGCAATTCCATCGGCACCTTGAACGTGGCTGGCGACGTCAACTTCGATGCAGGTTCCACCTATGCGGTAGAGCTGTCGAACACCAGCAGTGACCGCATCGTCGCCGGCGGCAAGGCGACCCTCAACGGCGGCACCGTGACCCTGGCCCTGGAGAACAGCCCGACACTGCTCAGCCAGCCTGAAGCCCAAAGCCTGATCGGCCGCCAGTACAACATCTTGCAGGCGGCCGGGGGAATTACCGGTAGCTTCGCGCAGGTATTGCCCAACTACCTGTTTGTCGGCGGCAACCTGAACTATGGCGCCAATGGTGTGCAATTGGATGTCGCGCGCACGGCCAACAGCTTCGCCAGCGTGGCAGTGACCGATAACCAACGTGCCGTGGCGGCCGCTGCCGAGCAACTGGGCGCTGGTAACGGTGTCTATGAAAGCCTGCTGCTGGCGCCGAGTGCGGCGTCGGCGCAAGGTGCGTTCCAACAACTGTCGGGGGAAATCTACCCGGCCCTGGAAACCGCGCTGGTCAATGACAACCGCTACCTGCGTGAAGCGGTGGGCGAGCGCCTGCAGCAGGGGGAAATGGGCACCTCGCCACAGACCATCGACACGCGTGGCAACGTCTGGGTCAAGGCCCTCGGCGCCTGGGGTAAAACCGACAGCAGCAGCGACACGGCGGGCTACACCACCTCCATCGGCGGCCTGCTGGCTGGTGTGGACGGTGCGCTGGATGAAGACACGCGCCTGGGACTGGTTGCCGGCTACAGCGACACCTCGCTGAACATGGGCGATGGCACCCACTCGCGGGCATCAGTGGACAGCTACCACTTTGGTGCCTATGCCGGTCACGAAATCGGTGCCTGGCGCCTGAGCGGTGGGGCGACCTACAGCTGGCATCGCGCCGATGTGAAGCGTGAATTGCAATACGGCGAGGTTGCCGGCAAGCAAAAAGCCAAGGTCGATGCCCGCAGCACCCAGGTCTTCACCGAAGCGGCTTACCGTTTGAACCTGCAACCGCTGGCACTGGAGCCGTTCGCCAACCTGGCCTATGTGCACCTGGACAGCGATGGGTTCAGCGAGAAAGGCGACGCCGCAGCGCTCAAGGGCGGCGACGACACGCGCGACCTGGTCCTCAGCACCCTCGGTGTACGGGCCTTGAAGACCTTCAACCTCACCGACCATCAGGCGCTGGACGTTTCCGGCACCCTGGGCTGGCAGCACAACCTCAGCTCCACCGACTCCGAACGTCACCTGGCGTTTGCTTCGGGCGGCACCTCGTTTGCCGTAGAAAGTTCGCCAATGGTGCGCGATGCCGCCTTGGTGGGCGCGCGCGCCAGCCTGGCGCTGAGCAAGGAGGCGCGGCTGAACTTTGACTACAACGGCCTGCTGGCCAGCAAGGAGAAAATCCACGGCGTGGGCTTGAGCCTCGACTGGGCCTTTTAAACGCTGAAGATTGAAACTGTAGGAGCGAGCTTGCTCGCGAAGGACGTCAACGATAACGCGTATTGGCTAGGTAAACCGCTATCGCGGGCAAACCCGCTCCCACACTGACCGCATTCCAACTGTTTTGGCTTTCTCGACAATTCCAACAAAAGAGAGGCAATACCATGGGTGTCTATGACTACAAAAACCTCACGACCGAGGATTCCAAAGCACTGTTCGCCGATGCCATGGCGATCACGTTGTATTCCTACCACAACCTGGATAACGGCTTTGCCGCGGGGTACCAGCAATACGGCTTCGGCCTGGGGTTGCCGGCCACCCTGGTGCAGGCATTGATAGGCAGCGGCACCTCCCAAGGCGTGATCCCGGGTATCCCGTGGAACCCCGACTCGGAAAAGGCTGCCCTGGATGCGGTGCAAAAGGCAGGCTGGACACCCATCAGCGCGAGCACCCTCGACTATGGCGGCAAGGTCGATGCCCGGGGCACGTTCTTTGGCGAGAAAGCCGGCTACACCAGCGCCCAGGTCGAGGTGCTGGGCAAATACGATGACGCCGGCAAACTGCTGGAAATCGGCATCGCCTTTCGTGGGACTTCAGGGCCCAGGGAGAACCTGATCCTTGATTCAATCGGCGATGTGATCAATGACTTGCTGGCCGCTTTCGGCCCTGCGGACTATGCGAAAAACTACGCGGGCCAAGCGTTTGGCGATTTGCTGGGCAAGGTCGCCGCGTATGCCAGCGCCCAAGGCCTGAGTGGCCAGGATGTACTGGTCAGTGGCCATAGCCTGGGTGGCCTGGCGGTCAACAGCATGGCGGACTTGAGCAACAATAGCTGGGCGGGTTTCTACAAGGACGCCAACTACGTAGCCTATGCCTCGCCGACCCAGAGCAGTGGCGACAAGGTGCTGAACATCGGCTATGAGAACGACCCGGTGTATCGGGCGCTCGACGGTTCGTCGTTCAACCTGTCGTCCCTTGGGGTGCACGACCAACCGCACGCATCCAGCGCCGATAACATCGTCAGCTTCAACGACCACTACGCCTCGACGCTGTGGAACATCCTGCCGTTCTCCATTCTCAACCTGCCGACCTGGATCTCCCATTTACCCACCGGTTATGGCGATGGCATGGGGCGCATCCTTGAGTCGAAGTTCTATGACCTGACCACGCGGGACTCGACCATCATTGTCGCCAACCTATCCGACCCGGCCCGGGCCAATACCTGGGTGCAGGATCTCAATCGCAATGCCGAGACCCACAAGGGCAGCACGTTCATCATCGGCAGCGATAACGATGACCTGATCCAGGGTGGCCGGGGCAATGACTATCTGGAAGGCCGTGCAGGCAACGACACCTTCCGCGATGGCGGTGGCTACAACATCCTGCTGGGCGGCAAAGGGTTCAATACCCTGGACTTGCAGCAGTCGCTGAAAAACGTCGAAGTGGCCAACGATGGCGCAGGCACTTTGTATATCCGCGACGGACAAGGCGGCATCAGCATGACCCGCGATATGGGCGCGGTGGTAAGCAAGGAAAGCTACCTGTGGATTCTCAGCAAGGACGTGACCCACAGCGTCACCGACCAAGGTCTGCTGGCGGGCCGGGACCTGACGGCCTACGCCGCATCGCTCAAGGGTGATGCCGGTGCCAATCTGCTCAAGGCGGGCGATGGCGGGAAATGGCTGTTTGGCCTGGACGGCAATGACCACCTGATCGGCGGCAAGGGCAATGATGTGCTGGTGGGCGGTGCGGGCAATGACCTGCTGGAAGCGGGGGGAGGGCGCAATACCTTTCTGTTTGACGGGGACTTTGGCCAGGACCGGATCGTGGGCTACCAGTCGAGCGACAAATTGGTGTTCATGGGTGTCGAGGGCGTGAATGGGCAGTACAACTACCTCGATCATGCCAAGGCGGTGGGTAGCGACACGCTGCTGACGTTCGGGGATAACTCGGTGACGTTGGTGGGCGTAGGGCTTGGCAGTCTGTCGGCGGATGGGATCGTCATCACCTGAGGCAAGGCACTGCCCCTGTGGGAGCCGGCTTGCCGGCGATGGTCGTTAACGAAAACGCTGGGCACCTGGATCACTGCAGTGCCTGGGCGTTTTTCGCTGGCAAGCCAGCTCCTACAGGGAATCTCTTATTTTTCCTCGCGTACGGTGGCTACATCAGCGGCCTTGACGCGTACACGCTTGCCCGCGATATCGGTAAATTCGTAGAAACCATCCGGTGTCTTGGCATTCGGCGTGTCCTTGGTCAGGTACTGGGTACCGTTTTGCAAGGTCACGACGGTTTGCGTCGAGCAGCCGGCCAATACCAGAAAAGTCATTGCAACCAGCGCCAGGCCACAGTTTTTCATGTTCATAACCCTTACCTTCATCCTTCGAAAACCCCGTGCTCAACGGCGGCGGGTAACAAATGTTACGCGGATACACCCCCCATCTGATCGTTTTTATACAAAAAGTTGCGTGCGCCACTGATCTATTACCGATTGCAACACTCGCCATGCAACGGCACTCTGTATGCATAACCAGTGGTTGCCCAAGTGCCTGTCATGTCCAATCCCCTCGAAGAGCCGTTCTACTACCTGCATAACTTCCAGCAAGTGCTCGACTGGCTGGAGCAGCGCTATGCCGATCTGCTGGACGCCGAAGAACAGCGCTTCATGACGCAGTTTGCCCAGTTGCCGCAGCCTTCCCAGGCGTTGCTGGTGCGGATGGTGATGCGCAAGGGCGTGCACTTTCGCGCCAGCAAGCTCAACTATGGGGAAATCGGCGCGGCCGAGGTGGCGGTGCAGCCGCTGTTGGCGCAAGGCTGGGTCAGTGAGCAGGGGCTGTTATCGATTGACGAGCTGTGGGGCCAGTTACAGAAAGCAGAGATCCTGCAGGCGTTCAAGCCCTGGATCGAGCAACCCAAAGGCAAGAAAACCGACTGGTTGGCGCCGTTATCCAGCCAATTCACAGAGCAACGCACCTTCGACCAATGGTGCCCGGCGCTGGACGACCGGCTTTACAGCCTCACGGTGATGGACCTGTGTGACCGCCTGCGCCTGATGTTCTTCGGCAATCTGTACCAGGACTGGTCGGAGTTTGTACTGGCGGACCTGGGGATCTACACCTACGAGAAGGTCGAGTTCTGCGCCGAGTCCCGTGGGTTGCGCCATCGTGACGATGTGTCTGGCCTGCTGTTCCTGCACCAGTGCCAGCAAGCCTTCGAGGCAGGCGCACCACTGGAAGAGGTACTGGCCCAGATTGCCACACTGAACACCGATAACCCTTGGCTGGAAAAACGCCGGGCCAAGCTGTTGTTCCAGGTCGGCCAGCATTGCGAACGCCTCGCCGAACTGGCCCTGGCGCAAACGATCTACCGCGATTGTGCCTATCCCGGCGCTCGCGCACGGCTGATCCGGGTGCTGGAGCGCCAGGAGGATTTTGCCCAGGCGCTGGCCCTGGCACTGCAGGCGCACGCCGCCCCCCACAGCGCGGCCGAGCAGCAGCACCTGTTACGTGTGCTGCCGCGGTTGCGGCGTAAACTGGGCGAGCCGGCGCAGCCCAGGCCCAAACCCCAGGTGATCCAGCGCCTGGACCTGGAACTGCCATTCCCGGAACCGGTGGCTGGCGTGGAGTTTTGCGTGCAGGCGCACTTGGGGGATGAGGAGGGGCCGGTGCACTACGTCGAGAACACCCTGATCAACTCGCTGTTCGGCCTATTGTGCTGGCCGGCGATCTTTGCGCCGTTGCCCGGCTCGTTCTTTCACCCGTTCCAGCGCGGGCCGGTGGATTTACACAGTGAGGACTTCCACCAGCGGCGTGCCGAGCTGTTTGCCGCCTGCCTGGACCAACTGCACGACCAGCGCTACAAAACCACGATCCGCCAGCGCTACGCCGAAAAGTGGGGGATCCAGTCGCCCTTTGTATTCTGGAATGTGTTGAGCGAAGAACTGCTCGACCAGGCCCTCGATTGCCTGCCCGCCGACCACCTGCGGCACTGGTTCGAGCGCCTGTTGCTGGATATCCGCGCCAATCGCGCCGGGATGCCGGACCTGATCCAGTTCTGGCCGGCGCAGAAAACCTACCGCATGATCGAAGTCAAAGGCCCGGGCGACCGCCTGCAAGACAACCAACTGCGCTGGCTGGAGTTCTGTGGCGAGCACCAGATGCCGGTCACTGTGTGTTATGTGCGCTGGGCGGAGCAGGGCGCTTGAGCTACACGGTCGCCGTACGGGCCTTGTGCGAGTTCACCGCCAAGGTCGGGGACCTCGATCTGCGGTTCACGCCGTCGCCCAGTGCCCAGGAAGGCATGCTCGGCCATCGCACCGTGGCGTCACGCCGCAGCGCGCACTATCAGAGCGAAGTCGCGCTGGAAGGGCTCTACCAGCAACTGACCGTGCGTGGTCGTGCCGACGGCTTTGACCCGGATCGCCATGTGCTGGAAGAGGTCAAGACCTACCGTGGCGACCTGGATGCCCAGCCGGCCAACCACCGGCAACTGCACTGGGCCCAGGCCAAGGTGTACGGCTGGCTGATGTGCAGCAAGCTGGGGTTGCCCGAGATAGAACTGGCGCTGGTGTACTTCGATATCGTCAGTGAGCGTGAAACAGTGATCAGCCAGGTTTACCCGGTGGATGAGCTGGAACAATTCTTCAATCAGCAATGCGTGTTGTTTCTCGACTGGGCCGAGCAGCAGGCCCGCCAGCGCCAGGCCCGCGATGCTGCGGCCAAGGCGTTGGCCTTTCCCCACGCAGGCTTTCGCCTCGGCCAGCGCACCCTCGCCGAGTCGGTGTACAAGGCGGTCAGTACCGGGCGATGCCTGATGGCGCAGGCGCCCACGGGGATCGGCAAGACCATTGGCACGGTATTCCCGATGCTCAAGGCCCTGGCGCCGCAGCAGTTGGACAAGCTGTTCTTCCTGACGGCCAAGACCCCCGGCCGCAAACTGGCCCTGGACGCGGTGCAGGTACTGCACGCAAGCGCCGACCTGCCATTGCGTGTGCTGGAACTGGTGGCTCGGGACAAGGCCTGCGAACACCTGGACAAAGCCTGCCACGGCGACTCCTGCCCGCTGGCCAAAGGCTTTTACGATCGTTTGCCAGCCGCGCGCGAAGCGGCGTCCAAGGTCCGCCTGCTGGACCAGCGCAACCTGCGGGAAGTGGCATTGGCCCACGATGTCTGCCCTTATTACCTGAGCCAGGAAATGGCGCGCTGGTGCGACATGGTGGTTGCCGACTACAACTATTACTTCGATTTTGGCGCGCTGCTGTTTGGCCTGGCCCAGCTCAATCAATGGCGGGTCGCGGTGCTGGTGGACGAAGCCCATAACCTGGTGGAACGGGGCCGCGCAATGTACAGCGCCGATCTTGATCAGTTCGCCCTGAAGACCCTGCGCGATACGGCCCCCGAACCGTTGAAAAAGCCCTTGCAGCGGCTCAACCGTGAATGGAATGCGCTGCACAAGGAGCAGGTCGCGGTGTATCAGGCCTATACCCACAAACCGGACAAGCTGCTGCACGCCCTGGCCCTGTGTACCAGCGCCATGGGTGAGTATTTCAACGACCACCCGCACGCGCTCAATGGCGAACTGCAAAGTTTCTACTTCGACGCATTGCAGTTCGCCAAGGTGGCGGAGCTGTTCAACGAACAGTTTATTTTTGATATCAGCCAGCGCGACCCGCTGGCCAAGCGCCGCTTCTCGCGCTTGAGCCTGCGCAATGTGGTGCCGGCCGAATTCATCCGCCCGCGCTTGACGGCGGCCCGCAGCAGCGTGCTGTTTTCTGCGACCCTGAGCCCCCGGCATTACTATGCCGACCTGCTGGGGCTACCGGTAGATACGGCGTGGGTTGACGTGGAATCACCCTTCGAGGCCGCGCAGTTGCAGGTGCGCATCATCGACCGCATCTCCACGCGCTTCGTGCATCGCCAGGCATCCCTGGAGCCTATTGTCGCGTTGATCGCCCAACAGTTTGAGCGTACCCCCGGCAACTACCTGGCATTTTTCAGCAGCTTCGATTACCAGCAGCAAGTCGCGCAATTGCTGGCCCAACTTCACCCCTCGATCCCCACCTGGCATCAATCACGGGGGATGGCCGAGGCCGAGCGCCAGGCCTTCCTCGACCAGTTCACCCAACACAGCCAGGGCGTCGGGTTTGCGGTGCTGGGCGGGGCGTTCGGCGAGGGTATCGACCTACCCGGTACACGCTTGATTGGCGCCTTTATCGCTACCCTGGGCCTGGCGCAAGTCAACCCGGTCAACGAGCAGATGAAGCAGCGCATGGGCGCGATGTTCGGTGCCGGCTATGACTACACCTACCTGTATCCCGGGATCCAGAAGGTGGTGCAGGCGGCCGGCCGGGTGATTCGTACCCAGCAGGACCAGGGTGTGGTGATGCTGATCGATGACCGCTTTGCCGAGCCCAAGGTGCGGCCGCTGCTGCCGCGCTGGTGGTCGGTGACCTGAGGTATTTGCCCCATCAATGATGCTGGTACGAGCCGCGCCGGTGGGGCAGTCTGCAGCAATCCCCTCATGGAGCTGCGTGATGAGTGCTATCGAACAACAGACGATCCAGGTCAACGGCATTCAATTGAGCCTGCATATCGCCGGCCCCGAAAGCGGCCCACCGGTGTGGTTGCTCCATGGCTTTCCCGAGTGCTGGCACTCCTGGCGCCAGCAGATACCCGTGCTGGCCGCTGCCGGGTATCGCGTGTTTGTGCCAGAAATGCGTGGCTATGGGCGCAGCAGCGCGCCTGCCGAGATTGCCGACTACGATTTATTGACCCTGTGCGCGGACATCCAGGGGGCCATGGACCTGTTCGGTCATCAGCGGGTGGCGATGGTCGGCCATGACTGGGGCGCGGTGGTTGCCTGGCACCTGGCCTTGTTGGAACCTGCGCGTATCAGCGCCTTGGTCACCTTGTCGGTGCCGTTCGCCAGTCGCTCCCGCAGGCCGGTGATCGAGATCATGCGTGAGCTGTATGCCGAGCGGTTCAACTACATCCTGTACTTCCAGCAGCCCGGCGTGGCGGAGCAGGAGTTGGAAGCGGATATCGAGCGCACCTTGCGCCTGTTCATGCAGGATCAGGATGTATTCCTGCAACAAAAGCCGGCCACGGACAGCTTGCTGGATGGCGTCGCGCTGCCGGGTGCCTTGCCGGCCTGGTGCAACCAGCACGATCTGGAGATCTATGTGCAAACCTTCGCCAATGGCTTTCGCGGACCGTTGAACTGGTACCGCAACTTCGAGCGCAACTGGCAGCGCACTGAGTTCCTGGCGGGCCGACAGGTGCTGCAACCGACGCTGTTCCTGATCGGCGACCGTGATCCGGTGGGGGTGTTTGAGGCTCACACCCTCAAGCGCATGCCCGAGGTGGTGCCGCAGTTGGAACAGCATGTCCTGGCCAACTGCGGGCACTGGATCCAGGTGGAGCAGGGCGCGCAGGTCAACACGCTGCTGCTGGCATTCCTGCAGCGTTAGCCTTTGGCCTTGGCCAGGAACGGTGCCAGGCGCCGGCCCATTTCCTCATCAAAGGCCTGGAGCCCGCTCAAGGGGCGGACCATCAACGCGGGAAGCCTGAAGAAACGCGGCGACCTTGGGTTTTTCGCGAGCAAGCTCGCTCCTACAAAAATGCGCTGAATACACATCCCTTCTGTAGGAGCTGGCTTGCCAGCGAAGGCGTTCAGCGATAACGCGGGAAGCCTGAAGAAACGCGGCGACCTTGCGTTCTTCGCGAGCAAGCTCGCTCCTACAAAAATGCTCTGAATACACATCCCTTCTGTAGGAGCTGGCTTGCCAGCGAAGGCGTTCAGCGATAACGCGGGAAGCCTGAAGAAACGCGGCGACCTTGCGTTTTTCGCGAGCAAGCTCGCTCCTACAAAAATGCGCTGAATACACATCCCTTCTGTAGGAGCTGGCTTGCCAGCGAAGGCGTTCAACGATAACGCGGGAAGCCTGAAGAAACGCGGCGACCTTGGGTTTTTCGCGAGCAAGCTCGCTCCTACAGGGAGAGTGCGGTATTTACACCACTTCCAGGTACGAGCTGTGGATCGCCCGCGCCAGTTCGCGCACGGTGTCGATAAACTCGGTCAGCCGGCTGTGCAGGCCTTCCTCCAGGATTTCGTCGATGCCGGTATAACGCAGCCGCGCCTCGAACTCGGCAGCCAGGCGCTGGGCGGTACGGCCGTAGCTGCCCGGCAGGTCGGCGAGGATATGACTCAACTCCTCGATACACGCATGCAACGAGCGCGGTACGTCGCTGCGTAGCAGCAGCAACTCCGACACCGAACGTGCGTTCAGCGCATTGGGGTACAGCTCGGTGTAGGCCTCGAATGACGACAAGGCACGGAGCAGGGCGCTCCACTGGTAGTAGCCGCGGGCCGAGAGGTCGCTGACTTCTTCGGACTCTTCGCCAAACATTTCGTAACGCGCATCCAACAGGCGCAGGGTGTTGTCGGCGCGCTCGACAAAGGTGCCCAGGCGGATGAAGCGATAGGCATCGTTGCGCATGATGGTGCCGGACGTGGCCCCACGGAACAGGTGTGAACGCTGCTTGACCCAATCACAGAAGTGGCTGATGCCATGACGCGCCAGGCCGCCAGCGGCGATGCTGCGCATTTCCAGCCAGGTAGCGTTGAGGTTTTCCCACATGTCGGCGGTGATCCGCCCACGCACCGCATGGGCATTACCCCGGGCAGCGCGCAGGCAGTTGTAGATACTGGCCGGGTTTTCTTCGTCGAGGGCGAAGAAGTGCAGCATGCGCTCGGCGTCCAGTTGTTGATGTCGCTCCAGGTAGCTGTCCAGGGTGCCACTGCTGAGCAGCGACATCGCCAGTTCGTCCAGGCCATCACTGCGCCCCGCCTGGGGCATCAGTGACAGCGAATAGCTGACTTCCAGCATGCGCGCCAGGTTTTCCGCGCGCTCCAGGTAACGTGACATCCAATACAGATCTGCGGCGGTTCTACTCAGCATACTCAGCCCTCCACCACCCAGGTGTCCTTGGTTCCGCCGCCTTGCGACGAGTTGACGATCAATGAGCCTTCGCGCAGCGCCACACGGGTCAGCCCTCCCGGCACCAGGCGGGTTTCCTTGCCCGACAGCACAAAGGGCCGCAGGTCGATATGCCGTGGCGCGATGCCGTTTTCGACAAAGGTCGGGCAGGTGGACAGGCTTAGCGTCGGCTGGGCGATATAGGCATGGGGCCGGGCCTTGATGCGTTGACGGAAGTCTTCGATCTCAGCCGCCGAGGCGGCCGGCCCCACCAGCATGCCGTAGCCGCCGGAGCCCTGGGTTTCCTTGACCACCAGCTCAGGCAAGTGCGCCAGTACGTGGGACAGTTCCTCGGGTTTGCGGCACTGGAACGTCGGCACGTTTTGCAACACCGGTTCTTCATCCAGGTAGAAGCGGATCATCTGCGGCACATAGGGGTAGATGGATTTGTCGTCGGCCACGCCAGTACCGATGGCATTGGCCAGCACCACGTTGCCGGCGCAGTAGGCGGCCACCAGGCCAGGAACGCCGAGCATGGATTCGGGGTTGAAGGCCAGCGGGTCGAGGAAGGCGTCGTCGATACGCCGGTAGATCACATCCACGGCTTTCGGGCCGTCAGTGGTACGCATGAACACCTTGAGGTCGTGCACGAACAGGTCGGCACCTTCCACTAGCTCCACCCCCATTTCCCGGGCCAGGAACGCGTGCTCGAAGAACGCGCTGTTAAAGCGCCCTGGGGTCAGCACCACCACATTGGGGTTGTCCAGGCGGCTGGCGCTTTTCAGGGTCTTGAGCAGCAGGTTGGGGTAGTGATCCACCGGCGCGATGCGCTGCTTGGCAAACACTTCCGGGAACAGGCGCATCATCATCTTGCGGTCTTCGAGCATGTAGCTGACGCCGCTGGGCGTGCGCAGATTGTCTTCGAGCACGTAGTAGGTGCCATCGCCGTCGCGCACCAGGTCGACACCGGAGATGTGGGAATAGATATCGCGGTGCAGGTCCAGCCCGATCATGGCCTTCTGATAGCCTTCATTGCCGAGAACCTGATCGGCCGGAATGATCCCGGCCTTGATAATGCGCTGGTCGTGGTAAATGTCGGCGAGGAACATGTTCAGCGCAGTGACGCGCTGGATACAGCCGCGCTCGATGACGCTCCACTCACTGGCGGGGATACTGCGCGGGATGATATCGAAGGGGATCAGGCGCTCGGTGTCTTGCTCGTCACCGTACAGGGTGAAGGTGATCCCGGCACGGTGGAACAGCAGGTCGGCCTCACGGCGGCGCTGGGCCAGCAGTTCCGGTGGCGTATTGGCCAGCCAGCGGGAAAAATCCTGGTAGTGCGCACGGCAGACGCCATTTGCGTCATTCATTTCATCAAAGAAAGATCGAGCCATTCCAATTACCTTGTCAGTGCCGGGTGAAAGGTTGCAGGCACTGCCGCTTTAGAAAACGCATTGTTATGAGCCCGTGGCTTTTGGCGCCAACGGACCGGGTCCTTACTTTCTTTTGGAGTCGGCTCTGAGTCGGGGGGTAACATTTACTCCTGTGTTCACCTGGGCAGGCAGGGTGTTTCAGGAGTAAAGCAATGGCTGTGCCGAAACCGTGTTTGTAGGGATTACACGGTGTATCAGCCCGTTACTGGAGCGGCCTGCGCACGTTCAGTGCGTGATGCGCGCGGTACTTGCTCCAGAACGGTGCAGGCGGTGGGATGGTGCCGGATCCAGGTGGATAACCGCGGAGGGTGATTGCGGTTTCAGGGCCTGAACCTCCAGAACGTCTGCCCGTTGAATTGCGCGGGGATGAAGCGTTGCCGTTCAGCAGGCGCGGCGTCATTGCGGATCAGGCTATGGATATCACTGAGCAAGGCATCGGCCTGGGCGAAATAACCATGGCCGAGCATGTCCACATCAAAATCCGGGACGGCCACGGTGTCGATATTTGCCGTGATTGTGTACGGACTGTAGTAGCCGGCGCGCGGTGAGTCGTGGAACTTGGCTGACATATGCACGGCCTTGTCGGCATCCGAGGCATACAGGGTGACCCGTTCGGCATGGGCGCTGTACAGGGCGGACAAATCAAGGAACAGGTCGCGATCAACATCGGGGGCGGCCAGGAAGATCTGCCCGAACTGCACGGCCGCACTGGTCTGTGCATTGCCGGCAATTCGCTGCAACGCCCGTAGCAGGCCGCGATTGCCCATGCTGTGGGCGATGATATGAACCTTGTCGGCGCCGCACTCGCGGGAAAACTTCACCAGGAACTCGGTGATCGCTGCCTCGCTGGCTTCGATGCTGGCTTCGTCGATGGTATAGGCCAGGGCTGAACCCCGGGAGGGCCAGCTGAAAAAGGCCGTCGCACCGCTGACATTGAGGTCAACCCCCAATTGCGCGGCGCGGATTGCGGCCTGCTCGAAGCTGGTGTTATAGCCATGCAAAAACACCAGGGCATGGGGCGTCTCGCCGTTTTCCCGTGCGGCCTCCATTTCATCGCGCAGTTCGCTAAAGAACGTGTCTTGATCCCGAGGGTCTGCGCATTGCAGGCGCAAACGGTCGTCGCGCAAATCAAAGCGGCGCATACGCTGCCAGAGGCTGGAGCCGGTCTCGCCGAAGCGGTGGGCCTCTGGGACATGCACCAGTGCTCTGCCGTAAGTCACCGTTGGGTGACGCTGGCCACTGAAACCATCGCCCAGTGGCTGACGATTGGTGCCGAACCAGACGGGGTAGACCAGGTCTGCGGCGCTGCGCTGCTGTTGCAAATCTTTGAGGGAAAGTGGCCTGTTGGCCTGGATGGGGTGTTCCAACTCACTGAGCAGGGCGCGGACCTGGCGTTCGATATCGGCGCGGTCGCAAGCCTCCTGTAACAGGCGTTGTTCGATTTGACGGGACAGGTCCAAGGCTCGGGCACGGTTGCCAAAATGCACAGCGGTTTGGAGGTCTGCGAGCAGATCTTCCAGGGGCATAGCGGGGGAGGTGTCAGGCATCAGGGGCGGGCTCGGAAGAGGTGAGTTGGCTCAATATCGCGGCGTGACAATGTTCAGTGAAAGAGTCCGCTTGGGCTTGAAGGTCCTCAAGATTGATCTGGCGCGAATCAAGCCAGTGGCTCAGCGCTGAAAAACCGGGAGTATTTATTACTTCAGAGACTGTGGGCGGGGTCGTGTCCCTACCCGCGGCAATGGCGCGCCGCACATCCAAGGAGTACCCACGCATGGCATCAATCAGGTCCTGCCCTAGTCCGGCAGCTACGCAGTACGTAATGCTGGCAATTCGGTGAAGTGGCAATTCCTTCAGGTCCGCGGGTGTCCCTCGCTGGGAAAGATAATTCGCCAGGTTGCTATGGGAGCCCGCTCGGATGTAAGGATTGGGTAGCTGTTCGTGTAGAACCAGAGCCCGTCGTTCCTGGGCGATTGCTGACTTAAAATCACCTTGCTTTTGAGCCAGGTTGGCGAGTGCGGTCAGCGCCCTGGCACGCATATCCGGGACATTATGGAAATGCTTGCTACATTCCTCCAGCTCATCACGTGCCTCATCCAGATGGTTCGGTAGCTCCATCAGAATGTAGGCCCTGTCGAACCGAGTTGTCGTGATGTATTCCGGCGATCGGGATATCGAACGTTCTATTTCCAGAACCTTATCCACTTTTTTCAGGGCGCCAGCCCAATCGCGCTTGTCAGCGTCGATACGAAGGGCGATGTTCAACGCACCGATGATCGCTCGCGCCAGCAACTCAGCGTTGGGTGCCTCAGGCACTGGTTGACCTGCCTCATGGCGGTTCCACCACTGCGTTACGATTTCAAGCCGTTCGGCCACCTGGGGCTCGGCGCGTTCGATGTAACCCTGGCGTACATCCAGATGCAGCATTTGTAACTCATTGATCATCAGGTTGACGATGGGGCGGGCGCCGCGTTTTTCTGCTTCGGTGCTTTCAACATAACATTCACGTGCATCGTCAAATTTGCCCAGCGTGGAGTACACGATTGCTCTGTTGCAACACACCACGGCGAGTCGTCCCCAGGCCTCCTGAGTATCGCCTTCATCGTCCTCAGTGGCAGCTCGGGCAAGGGACACAGCCTGAAGATAGGCCTGTAAGCTGGCATCCAATTGACCGGCAGACACCAGGACATCAGCCAGGCAGTTCAAAAAGAACAAGCGCTGCTGATCTTCAAGTACTGTTTCAGCGGCGGTTTGCAGATGTGGAATCAACGCATTAACCATGACAGGGTCACGGGTACTGGTGACAAGACTGCTGACGAAACCCTCCATCTGGTCCCACGCCTGGGCTTGTACACAATAGATAAGTGCCTGGCTGCCAGCTTGGAGCGCCGACGCCATATCCTTATGACGCATGGCCAGAAAATAGCTTTTGAGCAAGTGCGCGTAAGCCAGCCGGATCACATTTTCGTCCAGCCCACCACGCTCATCGGCAGACAGCTCCATCCACAGCTGAATACGTTCGCGAACCAGCTCATGACAGGTCAGGCGTGGGTTGTCGTCGACGGGATCTCGTCTGCTTTCATTGACTAGGCCTACGCTGACCAGAGTGCGAAGCAATGCTGCTATCTCTTCGCCCGGAGTTGATTCTTTAGCCAGCTTGAATTCGGCAGTGACCATCTTCAACAACACTAGGGTAACGGGGTCGTTTGCCAGGGAAACCACCCATAGCAACTGACGTCGTTCAACGCTCAAGTGCTGGATAAACTGGTCCAGCGATACAGCCAACGCATTATCAAGGTAACTGCGCTCCTGCTGGTTGTTGGGCGTGGTGGCGAAGAGATCTGGCAGGCTGGCGAAATTCCCGGTGTGCTCCAGGGTTTCCAAGGCTTCCAGTAACTGCTCATGCAGCGCCGGATCGGCAGCCAGTCGCGTCAGGCGATCCATCAGTAATGGATGAAAACGGCTGGCGTTGAGCAGACGCATGGCCAATGAACTGACGGTTTCGTCGCTGCTGCTGGCCATCTGGCTAAGGACCGGATGGGCACGCAGATACAGCGCTGCTTCTTTTGCTGGCAATGGCCCCAGCAGTACCGCAAACGCACCGTCGCCGTCCAGCGCGCGAAGGGGCAGGCGCGAGGTGATCAACACCCGTGAGCGCGAGCCCTGCAGTTCGCTGCAAAGGGTGCGCAGGCATGCGTCCCACGCGGGATCCTGAGAGGCCCACAAGGTCTGCCCATTCACAGTCTCGCCGGCTGGCTTGAGGTTGCTCTCGAAGTTGTCGAAGACCAGCAGGATCGCCTCTTGCTGCAGCGCCCGGATCAAATTTCGGATCAGCCGCGTGACCCGTTGGGGCCCGGTGAACTCGGGAGTGGCCTCGCGATAAATGCTGTCGGCCAGATGGGCTCTCACATGCTCGTGGTAGACACCTAGTTCACCGTCCAGCTTGCAGTGGATATCCAGCAGGGTGGCCTCAAATGCCAGGGCGGTGGGTTTGGCCTGGTAGAGCAGGGCCCAGTCGAAACGATCGGTCCACAAGTCCAGCGCTTCGGCCACCAGGGCGGTTTTGCCCATGCCACCCAATCCCGTGATAACGGCGACAGGTTTGACCTCGTTACCCGTACGCGAACCGATAAAATCGGCGCCCAGGCCTGCCAGTTCCCATGTGCGGCCGACAAAGTGTTCATGACTGACACTGGTCAGTTCGCCAATGGCATGCAAGAGTCGATTCTGCGCCTGGATGTCGGGACTGGGGCCCTTTACCAGCGTCAGGCCAGGCTGTTCGACGCCATACAATACCGCTGTGGCGTGGTCACAGGAGGCGAACCGTGGCGCGTTGTTGCTATTACGATTGGCCAGTTCTTTACGGGCCTGATTGAGTGCTGCTGCTGCGTCCTTTGGCGTGGAGTCGGCAAGCAGGGCCCGGTAGAAACGGATTGCCAGCTCCCGTGCATAGTCGTCATTCACGGCAAAGCGCATGGCCACGACCGAAGGAATACCGCCATTAAGCAGCGCATACGCAGTGCCTGCGGCGCCCGATGGCTCGTTATCATGGGGCTTGATCGGCCGGTCATTACCCTGGGCGATACTGAAGAAGTCACGCCAGCCACGGGGTTGCAGGCTGTCCCCGGACTGGCATGCCCCGAGAAACACCAGCCTGGGCAGGAAGCCCCCAGCCTCATTGAACACGCGTACCAATTCGTCACCGCTGATGCTGTCCTTGGTACCACCGGGGCTGGCGAGTTCCAACTGGTTAAGCCGGCCGTGCCCGCTCCAGTGAACTATATGGTAGCCGGCATGTTGCTGGATCTGGTCGAACAGCCGTTGGCGGGTTACGCCATGGGTCAGGAAATGCACGATGACGCGTCGGTTGGGGTAGATCTCTTTCTTGAATAGCCGCAGCAGCTCGCGCCTTTCCAGCCGTGCACTCAATGGGTGTGAACCACGGGATTCGGCGAAGACAAACAGCACGCGCAGTGCTTCATCGGGTCTCAGGGGGACCGGTGAGGAGGGCTTGTGTGCGAGGGTGTGGGTGACCCGCACCAGTAGATTATGCTCACCCAGGGTCTTCGATAGGGCGTCGGGCCGGGCGATTTCCCAGGCGACGCGGGCCATCGTGGCGGCCAGGCTGTCTTGTTCCCCGGTCACCGCCGGCAAGTGCACGCACAGTGTGCGTTGATGATGCCCCTGCTGTAGCTTTTCGAAAATCTGCGGGCCCAACAAATGTTGGGCAATAGCGACACCAATGTCAGCAATCGCCAGGGATTGCTCGCTTGCCGCAACGTACTGATCCAGGTAGTCACGCAGGTCGAACAGGCCACGCTTTAGGCTTGCCCCCAACTGGCGCAGATCCGCCTGGTGGTACGCCACTTGGGCCCCACGCTCGTTCTGGAGATGGAAGTCGATGACGTCTTTTGTAGGCGTCGTGGTGATGAACAAATTAAATTGACTGGACAAACCGATCATCCGTGAAGAGCCTTAAGCGTAATTGCAACATGATGGCACAGCTGACGCAGGCATCGTAGTGCAAATCCCCCATCATCCATCTGACAACGGCGGCAGCCGGCGCTTGACCGGGGTTTTCTTGACAATGGCGGTGTTGGTTTCGGCATAGGCGTTGAGGCGGTCAAGCAAGGTATCCAACTGATCCATGGTGCGCACATGCAGGCGTGCGATAAAGCAGTCGTCGCCGGTCACCTTGTCGCATTCGGTAAATTGCGCGATTGCCTGGATCTGCCGCTCCACCTCCTGCAATTGGCCGGGCAGGGGACGGATACGCACGATGGCTTGCAGCAGGTAGCCAAAGTGTTTCGGGTCGATATCCACGGTGTAGCCCTTGAGGACGCCGCGCTCTTCCAGGCGTCGCAGGCGCTCGCCAACGCTGGGCGAGGACAGGCCGGTAATGCCTGCCAGGGTCTTTAGCGAACAGCGTGAGTCGTCCATCAAGGCTGCAATCAGTTGTTGGTCGATCAGGTCAATCATCGCGGTCTCCAAAAGAAAATTGGCCAACTTGCCTAATAAGAATAGGTGATCACGCGCTTTTGCCTTTTTGAAGGGCTGGAGGCGGATTAACGCAGATTGCCATAATCAAGCCTCATCCGAGGAGCTTGTTCATGGACAAATTGATGCGTCGCGGTTCGTGGGAAATGGTCGGTGCGATGCTGATCTCTGGCACGATCGGCTGGTTTGTATTGGTCTCTGGCGTGCCGGTGATCGAGGTGGTGTTCTGGCGCTGTGTGATGGGTGCCTTGACCCTGCTGCTGGTGTGCTGGCTGCTGGGCTATCTGCGCGTTGAACTGTTGAGTTACTCGACACTCGGCTGGGCCATGCTCAGCGGTGTGGCCATCGTCGGGAACTGGCTGTTGTTGTTTGCTTCCTATGACAAGGCCTCCATCGCCATCAGTACGGCGGTCTACAACGTTCAACCGTTTATGCTGGTGATGCTCGCGGCAGTGTTTCTCGGCGAAAAAATCACCCTGCAAAAGCTGACGTGGCTCAGCCTGGCGTTTGTAGGAATGCTGGCCATTGTCACCGCGCATGGCGAACAACCCGGCAGTGGTGGGGATTACCGGGTGGGTGTGGCGCTGGCATTGGGGGCGGCGTTTTTGTATGCCATCGCGGCGCTGATCATCAAGCGCTTGAAGGCCGTGCCACCGCACCTGATGGCCCTGATTCAAGTGAGTACCGGCGCGGTGCTGCTGGCGCCGCTGGTCTCGTGGCAGAGTCTATCGGCCCCCGTTGAGGCTTGGGCCGCGCTGTTGACGTTGGGTGTGGTGCATACCGGCTTGATGTACGTGTTGCTTTACGGCGCGATCCAAAAGCTGCCGACGGCGATGACCGGGGCGCTGTCGTTCATCTATCCCATTGCCGCGATTCTGGTTGACTGGGTTGCCTACGGGCATCGCCTGGGCTGGGTGCAGTGGCTGGGCGTGGCGGCGATTCTGCTGGCGGCGGCGGGGTTGCAGCGTGGCTGGTGGTGGCGCATGAAGCACAGCAGAGTCCAACGGTTGTGGAACAAACGCTTGCGTTAATGCCGCAACGCTTTTGGCTGAACAAGCAATCCTGTACAGCAGGTCAAACAAACCCTGCTGCGCGGGATCGCCCTATCGCCCATCAAGAAAGATAACTAGTGGGCGCCGCGAGGAATGGTCTTGAGTAGATCGGCAGGGCTGATATGCCCCACGACCTGCTGCACGCCACTGCCCGGTAACGGCAAGTCAAGGATATGCCCCTTGATCTTACCCACCACATGCATTTCACAAGGCTTGCAGTCGAACTTCAACGTCAGCACTTCATCACCGTGGATCAGTTGCATCGGTGCGACCTTGGTCCGCACGCCGGTCACGCCCTTGGCCTGCTTGGGGCACAGGTTGAAGGAGAAGCGCAGGCAGTGCTTGGTGATCATCACCGGCACTTCACCGGTTTCTTCGTGGGCCTCGTAGGCCGCGTCGATCAACTTCACGCCATGACGATGATAGAAGTCGCGTGCCTTCTGGTTATAGACGTTGGCCAGGAACGACAGGTGCGACTCCGGATACACCGGCGGCGGTGTGGTTTCAGCTTTGCGGCCACCACGGGGATGAGCCTCGACACGGGCGATGGTTAACGCCTCGATCACGTCACGGCGCAGGGCCTTGAGTTGCGAGTTAGGGATGAAGTACGCCTGCGGTGCGTCCAGTTCAATCGCCGTGGCGTGATACTGGGTGGTGCCCAGTTGGCCAAGCAGGTCACGCAAGGTGTCCAGCGCCTGCTCCGGCTTGTTGGCCACGCCGAACGGGCCGGGCAGGGTGGTGCTGGCACTCACGCCTTCTTCGCTGGTGGCGGTCAGTTGTAGTTGATCTTCACGCAGGCTGGCCTGCCAGGACACGCCGATCCGCCGCTCGGCCGACGTCTTGAGCAACGCTTGCTGCCAGTTATGGTCCAGGTTGCGATTGAGCGGGTGGTTCGCACGCAGTTGGTGCAGGCCCGCCGGCATCTCGTTGGGCTCGACGCGGTAGCGGTAGCGTTTCTCACCGTCTTCCTCGAACTCACCCTTGGGCTCGGCGATATTGGCCCGGAAACCCACGACTTCACGCTTGATCAGCACGTTGAGACCATCACCGTTGGACAGCGGCTCATGGGTGATCACCTGCAAGTCGCGCTTGCCGGCCTTTTCCACCATGCCTACCGGCAGGCCGGTAAAGGTCGGGGTGTCGAAGGCGCCGATATCGATCTTGCGGTCACTGACAAAGTAGTCGGTGCTGCCACGGTGGAAGGTTTTTTCCGGGTCCGGCAGGAAGAAATGCGCGGTACGGCCGCTGGAAGCGCGAGCGAGGTCCGGGCGGTCTTCGAGGATCTCGTCCAGGCGCTGGCGGTAATAGGCGGTGATGTTTTTCACATAACCCATGTCCTTGTAGCGGCCCTCGATCTTGAACGAGCGCACGCCTGCATCCACCAGGGCGCGCAGGTTGGCGCTCTGGTTGTTGTCTTTCATCGACAGCAGGTGCTTTTCAAAGGCCACGACCCGGCCCTGGTCATCCTTGAGGGTGTAGGGCAGGCGGCAGGCCTGGGAGCAGTCGCCACGGTTGGCGCTACGGCCATTCTGCGCATGGGAAATATTGCACTGGCCGGAAAACGCCACGCATAACGCGCCATGGATGAAGAACTCGATGGCGGCCTCGGTCTCATCGGCAATCGCACGGATTTCCTGCAGGTTCAGCTCGCGGGCCAGTACCAGTTGGGAGAACCCGGCCTGATCGAGGAACTTGGCCCGGGCCAGGGTGCGGATGTCAGTCTGGGTACTGGCATGCAGTTCGATGGGCGGGATATCCAGCTCCATCACCCCCAGGTCCTGGACGATCAGCGCATCGACGCCGGCATCGTATAACTGGTGGATCAGCTTGCGCGCCGGCTCCAGTTCGTCATCGTGCAGGATGGTGTTGATGGTGGTGAACACCCGGGCGTGGTAACGACGGGCGAACTCCACCAGTTGGGCGATCTCGCTCACGTCGTTGCAGGCGTTGTGGCGCGCACCGAAGCTTGGGCCGCCGATATACACGGCGTCGGCGCCGTGCAGGATAGCCTCGCGCGCGATGGCGACATCGCGGGCAGGGCTGAGCAATTCCAGATGATGCTTGGGCAAGGACATAGTTTTTTAGTCAGGCTTGTCACGGTTGAGGGGCGCATTGTAGCCGTGATTCGCCTGAAATAGTGCGCTGGACTTAGCCCATGGCTGCCATTGCCGTGACTTCTACTCGCATCCCCTCAACCGCCAGCGAAGCCACGCCAACGGCTGCACGCACCGGCCAGGGTTTGGCGAAGAAACGTTTGTACACCTCGTTGAAGGCGGTACGGTCGGCCATATCGGTCAGGTAAATGGTCAAGTGCATTACCCGGTCGATGGAACTGCCAGCGCGCTCAAGGGCGACCTTGAGTGCTTGCAGGGTACATTCGCTTTGCGAGGTGATATCGCCCAGCTCCAGGCTGCCGTCGGCGCGGGTGGGGATTTGCGTGGAGACGAGAATCCCGTTGAAACCGATGACATCGGAGGAGATGGAGTCCGGGTCGAGGTCGGGGGTAAAGCGCAGATCGTGATTGGCCATGAGGAACCCTGATTGAATTAAATGCACGCTATTAAGTAAGTTGTTTTCTGTTTTTTCAAGAAAGAGTTTCTGGTAGACGTTCATTGACGGTGGTTGACGTCACGGTAAGACTCGACTGCAACTAACACCGCCGAGAACAATCGGCATCACCATCGAGATGATCGTCGACTGTGTGCCAGGCGTTCGGATGGTTGGCCAGGTGATGCCCAATCTTGCCATCGGGCACTCAGCAGAAGAGCCCCGTCTGTCGCCTCAGATCTATCCGTAGGACTGACTGAGACAAATCTTATTTTATGGTGCCTGCCTCATAAATACTATTGCACTCCCAGCCAGCATGCGCTCAATTTTTACGGTGTGTAAAGTGTCAAAGTTTACTGTTGCTATAGTGTTCAGCTATTTGTTTTCTGATTATTTATTCGCTTCGACAAAACAAAACTTCCCTATTGGATCGGCGGAGGGCAGCCAGCACCAGGGTGTTGAGCGTGACACTTCAGGTTATATGGAAAGTCTGGTAAGGCGTGCTCATGAATTGATTGGTACGCCTTATCAGTGGGGTGGCATCTCAGAGAGTAAGGGGTTCGACTGCAGCGGATTACTTTTTTATCTGTTTCGCAGTGAAGTGGGAATTAAGATCCCCCGAACAACATCCTCGATGCTCAACTCTACGGCCACAACGGTTTTTCGTGATGATTTGAAAACCGGAGATGCCATTTTTTTCCAGCACAATGGTGGTAGCCGAATGAGGCATGTGGGGATTTATATTGGTGATGATCGGTTTATTCATGCCCCTAGAAAAGGCAAAAGTGTCCGTATCGATTCATTGAGTAATCAATACTGGAGTAAGAGTTATTTTTCCGCGAAGCGTTTTTACTGAATCATAATAATCCCCGAATAAATATTCGCATGTGTTCTGATTGTTTTTAATGTTTGGTAACCCCTCCCCAAAGCTCGCTTGCGAGCTTTTTATATTGGCTTGTTCCAATCCTTTCTGTGGCTTCATCCCGCGTCACTCTACTCACGTCCAGTTAATGAGTCAGTGTGTGCTGCGTCTGTCTCTTATCCATTGACTGAGGCATTCAGGGTTACACGCGGCTATCACCTGTTCGGCAAGTGCTATTTTATGTATGGCAAGCTGTGACAGTCGACTGACATCAGGTGAGTCAATATCAGTGTTGGATAACAGGTCTGCTTGGATAAGAACGGCAAAGGCTGCCTTGACCTCGCTGACGGCCACGGTGAACGACTCGGGTTTGTTTTGTAGTTGTGTAAAAAGCTCACGTGCTTCTATGAGGTCGGGATGTATCGTCGATCGGGTACATCCAGCAAGACCCAAGCCCCAGACGATGATAAATGGTAAGCAGGCGTTCTTAATCATGACACGGTCTGCCGACTATCATTTACCGCGCTCTTTGTTCGGACCTTTTATCCACGCCAGATCTTTCAAACACGCCCAAGGGGAGGGCGGATCGATTTCTGCCATAAAGTGTTGTACAAGTTCAATATCAGGTGGGGAATCCAGGCAGTCATACAACAGCGTAGGGTTTGTTTTGTGGGATATGGGCTGGAGCAGTGATGCAGAGGTGGTTTTAATATTCGATGCCAGCGCCTTGTTTGCAATCAGCACATCAAAATAGTCGATAAGGCTATGACTCATCAGCCGAAGGTCTTCGGAGCTTTGCAAGGCGAGGACCCTGTAGTAACCCAGTCTGTTCAAGTATTTTTCAATCTGGACCAGCCTCGGCAAGCTGGAGTCTGCGACGAGTATTTTCAATTGTTTATTGGGCATGGCGATTACCTTGTTCGAAGCTGTCGTCGCTGCCCGTTACGGGCAGCGGAACAGTTGCTCAGTCGGACAATTTCGAGGCCAATGACTGAACGCGAAACAGATCGCCTTTGACGATCTTAGTGACGCCAGTGCCGTACTCCGGATCAGCCTTGTAGAGGAAAGACAGAATTTTGTGCTTACTCTTGTCGTCGGCACTGGCCAGTGAGTTGCCGAAGCTTTCGATCAGATCCTGGCGTTCTTTGTGGCTGAATGAGCGATACAGATCGCCCGCTTGCTTGAAGTTCTGCTCACGCTGGATTTTGACCTGCTGGGTACTGCCCGACAGGGGCAGCATGCTGTAACGAGCCTGGGTAGACTCTTCACGCGGCAACAATCGACTTGGCTGGTAGTTGATGCCTGTCGTGGTGCTGGCTACGTTCATCGCCCCGTCCTGGTTGCCATTGTTGATGACATTTTTCGGCGTGTTGATTGGCAGTAACAGTGCATTGGCACCCAGGCGATACATCTGGGTATCGGCGTAGGAAAACAGCCGGCCCTGTAGAAGGCGATCTTCCGATGGCTCGATGCCCGGAATCAGATTGGAGGGGGCCATCGCGACTTGCTCGGTTTCTTGGAACACGTTGGCAGGATTGCGGTTCAGGACCATCTGCCCAACTTTGCGAAGTGCTACGTCCGGCCAGACCTTCGTGGCGTCAAGGGGATCGAACTCAAAGTTGCCCAGCTCTTGCGGCTTGAGTACCTGAACATACAAGTCCCATTTCGGGAAATCACCCTTGCTGATATGGCTGACCAGATCTTGGGTCATATGGCTGTAATCTGCTCCTTGCGCCCGAGCGACATCTTTGGGTGTGAAATTACGGGTGCCCTGCAGACTCTTCCAGTGGAACTTGACGTAATGCACTTCATCCTTGTCATTGACGAACTTGTAGGCGTGAACGCCATTGCCATTCATTTCCCGATAACTGGCCGGGATGCCTGCGTTGGAATACAACTCTGTCAATGTTCGGGTGGCTTCAGGTACATGGGAGAAGAAGTCGAAACGACGGGAGTCATCGTCAAGATTGGTGCGCGGGTCGGGTTTGAATGCATGGACCATGTCAGGAAACTTGATCGCATCGCGGATGAAAAAAGTCGGGAAATTATTGCCTACCAAATCCCAGTTACCGTCGGCGGTGTAGAACTTGGTGGCAAAACCGCGAGGGTCGCGCAGGGTTTCCGGGGAGTGGTTGCCGTGGACCACGGATGAGAACCGCACGAATACCGGAGTGACCGTGCCTGAGGTAAACAGCTTGGCCTTGGTCAGCAATCCGAGGCTGTCGGTGGCGGTAAACACCCCATGGGCACCGGTGCCACGGGCATGTACTACGCGCTCGGGGATGCGTTCGCGATCGAAGCGTTGCAGTTTCTGGATCAGGTTTACGTCTTGCAGCAACACCGGACCATTGGCCCCGGCGGTTTGTGAATTCTGGTTGTCTGCGACGGCAGCACCATTGTCTCGGGTCAGTTCCGCAGCCTGGACCGAGAATGATAATGCGCTGGTGGCGAAGAGGCTGCACACCAACTGTCGAGGGGTGAGTGCATTAAGGCGAATGAGGGCCTTCATTGGGAGTTCCTGGCTGATTATGTGAAAGCGGCCATCCGAGCGATAGGTCTACCCGGATCAGAGGCTGGGCGCGCTATTTGAGGTGAGCGTTACCTTTTTAGGCTCACTCAGAACCCTGCACTGCCAATGTAGGACTTGTCTCAAATTCGAATAATCTAGGTTTTATTGTTGCGCGATCAATGTAGGTGTAACTGTTAATGCCGAACTAAGGCATCCGCGAATGAAGAACGGCATTTGACTGCAATAATTACAGTAATGCTTGTAGGACTATTCTGGGTTTTGGGACATGTCTCATATCGACAACGGTCAGTGAAGTTCAACATTCAGCCTATCCCCAGGCCTATTTCCTAAATGGACGGGCCTTGGATAATTAGGACGTGCCGGCTCTCCGGCGCGGTGACCAATCTGACGAATGAAGGCATCACAGTGAACACAAACGCAGTGAACGTCGCCGTAGTGGACGGCAAAACGATTACCGAATCGGTGGAGCTTCGCACCACCAAACAAGGCGACCCGGTTCGCATCAAGGCGGTCAAGGATGGTAAGTACATCCTCGCCGAAGGCACTGATAAACCAGTGGCTCCCGAGAACCTGACCATCAAGCGTGTGGGCAATGACCTGCATGTAGCCACTGAAGGGACTGATCCCGACCAGCCACAACTGATCATTGAGGGCTTCTACGAAAGCCACGGTCAATTGGTTGGTGTGGCTGAAGACGGCGCCTACTACGAGTACATTTCCTCCGACGCGGAAGACGATCACGCCGCGGCATTCCTCGCCGATGGCGTTTCTTCGCCCCAGGTACTACTTCAACGCCAACCATAACCAGACGCGTGGCGGCAATTATGATTCTGCCTACCTCGGCTTGAACGCAGGCTTTAACCTGGGTGATTGGCGCTTGCGTCACAACGGTTCTCTGACGTGGCAGGGCCAGACCGGTCAGGACTATCAAAGCCTGAACACCTATGCTCAGCACGATGTCACCGCGCTTAAAAGCCAACTCACGCTGGGCGAGTCCAACACCAGCGGCGAGATTTTCGATACGGTGGGCTTTAGTGGCCTGCAGCTGAATACCGACGACCGCATGTTCCCCGAATCCCAGCGCGGCTATGCGCCGGTGATTCGTGGCATTGCCCGCACGTCTGCGCGCGTGTCCGTCCGCCAGAACGGCAACCTGTTGTACGAAACCATGGTGGCGCCGGGGGCGTTTGCGATCAACGACTTGTATTCGACGGGTTACGGCGGCGACTTGAGTGTCACGGTCACCGAAGCGGATGGCAGTACCCAAAGCTTTACCGTGCCTTACGCCCCGGTCAGCCAATTGCTGCGCCCAGGCACCCTGCGTTACAGCATGACGGCAGGGGAGACCCGAAACACTTTTGCGAGCCGCCAGGTTCGGTTGATGCAAGGCACCGTTCAATATGGCCTGAGCAACCTGTTCACCGGTTATGGCGGCATGCAAGCCAGCACCGACTATGGGGCTGCGCTGGCCGGGCTGGCAGTGGGCACTTCGTTTGGTTCGATGGCGCTTGACGTGACCCAGGCGCAGACGCGGCTGGCAACCGGCTCGGTCAATGGGCAAAGCGTTCGCCTGTCCTACAGCAAAGACATCACCCGCACCGGCACCCACTTCACCGTGGCCACTTACCGTTTTTCAACCAGCGGCTTCATGGACCTCAATACCGCCGTCCAGACGCTGGCTGCCCAGGAGGGCCAATACAGTGCCGTAGGTATCGCACACCCGCGCAGCCGCCTGTCATTGACGGCCAACCAGGACCTTGGCGACTGGGGCCAACTGGCCATCAGTGGCTTTACCCAGGATTACTGGACCCAGAGCGGCAGCGATGTGCAATACCAATTCAGCTACAACAAACAGCTGGGCAAGGTCAGCTATAACCTCAGCGCCAATCGCAGCCGGGTTGACGGAGGCGCCTTGCAGAACAACCTGTTGCTTACCATCAGCATGCCGCTGGATTTCGGCTCACCGGGCAATTCGCCGCAACTGTCCACGATGTTTGGTCGTAACACCGATGGCCGCTACAGCGAACAAGCGAGCCTCAGCGGCAGTGCCGGCGCAGACCGCCAGTACACCTACGGCGTGACTGCCGGCCATGACGGTGCCAGCGCCACCTCGACAGGTTCGGTGAATGGCCAGTACACCGGCAGCGATGCAGTGGTGGGGGCGTCCTACAGCCAGGGCGGTGGCTATAACAGCCTGTCATTAAGTGCCAATGGCTCGGTTGTGGCGCACCCGGGCGGCATCACGTTTACCCCGAATGCCGGTGAGACCATGGCGATTCTCAGCGCGCCTGGCGCGGAAGGCGCCAAGGTGGTCGGCTACCCGGGGATCAAGCTCGATGATCGTGGTAACGCCGTGGTCACCTATTTACGGCCGTATGAGCTCAATGAGCTAGCCATCGACCCACTGGGAATTTCGCAAAACATTGAGCTGAGTGAAACCAGCCAGCAAATCGCTCCACGGGCCGGCGCCGTCGTGATGGTCAAGTACGGCACACAACATGGCCAGGCGTGGTTGCTCACGGTGCGTCTGGAGGACGGCTCGCTGTTGCCCTTTGGCGCCACGGTGAGTGACGCTGCCGGTGGTTCGGTGGGTACGGTCGGGCAAGGTGGCCAGCTGTATGCACGGGTCAAGGAGGGCACATCACAGCTGTTGATCAATTGGGGGGCCGAGGCCGGCCAACAGTGTGTCGTCACGTTGCCAGCAAAGGTGGCTGATGATCCTGAATTGCATCCCACGGCGGTGCTGTGCACGCCGTCCGTCAAAATCGCGAAGGTAGCCCCATGAACACAAACAGAGCCCTGCGTGTTATCGCTGTTGGAATCGCTTTAGGGGGCAGCACAATGACCGTACACGCGGCTGGCACGTGCTATGTCCGAAATGCATTGGTCACGCCGGTCATGGCATTGAGGGTACAGAGCATCACCATCGGCCGTGATGTGCCAGTAGGTGCGGTGGTGTATCGACAGAAAATGGCTATCAACAACTTCATTGTGTGCTACGCGACAGGTGGTTCCAGCTACGCCAAGTACGACCGGAGCATCAGCTATAGCAACACACCTGCATTGAGTTTGTGGGCCACTGGGGAGATGGCAGGTAAGGTCTACGAAACAGGCGTGAGCGGTTTGGGCGTGTTAATCAAAGGCGATCACGGAATCGCGCCTTATAGCAATTCCGCAATCTACGGTGTGCGCCAGGATAGCGGTGGCCTGAACGCGGCAAATACGCTTGAACTGCAGCTCATCAAGACCGCGCCAACCGTTGCTGCAGGCACAGTCCAGGGTGCGTCTTTGCCGATAGCGCAATATGTTGCCAGTGTTGGCGGCGGTATGACTGCCGCCACGTTTCCTATTGCCAATGTGAGCATCACCGGCGCGTTGTCGATCGTTGCCCGAACTTGCCAGACCCCAAACGTCAACGTGCCCATGGGCACACATACGGTGGCTGAGTTCAATGGCGTCGGCACGGGCACGGCCTGGACCAATTTTACCCTGGCACTCAACAACTGCCCGGCGTTCAACGGCGTCTACAGCAGCAGTGACGGCAGCGGGACGGCGAACAGCATCAAGTACCGTCTCGACCCGACTGCGGGGGTTGATGCCACCCAGCCAAATGTCTTGAAACTCAACCGTGGCACGCCTGAGGCCACGGGCGTGGGTATCCAGATTGCAGACAACCTGGGCACGCCGCTGGCTCTGCAAACGCTGTTGCCCAGCGGTATCGTACCCACGGCAGTCGAGGGCGCCAGCTACAGCATTGCGTTGAAGGCGCGCTACCTGCAAACCGCAGCGACCGTCAGGGGTGGGCCGGCCAATGCGGCCATGACCTTTACCATTGACTACCAATAAACCTTGGCGGGAAATCTCTTCTGTGGCAGTAGGGTTGTCGTTTGAGGAGAGAAACCCAGGCAGTCTAATCTTTGATTTAACATAATATACATTATGCGTAGTATCATATATCCCCACACCAGGCGTACCCCTGGAAAATCACGGACCATCCCCCTCGTATTTTTCCCCAGGCCAATGGCAACTCTTCCAATGCTCATCTTTACTCGTCCCAACGGATGTCGGGGCCCGGGAGGTTTTGCATGAAGCTATTTGCCGTCGTGTTGCTCAGCGCCGCGTTGCTCAGCGGTTGCGATGTCAGTTTCAACAAGAGCACGCCCAAGGTCACGGCGTCCGACCCTGGTACGCAGCTACAGCAGCAACAGATATTCGATGCGGCATTGGCGTTTCTGGTTTTGCTTGATGCTGGTAAAGCTGACATGACCTGGTCCGTGGTCAGCCCGACGTTCCAGGCGAAAATCCCCGAGCCTGTCTGGGTCAATGGGCTCAAGGCCTTGCGTATTGGATTTGGCTCATTCAACAAGCGAGAACCCCTGGGCTTTGGTTTTACCGATCAGATGCCTGACGCCCCTGCGGGACACTATGCTGTCATCGAGTTTGCCTCGACGTTTGCCACGACCTCCGTCAAGGAGAAAGTGATTTTGCGTGATGATGACGAACGCTGGGGAGTCGTCGGATATTTCGTGCATAAAAGCGTTACTTTTGGTGGTGATGACAAGAAGGCACCCTAGCCCTTCATTTATTACCATTGAATATAACTAAACTAAATGATTGTTTAGTTTAGTTATATTCAATGTTGCCGAGCCGCCAGTAAATCGCAGCCACCCTGCCCCTATCGATTTAGCTGATTCACGCTATCGTCACGCATGCTTTCAGCCTCAGGCCACAGGCCTCGTAACATAACAACCATAGTCAGTCGCCACTGTCGTGGCGTTGGAGGTTGTCATGCGTTACCTGATTGTTGCCTTATTAAGCGTGTTCAGCACTTTGGCCTTGGCTCAGGGAGAAAGCCCCTCAAGTCCGGCTGTCCAGGCCTACGACTACTCCCAGAACCTGGATATCGCCAAGGTTGTGCAGATCAGCACCGACCCTTCTACCGAGTGTGGCCCGGTCAAAAGCCATATGGTCTACCTCGACAGCCAGGGCGTGAGCCATGGGTTGGACTACGTGCGCCTGAGTGATGCATGCCTGCAAGGCTGATTTGAAAAGTCACAGGTCAAACCGATCAATCGCCCGCCGCCGCTCGTTGTCATCACGCACATCGTAGCTGGCGGTGGTCTGGATATTAGTGTGGTGTGCCAGTTTCTGGGCGATCGACAGATCATGTTCCTCGATTACCCGGGTGATAAACGAGCGCCGGAAATCGTGGGGCATGATCTTCACTCCCACCTGTTCGCCGCGCTGGCGGGCGATGTAGTAAATCGCATGCTTGGTAATACGTTCGCGGGTGATATGGCTGCCCCGGCGGATGCGGTTGAATAGAAAGTTATCGTCCTGCTCTCCTTCCTTTAAGTGCTCACGGCGAAACTCCAGCCACGCCTGCAACTTGGCAAACGCCCAGGCCGGTGCGTACTTGACCAACTCTTTATTGCCCTTGCCGATCACCCGCAGGCTGCGCTCTTGAAAATTCACCTGGGCCAGGTCGAGGTTGACTGACTCCGACTTGCGCATTCCCGAGCCGTAGAGGATCCCGATCACTGCCGCATCCCGCAGGCCCTGCGGTCGGGGATCGGCGGCGCAGACGTCCATCAGTTCGCGGATCAAGGTGCGACGCAGGTTGCGTCCCTGGCTCAAGCGCGTGCCGGCGCTGGCCTTGACCGAACGCATTTTCAGCAAGTGTTCCTGGCTGATCAGGCTGATGCGCCAGGCTTCGTTCATCACCCCGCGCACGGCGTTGACGTACAGCGATGAGGTGTTGGGCGCGTACCCGTCTTCGCGCAATACGGCGACCAGCGCCATCACGTGTTCGGGCTGCAACAGATGCCAGTCGATATCTTCCAGATTGATCTCTTCGAAACCCAGGCGGTCGGCGGCATCCTGCAGCACGTAGCGCATGGTCAATTGGCTGGAAGGCGCCAGGCGTGAGAGATAAAGGGTCAGCGGGTTGCGGGAAATCTCAGTCAAAACAGATCGGCCTTGAGATTAAATAGTGATACTAAGCCTATGTTTAGTATCGATATTTAGTGGTTTGGCGAGCGTCGAGTCTAACGCAGGTCGGCGCTGCATACCAAACCAGGGCTCATCCTGCGCAGGCGCCTGCGGCCCTGCAACATTGCAAAATGCGGATTGAAAACCCGATTAATTCGCGGTGATCGCGCACTAAAACACTTACAGATAAGGATTACAGCGCAAACAGTTATCGTTTGTCTGTCTTCTTAATTGTCTAGCTGAACACTAGCTGTCTGCCCAACAAATAAACGAGTTTTTCATCCGCCTTTCATATTCGCTGGACAAATTTGCGCTTAACCTTGGCCCTAATACTTGAGGGTATGCCGCGTTTTGCTGACTAACCCGTTGATAATGCTTTACCTTTGGCGGTCATGGGCTTTACTGAGGATGGCTTTGTCATCGGCTGTTTTTTATTGCAGTGCCCGCACTTTCATCTGCTGTTTGTTGTCATCTCTACGCGCCAAGTTGCTCTAACCCGAGGTCATGAATCTTTGAAACCCTACCCTATTCATTGCGTGTCGATCGTTATCCCGGTCTACAACGAAGAACAGAGCCTGCCCGAGTTGCTGCGGCGCACCCGTGCTGCGTGCGAGCAGTTGGCCTATGAGTACGAAATCATCCTGGTGGACGACGGCAGCCGCGACAGTTCCGCGCAACTGCTGGAAGACGCGGCAAGCGAGCCCGGCAGCCACGTGGTCGCGGTGATCCTTAACCGCAACTACGGTCAGCACGCGGCAATCATGGCGGGCTTTGAGCAATGCCGGGGCGAGGTGGTGATTACCCTCGACGCCGATCTGCAAAACCCGCCGGAAGAAATTCCGCGCCTGGTCGAGCAAGCAGCCCTGGGCTACGACGTGGTTGCCACGGTGCGTAACAATCGCCAGGACTCGGCCTTTCGCCGCTGGCCTTCGCGCCTGATCAACCTGGCGGTGCAGCGCTCCACCGGCGTGGCCATGACTGACTATGGCTGCATGCTGCGTGCTTACCGGCGCACCATCGTCGACGCCATGCTCGCCTGCCGTGAACGCAGCACCTTTATCCCGATCCTGGCCAACGGCTTTGCGCGTCATACCACGGAGATCCTGGTACACCACGCCGAGCGCGAACATGGCGAATCCAAATACAGCGCCATGCGCCTGATCAGCCTGATGTTCGACCTGCTGACCTGCATGACCACCACGCCCTTGCGCCTGCTGTCCATCGTCGGTTTCAGCCTGGCGGCTTTGGGCATGCTGTTTGCGTTTGCCCTGATCGTCATGCGCCTGGTCTTCGGTGCCGATTGGGCCGGTGACGGCCTGTTCGTACTGTTTGCCGTGTTGTTTGTGTTTACCGGCGGCCAGTTCATCGGCATGGGCCTGTTGGGTGAATACCTGGGACGCATGTACAGCGATGTACGTGCCCGCCCACGTTTCTTTATTGAAAAGGTGCTGCGCAACGAGCCGGCAGCACCTGCACCGGTGGTCATCGTCGATGGCCTGCCCTCCTCCCCGTCTTCCACTTCCTCTTCCAGTCAGGTTTCGTCATGAGTTCAAAAGCTGTTGTCTTCGCTTACCACGACATTGGCTGTGCGGGCATTGAAGCCCTGCTCAATGCGGGTTACGAAATTGCTGCCGTGTTTACCCATGCTGATGATCCGAAGGAGAACACCTTCTACGGCTCGGTCGCTCAACTGTGCGCCCGCCACGGCATCCCGGTACACGCGCCAGAAGACGCCAACCACCCGCTGTGGGTCGAGCGTGTCGCCAAGCTGAACCCGGACTTCATCTTCTCCTTCTACTACCGCAATCTGCTGGGCGAGGCGCTGCTGGCTACCGCGCGCCAGGGCGCCTTCAACCTGCACGGTTCGCTGCTGCCTAAATACCGTGGTCGTGCCCCGGCCAACTGGGTGTTGGTCAACGGTGAAACCGAAACCGGCGTGACCCTGCACCGTATGGTCAAGCGTGCCGATGCCGGCGCGATCCTCGCCCAGCAAACAGTCATGATTGAGCGCAGCGACACCGGCCTGACGCTCCACGCCAAACTGCGTGAAGCGGCGACTCAGCTGTTGCGCGATGCGTTGCCGCAACTGGCCCAGGGCAAATTGAGCGAAACCGCCCAGGACGAAAGCCAGGCCACCTGCTTTGGCCGCCGCACACCGGCTGACGGCAAGCTCGTCTGGCAAAAGCCCGCAGAGCAACTGTTCAACCTGGTACGCGCGGTTACCCAGCCGTACCCCGGCGCTTTCTGTGCGGTGGGCGAGCACAAGCTGATCGTGTGGCAAGCCGAAGTGGTCAAGGGCAACGAAGGCCAGGCGCCAGGCCGAGTGATCAGCGTCAACCCGCTGCGCATTGCCTGTGGTGAAGACTCCCTGGTCATCAACTTCGGCCAGCGCAATGACAATGGCCTGTACCTGACCGGGCCGGCCCTGGCCGACGAGTTGGGCCTGGTGGACGGTTCGATCCTGCGCGGCGCCGAGTCGGGCGGTAAACCGCGCCGCACCCGGGTGCTGATCCTGGGCGTCAACGGCTTTATCGGTAACCACTTGTCCGAGCGCTTGTTGCGTGATGATCGCTACGAAGTCTATGGCCTGGATATTGGCTCCGACGCCATCGACCGCCTGCGCAGCCATCCCAACTTCCATTATGTGGAAGGTGACATCAGCATTCACTCCGAGTGGATCGAGTACCACATCAAGAAATGCGACGTGGTCCTGCCGCTGGTGGCCATCGCCACGCCAATTGAATACACCCGTAACCCGTTGCGCGTGTTCGAGCTGGACTTCGAAGAAAACCTCAAGTTGGTGCGCTACTGCGTCAAGTACAACAAGCGCGTGATTTTCCCTTCGACTTCCGAAGTCTACGGCATGTGCCAGGACCAGAACTTCGACGAAGACACTTCCAACCTGGTGGTCGGCCCGATCAACAAGCAGCGCTGGATCTATTCGGTGTCCAAGCAACTGCTGGACCGGGTGATCTGGGCCTACGGTGCCAAGGGCCTGAATTTCACCCTGTTCCGCCCGTTCAACTGGATGGGCCCGCGCCTGGACCGCCTGGACTCGGCGCGTATCGGCAGCTCCCGTGCGATTACTCAGTTGATCCTCAACCTGGTGGAAGGCACGCCGATCCGCCTGTTTGACGGCGGCGAGCAGAAACGCTGCTTCACCGACATTGCCGACGGTATCGAAGCCCTGGCGCGGATTATCGACAACGATAACGACGCGTGTAACGGCCAGATCATCAACATCGGTAACCCGGACAACGAAGCCAGCATCCGTCAGTTGGGCGAAGAGCTGCTGCGCCAGTTCGAGGCTCACCCGTTGCGCGGTAACTTCCCGCCGTTTGCAGGCTTTCGCGAAGTGGAAAGCAAAGCGTTCTACGGCGCGGGCTACCAGGACGTGGCGCACCGCAAACCGAGCATTGCCAACGCCAAGCGCCTGCTGAACTGGGAGCCGAGCGTGGAAATGAGCGAGACCATCGGCAACACCCTGGACTTCTTCCTGCGTGAAGCGATGCTTGAAATCGCCCCGTCCAGCGAAGCAGGCAAATAATGAAGGCAGGTCTGCGCATTGACGTCGACACCTACCGGGGCACCCGCGATGGAGTGCCACGGTTGCTGGAATTGTTGGATGAAGCGGGGATCAAGGCGACGTTTTTCTTCAGTGTCGGGCCGGACAATATGGGCCGCCACTTATGGCGCCTGATCCGTCCGCAGTTCCTGTGGAAAATGCTGCGCTCCAACGCGGCCGGCCTGTATGGCTGGGACATCCTGCTGGCCGGCACCGCCTGGCCGGGCAAACCCATTGGCCGCGACCTGGGGCACCTGATGCGCCAGGCCAAGGCTGCCGGGCACGAAGTGGGCCTGCACGCCTGGGATCACCATGGCTGGCAGGCCAATGCCGGCCGCTGGAGCGATGCACAACTGGTGGAGCAGGTGCGCCGTGGGCTCGACACCCTGAGCGAAATCCTTGGCGAGCCCGTGGACTGTTCCGCTGCCGCCGGCTGGCGTGCCGACGAGCGTGTGGTGCAGGCCAAGCAAGGCTTTGGCTTGCGCTACAACAGCGATTGTCGCGGCACCGGCTTGTTCCGTCCGATCCTCGCCGATGGCAGTGCCGGTACGCCACAGGTCCCGGTGGACTTGCCGACCTTCGACGAAGTGGTTGGGCCACAGGTGACGGCCAAGGACTTCAATGTATTCATTCTTGATCGGTTCACCGAATCGACACTCAACGTCTATACGATCCACGCAGAAGTAGAAGGGATTCTGATGGCCAATGAATTTCGCCAGTTGCTTGCCCAGGCCAGGCAGCGCGGCATCCAATTCCAGCCCCTGGGCAATTTGTTGCCGGCCGACCCGGCGAGCCTGCCCCAGGCGCATCTGACACGCGGCGTACTCAGTGGCCGCGAAGGCTGGCTGGGAGTACAAAAGGCATGATCCGACGTTGGGCGCTACCCCTGCTCCTGCTGGTTTTCGGCCTGTGTTACCTGCTGCCGATGGCCACCCATGGCCTGTGGATCCCGGATGAAAGCCGCTACGCGCAGATCAGCCAGGAAATGCTGCTGACCGGCAAATGGGCGTCACCGCACTTTATGGGCCTGCGTTATTTCGAAAAACCGGCGGCCGGTTATTGGATGATTGCCCTGGGCCAGGCCGTGTTCGGCCAGAACCTGTTCGGTGTGCGCGTGGCCTCGGCGCTGGCCACGGGCTTGAGCATCCTGTTGGTGTACTTCATGGCCCGGCGCCTGTGGAACGATCCACGCAAGAGCCTGGTGAGCGCTGTGCTGTACATGAGTTTTGTCAGTGTGGCGATGTCGGGTGGCTACGCCAACCTCGACCCGCAGTTCAGCTTCTGGGTCAACCTCAGCGGCGTAGCGTTATGGCTGTGTATCGACAGCCGCAGCCGGCGCGCCCGCCTGGGCGCCTGGGCATTGCTGGGCCTGGCCTGCGCCATGGGCTTCATGACCAAGGGATTCCTGGCGTGGCTGCTGCCGGTGTTGATCGCCCTGCCCTACATGGTCTGGCAAAAACGCTTTCGTGAGTTGCTGACCTATGGCGTGGTCGCGGTGGTGGTGGCGATTGTGGTCAGCCTGCCCTGGGCGCTGATGGTGCATGCCCAGGAGCCCGACTACTGGAACTTCTTTTTCTGGCACGAACACATCCAGCGGTTTGCCGGTGAAGATGCCCAGCACGAAGAAGCCTGGTGGTACTACTTGCCGTTGCTGGCCGCGTTCAGTCTGCCGTGGCTGGCGCTGTTGCCCTCTACCCTGAAACAGGCGTGGCAGGAAAAGCGCACGCACAAGACCGGCTTCCTGTTGTTGTGGCTGCTGATGCCCCTGGCGTTTTTCAGCCTGAGCAAGGGCAAGCTGCCGGCTTATATCCTGCCGTGCCTGTTGCCTTTGGCATTGCTGATGGGCCATACCCTGGCGGACACATTGGCCCAGGCCCGTGGCCGGGTGTTGCAAGTCAATGGCGGGCTCAACCTGATTCTCGGGGCGCTGGGGCTGCTGGCAATCGTGTATTTCCAGTTGAAGAAGCCGATTTTTGCCCACCAGCAGGAACTGTTGAGCCTGGTGCTGGTGTTTATCGTGCTGCTGGGCTGGATCATCGCCAACCTGCTGCAGGTAGCACGCCCGTTGCGTTTGTGGGCGGCGCCTGCCCTGGGCAGTTGGTTGCTGGTGGCCCTGGTGCCGGCGGCGTTGCCGCTCTCGGTGGTTTATAACAAGACCCCGGACCGGTTCATTATCGACCACGCCGAAGAGCTGGCAGGCACCACCCGTTTACTGAGTAATGACCTGGGCGCCGCCTCGGCCCTGGCGTGGCGGCTCAAACGCCCGGACGTGACGCTGTACGACGCCCTGGGCGAAGTCAAATATGGCCTTGCCTACCCCGACAGCGTCAATCGCCGGGTCGACACCACGCAAGTCCAGCAGTGGATGAGCGAGGCCCGCAAGCAGGGCTCGGTGGGCGTGGTGATGCGGGTAAAGGGCGAGAGTGAAGTGCGCGAAGTCGAGTTATTGCCAAAAGATGGCAAGCGCTATGAGCAAGGCAACATGGTGATCCTGGTGTTCCCACAGGTGGCGCCTTGATCACCCTGCTGCTGCTCCTGGCCGCGTGCCTGCTGACCTGCATGGGCCAGATCGCGCAAAAGTATGCCGTGGAAGGCTGGCGTGACCAACCTGCGGGCTGGGCCTTTAAACTGCGCTCGCCCTGGCTGTGGCTGGCCCTGTTGTGCCTGGGGCTTGGCCTGCTGGTGTGGCTGCTGGTGCTGCAGCGCCTGGAGGTGGGGATTGCCTACCCGATGCTCAGTCTTAACTTTGTGCTGATCACCCTGGTAGCGCGCTTCGTATTCCATGAACCGGTGGACCGTCGCCACTGGATCGGTGTGGCCCTGGTGATAGCCGGTGTGCTGCTGCTGGGTGGCCAGATATGAGCCGATTGCGTGGTTTCACCCTGGCGTTATCCAGCGTGGCGCTGGTCAGCACGGCCCAACTGGGTATGCGCTGGAGCATGACGCGCCTGCCATTACCTGCCGACTGGCTCACTGCCCTGGCCAGTGCCGCGGTGGATCCGCTGGCGCTGGGCGTGGTGGCCCTGGCGATTCTCGCCTACGGGCTGTCGATGCTCTGCTGGCTCGGCGCACTGCAGCATTTGCCACTGGGCCGCGCCTATTCGTTGCTGAGTATCAGCTACGTCCTGGTGTACCTGCTGGCGGCCAGCCTGCCTGGTTTCCACGAACCCTTTTCACTGTCACGGACCTTGGGGGTGGCCCTGGTCATCCTCGGCGTCCTGACCATCAACTCCCGTCGTATCGGCAACACAAGCCCCAGGAATACCCCATGAAAATCAGCGTATTTGGTAGTGGTTACGTTGGCCTGGTACAGGCCACCGTATTGGCCGAGATCGGTCACGATGTGATCTGCATGGACGTTGATGAAAGCAAGGTGCAACTGTTGCAACAGGGCCATGTGAGCATTTTCGAACCGGGGCTTACCAGCCTGGTCCGGGAAAACCTGGAAAACGGCCGGCTGACCTTTACCACCCAGGAAAAGCTCGCGGTCGAGCACGGTGAAGTGCTGTTTATCGCGGTCGGTACGCCCTCGGACGAGGACGGCTCGGCAGACTTGAAATACGTGCTGTCGGTGGGCGATGCGGTGGCCCGCCATCGTGTCGAGCCGGTGATCCTGGTGGAAAAGTCCACCGTACCGGTCGGCACCGGCGACACCCTGCGCGCCCATATCGACAAGGCCCTGGCCGGGCGCAAGCTGGTGTTCGATATTGTCTCCAACCCCGAATTCCTCAAGGAAGGCTCTGCCGTGGCCGACTGCCGGCGCCCCGACCGGATCATCATCGGCTGTGAGCGCGAAGAGGTGCGCGAAGTGATGCGTGACCTGTACGCGCCGTTCAATCGCAACCACGACCGCATCATTTTTATGGATGTGCGCAGTGCCGAGCTGACCAAGTACGCGGCCAACTGCATGCTGGCGACCAAGATCAGCTTTATCAACCAGATCGCCGAACTGGCCGAACACCTGGGCGCCGATATCGAGTCGGTGCGCCTGGGCATCGGTGCTGACTCGCGGATTGGCTACCACTTTATCTACCCTGGCTGCGGCTACGGTGGCTCGTGCTTTCCCAAGGACATGCGCGCCTTGATCCATAGCGCTCGGCAAGCCAACTGCTCCAGTGACCTGCTCGAGGCGGTGGAAGCCATCAACCAGCGGCAGAAAAGCAAACTGTTCGAACGGATCCGCGCGTTCTACAAAGGCGAACTGCGCGGCAAGACCTTCGCCTTGTGGGGCCTGGCGTTCAAGCCCAATACCGACGACATGCGCGATGCGCCCAGCCGCGTGCTGATGGAATCGCTGTGGGCCGCCGGGGCCAATGTGCGGGCCTTCGATCCCGAAGCCATGCAGGAAACCCAGAAGCTGTATGGCGATGATCCGCGCTTGATGCTGATGGGTACCCCTGAATCGACCCTGGGCGGCGCCGATGCCTTGATCGTTTGCACCGAGTGGCAGCAATTCAAGGCGCCGGATTTCGACCTGCTGCACGCACGCCTCAAGGCGCCGGTGATCTTTGACGGACGTAACCTGTATGACGCCGAGCGCCTGGCGCGCAAGGGCTTCCATTACTTCCCGATGGGCCGTGGACAGTCCTGTGACTTGCCGATCCCCCAGCAACAGTGGCTACCACGGTTGCTGGAGGCCTGAGGCGTGGACAAGAGGCTCCTGCGCCGCCAGTCCTGGGGCATCGGTTTGCTGGCGCTGCTGCTGTTTATCGCGGGTAATTGGGATCAGGCAATTATCGGCTTCGATTCGCGCTTTGTGCTGTTCGCCCAGGAAATGCTGCGCCACGGGCCGGGATTTTTCCCCACTACCTATGGTCAGCCGTATGCCGATTATCTGTCCACCTCGACCCTGTTGACCTGGCTGTTGTCGCTGCCTCTGGGGCGCGTCACCCGCTTCAGTGCCTGGCTGCCCACAGCCATCGCTTCGGCGGCCATCGTCGCCCTGGTCTATCGCCTGACCGCGCCCTACTCCCGGCGCTGGGCGCTGCTGAGCATCGCGCTGTTGTTGCTCAGCAGCACGTTTATCAGCGAAACCCGCTCGGTATCCCTGGACCAGATGCTGGCGGCGGTGACTCTGGCGGTGTTCTACCTGGGCTATGCCCACGATCATTTCTCCAGCCCCCGGCGCCTGCCCTGGGTATTGCTCCTGTTATTGCTCGGCTTTGCGATTCGCGGGCCCATCGGCCTGGTGATCCCCACTGGCGTGTTGTGCAGCTATTACCTGCTCAACCGCCAGTGGCGCCCGTTGTTCAGTGTCGGCCTGCTGGCCCTGGCATTGCTGGCAGCGTGCGTCGGCCTGCTGCTGTTGCTGGCCAAGCTCAGTGGTGGCGAAACCTTCCTGCAAGACGTAATCCGCATGCAGTTCCTCGGGCGTATGGACGGTCGCGAAGGCTCCAGCAGCGTGTGGTATTACTTCACCAGTTCCGTGGGCAACTACGCCCTGGCGTACCCGTTGGCATTGCTCGCGCTGCTGGCGGTGCTGCTCAATGGCCGACGCGCTGGCGATGGCGGGTGGCCGTTGTTGCTGGCGTGCATCGCCGCAGGTTTGATCGTGATGCTGGGGCTGTCGATCCCCGAGGCAAAGAAAGCCCGCTATGTGTTGCCGATGATGCCCATGGTGGCGATCATCGCCGCGTACCCGTTCCATAGGCCCGATGGGCATCTGTTCAAGGGGCTGCGGGGCCTGATGCTGGGATTATGGACGGTAACCCCGGGCTTGTTGATCGGCGCGCTGCTGGTGGCGCGCCATCGCTTCGGGGCGCAGTTGGAGCATTTCCAGGGCGTGCTGGGCCTGTTGATCGGCTTGCAGGTCTTTATCATCGGAATGCTTGCCAAGTGGCGCTTGCACCCCGTAGGCCCGGCGTTTTGCGCGGTGCTAGCAGTGTGGAGCAGCTATATTCTGGTGGTCGAGCCCCTGGAGCGCAGCCTGTATGACACTCGTACATTTAGCCGTGAGGCTCATGCGCTGATCCGGCAACAGCCAGCGCCGTTGGTGTTGCATGGCCTGGGTAAAGACGCCAAGGCCATCAAGTTCATGGTCAACGTTGAGTGTGACCGGGTTCCGCTGTTCACCCAGGCACCTGCCGACCTGGCCTTGATCCAGGGACCGGCGTGGCTGGTGATGGACAAGGCGGATTTCACCCGTCTCGACGAGCCACGCTGGCGCGCATTGGCACCGGTATTGACCGGGCAGTTCGATAAAAACACCTATGTGCTCCTGCACCTGAACGGGGCTGGACCCTGAGCACGAACTATCAAGAAAGCTCCTACGTTTGTATCCGTAAATGCCGGTACCGGCTCCCTTACCGGCCCTATGACCCCAACGGTAAACTCGCCTCACATTTGCATTACATAGTTACCGCCCGCCTCCGAGGATCGCTGCCGTGCCTGATGAGCAATTGCCTGTTGTCCCTGCTATCGAGCCTGTACACGTCGGCTATATCCCGGTGTTCCCTCTCGATCGGCTGATGGAATTGCGCGATGCCCTTGTCGCGCTCAAAGGGCCATTGGCCAGCGATCCACAGCTGCGCGAAAGCGTGCAGAAGTCGCTGATCAATTCAGAGAACCACGAACGGGTGTTGGGCAAGGCCGGCTCAAGGCATGAACAGTATTGATGCAAAATTACTGCACTTAACCTGCATTAATATGCATTGGCGGCGATAGTTTTTGGTCGGCACACTGCGCCGGTTCCTCCCCCAAATGTTGGAACTTTCGAAGGGCTTTGCGGGTAACCGCAAAGCCCTTTTTTTGCCCTCTCCCTTTTTTCCGATTGGACTGCCCCGCAATGCTCGCTCGCTGGTTCCCCGCTGCCATCAATACCCGCCCCGCCGAATGGAGCCGTGCCGCCATCGGCATGGTCCTGGGCACCCTGTTTACCGTATGGCTGTGTGCCCAGGTGTATGGCCTGGAAGTGGCCATGCACCTGCTGGGCCCGTTGGGGGCCTCCGCCGTGTTGTTGTTTGCGGTGTCATCGGGTGCCCTCGCCCAGCCGTGGTCGATCATCGGCAGCTACCTGTGCGCCTGTGTGGTGGCTTTGCTGGTGGCCCGCGTCTTGGGCCGGACCCTGGGCAGCGCCTGTCTCGCGGCGGGTATGGCCTTGATCCTGATGTGCTGGCTGCGTTGCCTGCACCCGCCTTCGGGAGGTCTGGCCATGACCCTGGTCCTGGCGGACCCGGCCACCATCGCCCTGGGCTGGCAGGAAGTCGGCCCGGTGATGCTGGGAGCCGGCACCTTGCTGCTCTCGGCGTTGGCCTACAACAACCTGACCCGTACCCGCTACCCCAAGGGCCCCACTGAAACCCCAGTCGTGGTGCCATTACTGTCGCCGCAGGTGGACGCAAAAATCACCGCTGCAGACCTGGAACAGGCATTGGCACAAATGGAGCAGTTTTTCGACGTCACCCCCAGCGAATTGGAAGAACTGATCCATATTGCCGAAGACCATGCCCGCCGCCGCAGCATTGGCCAGGTCCTGGCCAGTCGGGTCTAGACGCGCCTGCCCTGGCTTTTTATCGAATCCCCCCTGCATAAATGCAAAGATGACCTGCACGATTCCGGCTTGTACTGGGCAAATTTGCACTGGTACGATCCGGAGATGGTTCGCCCGCGAACATTTTGATAAAGAACAATAAAAGCAGGGAGTTACAGATGACTGCTCAGGCTCAGTCCCAGGCGACAAGCACCGAGTCCCCCCAGAACAGTGTCCTGGCCGAAGTACGCAACCACATCGGCCACCTGACCCTCAACCGCCCCGCCGGCCTCAATGCCATCACCCTGGACATGGTCCGCAGCCTCTCTACGCATTTGCGCGCCTGGGCCGATGATGCCCAAGTGCACGCCGTGGTCTTGCGCGGCGCCGGTGAAAAGGCCTTCTGCGCCGGGGGCGATATCCGCTCGCTGTACGACAGCTTCAAGAGCGGCGACACGCTGCATGAAGACTTCTTCGTTGAAGAGTACGCCCTCGACCTGGCCATTCATCACTACCGCAAGCCGGTCCTCGCGCTGATGGACGGCTTTGTCCTGGGCGGTGGCATGGGCCTGGTCCAGGGTGCCGACCTGCGGGTGGTGACCGAACGCAGTCGCCTGGCCATGCCGGAAGTGGCCATCGGTTACTTCCCCGATGTGGGTGGCAGCTACTTCCTGCCGCGCATTCCCGGCGAGCTGGGGATTTACCTGGGCGTGACCGGGGTGCAGATCCGCGCCGCCGACGCCCTGTATTGCGGGCTCGCCGACTGGTACCTGGACAGCGCCAGGTTGGCGGAGCTGGACCAGAAGCTCGACGACCTGCAATGGCACGACTCGCCACTCAAGGACCTGCAAGGCCTGCTGGCCAAGCTCGCGGTACAACAATTGCCGGATGCACCGTTGGCGGCCCTACGCCCGGCCATCGACCACTTCTTTGCCCTGCCGGACGTGCCAAGCATTGTCGAGCAACTGCAGCAAGTGACCGTCGCCGACAGCCATGAATGGGCTGTGAGTACAGCGCAACTGATGCAGACCCGTTCCCCATTGGCCATGGCCGTCACCCTGCAGATGCTGCGACGCGGGCGGCACCTGGCACTGGAAAACTGCTTTGCCCTGGAGTTGCACCTAGACCGCCAGTGGTTCGCCCGTGGCGACCTGATCGAAGGGGTGCGTGCGCTGCTGATCGACAAGGACAAATCCCCGCGCTGGAACCCGCCAACGTTAGCGACATTGGATCAGAACCACGTCGACAGCTTCTTTCAAGACTTCGTGAAGTACGGGAACTAAGCCATGCAAGATATTGAATTTACAGAAGAACAAGTAATGATTCGCGACATGGCGCGCGACTTTGCCCGTGGCGAAATCGCTCCCCACGCCCAGGCCTGGGAAAAAGCCGGCTGGATCGATGATGGCCTCGTGGCCAAGATGGGCGAATTGGGCCTGCTGGGCATGGTGGTGCCGGAAGAATGGGGCGGCACCTATGTGGACTACGTGGCCTATGCCCTGGCCGTCGAGGAAATCTCTGCGGGTGACGGTGCGGTCGGCGCACTGATGAGTATCCATAATTCAGTGGGTTGCGGCCCGATCCTCAACTACGGCACACCCGCGCAGAAAGAGACCTGGCTGGCCGAACTCGCCAGTGGCCAGGCCATCGGCTGCTTCTGCCTGACTGAACCCCAGGCCGGCTCCGAAGCCCACAACCTGCGCACCCGCGCCGAACTGCGCGATGGCCAGTGGGTGATCAACGGCGCCAAACAGTTTGTCAGCAACGGCAAGCGCGCCAAACTGGCGATAGTGTTTGCCGTGACCGACCCGGACTTGGGCAAGAAAGGAATCTCTGCGTTCCTGGTGCCCACCGACACCCCAGGCTTTACCGTGGACCGTACCGAACACAAGATGGGCATCCGCGCCTCGGACACCTGCGCCGTGACCCTCAGCCAATGCACCGTGCCCGAAGCCAATCTGCTGGGCGAACGCGGCAAGGGCCTGGCCATCGCCCTGTCCAACCTGGAAGGTGGGCGCATCGGCATCGCCGCCCAGGCCCTGGGGATCGCTCGGGCGGCCTTTGAAGCGGCATTGGCCTACGCCCGTGATCGGGTGCAGTTTGACAAGGCCATCATCGAACACCAGAGCGTGGCCAACCTGCTGGCAGACATGCAGACCCGGCTCAATGCCGCGCGCCTGCTGATCCTGCATGCCGCGCGTTTGCGCAGTGCTGGCAAGCCGTGCCTGTCCGAAGCCTCCCAAGCCAAGCTGTTTGCGTCGGAAATGGCCGAGAAGGTCTGTTCATCGGCGATGCAGATCCATGGCGGCTACGGTTACCTGGAGGACTACCCGGTGGAGCGTTACTACCGTGATGCACGGATCACCCAGATCTATGAGGGGACCAGCGAGATCCAGCGCATGGTGATTGCCCGGGAGCTGAAGAACTATCAGCTATAGCGGCTGCTGAAAAAGCGTCGAAAAAAGCCTGGTGACTCCCGTGCGTTGTGCGGGAGTGCGACTATTCTGACAGTTCCTAGCCACACAGGAGGTGTGTCATGAATGCAGTTGAGCACCCGGTTCGTGTCGAACGAATCAGCCAGGAACGCTATATCCAAGCCCCCATTGAAACCGTCTACGACTACGTGACCCAGCCGGATCGCTGGCACGAATGGCACCCCACATCCTTGAGCGCGGACACCGGCACCAGCGGTTCACTGCCGGCCGGCCAGCGCTTCACCGAGACGATCGACCTGCTTGGGGTGCGCGTACCCATGAGCTACCGCGTGCAGATTGCGGTGCCGCCCCGGGAGTTCAAGACGGTTTTCACCTCCCTGGCCGTCGATGGCTGCATTCACTACCTGCTCCAGCCCCATGGCAGCGGCACCCTGTTCAAACGTGTGCTCAGCTATGAAACCGAATTACAGCTCACCACGCTGCAAGCGCGCATGGTAGAGCTGTCGAACCAGGCCATGGACCAACTCAAGCAGCGCCTGGAGTCGTCCTGAGCTGACAAATTTGTCATCTTTCTCTCAGTTTGCTGACAGTTGCGAGCACTAAGCTCCGTGGCTGTCGCGTGCGCGTATAATTTTGAAACATAACCACCTCACCTAGTGCGTAAAAGCGCGGAGAATGCGCCCTCTTTGCGCACTCCGTAACCGATGGGACCTGTCTATGAAAACCACCCTGCGCCTGACTTTGCTGTCCGCCCTGTTCATGACCACCCTGGCCCAGGCGGCCGAACTGATCCCGATTGACGTACACCGCGATGCCAATTGCGGCTGCTGCAAGAAATGGATCAGCCATCTGGAAACCAACGGCTTCAAGGTCAACGACCATGTTGAAACCGATATGAGCGCGGTCAAGCAACGCCTGGGCGTGGCTCCTCGCCTGGCGTCCTGCCATACCGCCGTGATCGACGGCAAATTCGTCGAAGGCCACGTGCCCGCTGAGCAGGTGTTGGCCCTGCGCAAGCGCAGCGACCTGTTGGGTATCGCGGCACCGGGCATGCCCATGGGCTCTCCGGGCATGGAGATGGACGGCATGAGCGACGCGTATCAAGTCATTGGCCTGACCCGCGAAGGCAAAGATGTGGTGGTAGCCGACTACCCGGCCCACTGATCAATGCTTGCAGGGTATGCAGGGCTGTTTTTCAGCGCCTTTGGCGCGGCCACGCTGTTGCCGCTGCAATCGGAAGCGGTGCTGGTCGCGCTGCTGCTCAATGGCAGCTACTCACTGTGGCTGCTGCTCGGCATTGCGACACTGGGCAACGTGTTGGGTTCGTTGGTCAACTGGCTGCTGGGACGTTCGGTCGAACTGTTCAAGGACCGGCGCTGGTTCCCGGTCAGTGCAACGCAGCTGGAAAAGTCCCGCGGCCACTATCGACGCTGGGGGCATTGGTCACTGCTGCTCAGTTGGGTGCCGATCATCGGCGACCCGCTGACCCTGGTGGCCGGGGTGATGAAAGAACCGCTGTGGCGTTTTGTGTTGATCGTCAGCATCGCCAAGGCGGCCCGTTATGCTGTGGTGGCGATGCTCACGCTGCATTGGATGTAACAGGTTAATTCCCGCTTAATCCGCCCGACACAGCATCCGGTAGCCTCTTCTCTGGAGCTCTCCCATGCCGCTGACACGCTCGTTTCTGCTTACCGGTCTGCTGGCCACTTGCGCTCTTCCTGCCATGGCAGCCACGCAAGACCCAAGCTATGGCCCGCAGTTGCAAGGTTTCCAATACCCCTATCCGGTCGAATATTTCGATTTCCAGTCCCAGGGCCAATCAGTGCAAATGGGCTATATGGACGTGCCGGCCAAAGCTCCCGCCAATGGTCGCAGCGTAGTGCTGATGCATGGCAAGAACTTCTGCGGCGCGACCTGGGAGGCGTCGATCAAGGCCTTGAGCGAGGCCGGCTACCGAGTGATCGCCCCGGACCAGATCGGTTTCTGCACCTCCACCAAGCCTGAGCACTATCAGTACAGCTTTCAGCAGTTGGCAATCAACACCCATCAGCTCCTGCAAAAGCTCGGCATCCAGAAGGCCACCCTTCTCGGCCACTCCACGGGTGGCATGCTGGCTACCCGCTATGCCCTGCTCTACCCCACACAAACCGAACAACTGGCACTGGTCAATCCTATCGGCCTGGAAGACTGGAAAGCCCTGGGTGTGCCCTATCGCACGGTCGATCAATGGTATGCACGCGAGTTGCAACTGAGCGCCGAAGGCGTACGCGAGTACGAGCGCAAGACCTACTACGTCGGGCGCTGGAAGCCCGAGTACGAACGCTGGGTGGACATGCTCGTCGGCCTGAACAAAGGGCCCGGCCATAAACAGGTGGCGTGGAACTCGGCGTTGATTTACGACATGATCTTCACCCAGCCGGTGTACTACGAGTTCAAGGACTTGCAGGTGCCGACCTTGCTGCTGATTGGCACGTCTGATATCACCGCCATTGGCAGCGATAGCGCACCACCCGAGGTCAAGGCCAGGATCGGCCACTACCACGAACTGGGCAAACAGGTAGCCAAGCTCATCCCCCGCTCGACTCTTGTGGAGTTCCCGGGCCTGGGCCATGCGCCGCAAATGGAAGAGCCCGCGCGCTTTCACCAGGCGCTGTTGCAAGGGTTGAAGACGTTCTAATCCCACTAAACGCGAGGCATTGGTGTATGTCGGTACAGATCGCAGTCATTGATGATTGGCAAGACGTAGCACGGGGCGTGGTGGATTGGTCCGCCCTGGAGGCTATCGGCCAGGTGCATTTTTTGCACGACTACCCTGCCGACACCGCCACGATGATCGAACGTTTGCAGGGCTTTGAGGTGATTTGCGTGATGCGCGAACGCACAGCCTTCGACCAGGCGCTGCTACAAGGGCTGCCAAGGCTCAAACTGCTGGTCACCGGTGGGATGCGCAATGCTGCTATCGACCTTGCTGCTGCCAGGGCCCTGGGCATTCAGGTCTGTGGCACCGACAGCTACAAACACGCGGCGCCGGAACTGACCTGGGCCTTGGTCATGGCGTCCACCCGCAACCTACTGGCCGAGGCGGCCTCCTTGCGTACCGGCCAGTGGCAGCAAGGGTTGGGCGGCGATCTGCATGGCAAGACCCTGGGCATCCTCGGGCTGGGCAGCATTGGTCAGCGGGTGGCGCAGTTTGGCCAGGTGTTCGGCATGCGGGTGATTGCCTGGAGCGAGAACCTCACTGCCGAGCGTGCCGCAGCTTCCGGCGTGACCTGGGTCAGCAAGCGTGAATTGTTCGAACAGGCCGATGTGCTGTCGATTCACCTGGTGCTCAGTGAACGCAGCCGTGGCCTGGTGGATGCCCAGGCCCTGGGCTGGATGAAACCCACTGCGCGGCTGGTCAATACCGCACGCGGGCCGATCGTCGATGAGGCGGCGTTGATCGACGCGCTCAGTCATGGGCGGTTGGCGGGCGCGGCGCTGGATGTGTTTGGGCAGGAGCCATTACCTGTAGATCATCCATTTCGCCATTTGCCCAATGTACTGGCTACGCCCCATGTGGGCTATGTCAGCGAGCAGAACTATGGGCAGTTCTATGGGCAGATGATTGAGGATATTCAGGCGTGGGCGGCGGGGCAGAGTTTGCGCAGCCTTACTTAATGTCAAATCTAACAAATATCTATTAATGAATTGATTTATATAGATATATAATCCTAACAAATCACTTTAAGTAGCAGCTCGCACTACTATCGAGCAACCCAGCCCCAATGCCCCATCAAGAGGCAATCCCCCTGTAGGAATCGGCTTGCCGGCGATAGCGACCTTGAGTCATGTGCCGATGCCAAGGCCCTCATCGCCGATAAGCCGGCCACAGGGTGGTGACGTTACAAAAAACATTGTCCTACAAAACTTTCCGATAACCCTTGCAGGCTCTGGGGTCTGTCCTAGACTGATGACCGATGGGTCACGATCAGAACAAAAGCCCCCGCAATAAATCGAAACTTTCCAACTCTGCCGCAGGTCAGGTTTAAGGTAGGACGCACGCTACCGGCTTGCGCCGGACGTCCGCCCATCCAATCTATTTATCAGTTCGGTGCAATTGGCATAAGCCTTGCCAGTCTGTGCAGTGCTAGTGCGCGTGACCGCAGGACGCGGTTGACTTTCGCTGAGGGCGCCAGGCTCTCAGCTGACCAACACATGGGAGATAATTATGATCAGTGCCGCCTCGGGAGTTCAGGGACAGCGTTTTAGTCAGTCGGTCGATGGGCCAACCAGCTTGGTTGACCTTCCCGGCACGGTGCGGCCGGTCTCGTCTCAAAACCCCAATCGCAAGAAAGTCCTGTTTGTGACCTCGGAACTGGCCGATCTGGTGAAAACCGGTGGCCTGGGGGACGTGTCCGCGGCCCTGCCCCGCGCCATGGCGCATCTGCACGATGTACGGGTGCTGATTCCGGGCTACCGCCAGGTGCTGGACAGCGACAACCCGATCCATATCATTGGCGAGCTCGGGGGGCATGCGGCGCTGCCGCCGTGCAAGATCGGGCGGATGGACCTCAAGGACGGCCTGGTCATCTATGTGTTGATCTGCCCCGAGCTGTACGAGCGCGAAGGCACACCCTATGGCGCCAACAATGGCCGCGACTGGCCCGACAACCATATCCGGTTTGCCCGCCTGGGCCTGGCGGCCGCCGATATTGCCGCCAACCTCGCGCAAATCCACTGGTGCCCGGACCTGGTGCACGCCCATGACTGGCCTGCTGGCCTGGCCCCGGCATACATGCACTGGCGTGGTTCACGCACACCCACCCTGTTTACCATCCATAACCTGGCCTACCAGGGTGTAGTCAGCCTGGCCTCGTGCCCGGAACTGGGGATTCCCGAGCACGCCTTGCAACAGGAAGGCATGGAGTTCTACGGCAAGATGTCGTTTCTCAAGGCCGGTATGGCCTATTCCAGCCATATCACTACAGTCAGCGCCACCTACGCCCGGGAAATCACCACGCCTGAGTTCGGCTGTGGCCTGGATGGGTTCCTCGCCAGCAAGACCCAGCAAGGCCTGCTCAGTGGCATCCCCAATGGCATCGATGAAAGCTGGGAGTCCTCCACTGACCCGCACCTGGATCACCCCTTCAATATCGGCGACTGGCAAGGCAAGGCCATCAATGCCGGCCATGTCCGCACGTTGTTCGGCCTGGATGCGTCCACTGGCCCGCTGTTTGCCGTGGTGTCACGCCTGGTGTACCAAAAAGGCCTGGACCTGACCGAAGCCGTCGCTGCGTTTATCGTGGAAAACGGCGGGCAGATTGCGATCATCGGCCGTGGCGAACCGGAGGAGGAACAGGCCATGCGCGCCCTGGCCCTGCGTTTCCCGGGTCGCATCGGCGTGCGCATCGGCTTTAACGAAACCGACGCCCGCCGCATGTTTGCCGGCAGCGACTTTTTATTGATGCCCTCACGCTATGAGCCGTGTGGCCTAAGCCAGATGTACGCCCAGCGCTTCGGTTCGCTGCCGGTGGCGCGTAATACCGGTGGCTTGGCTGACACCATTGAAGATGGCGTGACCGGTTTCCTGTTCGATGAATCCACCGTGCAAAGCTACGAAGCCGCCCTCGCCCGCGCCTTCAAGGTGTTTGCCTTCCCCGGCCTGCTCAATGCGATGCGCTGCAGGGCTATGGCTGCGCCATTCAACTGGTGCCAGGCGGTAGAACCCTATGCCGATCTGTATGAACAACTGGTAGCGAAAGCGTTGGGCAAGTCGGGGAAAGCCTAAAAGAGGTCGGGACAGATGCCGTTACGGACTCTGGCAACATGGCCCCACGGCGCGATCCTGCAGGATGCGCAACACACCCGCTTCGCCCTGTGGGCGCCTGATGCGTCTTATGTCAGCGTTGAGCTGCACAATGCTCAGTCAGTGCCCATGCAGCCCCAGGCAGAGGGCTGGTTTGTCGCACAGGTGCGCTGCGCGGCCGGCACCCGCTATCACTACACCATTGATGGCGAGCAGGAGGTGCCGGACCCGGCGTCACGCCTGCAGCACGGGGACGTGCATGGCGACAGTGTGGTGGTCGATCCCTTGGCCTACCCCTGGCGTCACGGCGCCTGGCAAGGCCGGCCTTGGCATGAGGTGGTGATCTACGAGCTGCATGTGGGAATACTCGGTGGTTATGCCGCTGTGGAGCAGCACCTGCCACGCCTGGCAGAGCTGGGCGTCACCGCCATTGAGCTGATGCCCCTGGCTCAATGCCCCGGCGAGCGCAACTGGGGCTACGACGGAGTCTTGCCCTATGCGCCGCAAGCATCCCTGGGGACTCCCGATCAGTTGAAGCACCTGATCGACAGTGCCCATGGGCATGGCCTCGCGGTGATCCTTGATGTGGTCTACAACCACTTCGGCCCCGACGGCAATTACCTGGGCCAGTATGCCAAAGGCTTTTTTCGCGAAGACAGTCACACCCCCTGGGGCGCCGGGATCGATTTTCGCCGCCGCCAAGTGCGTGACTTCTTTATCGACAACGCCCTGATGTGGCTTGTCGAATACCGTTTCGACGGCCTGCGCCTGGATGCGGTGCATGCCATCAACGACCCGGCGTTCCTGAAGGAGCTAGCCCAGCGGGTACGTGAGCAAGTAGATCCAGGCCGCCACGTATGGTTGGTGCTGGAAAACGAATTCAACCAGGCCCACCTGTTGCAGCAGGGCTTCGATGCGCAATGGAACGATGACGGGCATAACGCCCTGCACGTGCTGTTGACCGGCGAGACCGACGCCTACTACGCCGATTTTGCCGACGATCCCACGGCCAAATTGGCCCGCTGCCTGGGCGAAGGGTTTGTCTACCAAGGCGACACTACCCGCCACGGCATCCAGCGTGGCGAGCCCAGCGGGCATCTGCCGCCCAGCGCCTTTGTGCTGTTTTTGCAGAATCATGACCAGATCGGCAACCGCGCCCTCGGCGAGCGCCTGCACCAACTGTGTTCGCCCCAGGCGTTGCAGGCGGCGACCACTCTGTTATTGATGTCGCCGATGATCCCGCTGCTGTTCATGGGCGATGAAGTCAATGCCGAACAGCCCTTCCTGTTTTTTACCGACCATCACGGCGAATTGGCCGGGGCCGTGCGCGAAGGCCGACGCAATGAATTTGCCGACTTCACCGCCTTCAGCGATCCCGAGTGCCGCGCGCGGATTCCCGACCCCAACGCAGTGCAGACCTTTCGCCGCTCCATACCACTGTTTAGCCAGGCGCCTGCTGCGCTGTATCGCCAATTGCTGGGCCTGCGCCAGCAGCACATCGTGCCCCACTTGCCCGGCAGCACCGCCCTCGGCGCGCAAGTCCTGGGCCAGGGCGCAGTGTCTGCACGCTGGCGCCTGGGCAATGGCAGCGTATTACAGATCGACCTCAACCTGGGCCCGACCGCCCTGCTGCATCCGGCAGGCATCAGCGAGTTGTTCAGCACCAGCAGCGACCCTGCGTTACTCACACCCTTCTCTGCCCGCGTCAGCCTGGCGCCGGGTAAAACCCCATCCTCTGTTGGAGAGCACTCTTGAGCGAAGCGCAACTGGAATTACTCGCCAGCCGTGCGGGCCTGGCGGTGGACTGGATCGACGCCAACGGCCGCCCGCAGCATGTCAGTGCCGACGCGTTGCGCGCCGTGCTCCAAGGCCTCGGCCACCCCGCCGACACCGACGCCGCCATCGCCTCCAGCCTGCAAGAGCTGGAGCGCGAGCAGCAAGACAGGCATCTGGCGCCGCTGTTGACCGTGGACGTAGGCACCGGCCTGGACCTGGCCGCTTACTTCGCCCCCGGCACGCCGTGCCAGGCTCATCTGGAGGACGGCAGTAGCCTCAATCTTGAGCTGGATACCGAGGCCGTCCTGCCCGGCGCCCTGCCCGTGGGCTACCACCGGGTGCAGATCGCCGACCAGTCCTTCACCCTGGCCGTTGCCCCCCATCAGTGTTTCAGCGTCGCCGAGGCGGTGGACAGCCAACCCGCCCGCGCCTGGGGCCTGAGTGTCCAGTTGTATGCCTTGCGCCGCAGCGGCGATGGCGGGTTTGGCGACACCCAGGCCCTGGAGCAATTGGCCCGCGCTGCCGCAGAACGAGGTGTCGATGCCCTGGCAATCAGCCCGTTGCACGCGATGTTCAGTGCCGATACCGAGCGCTATAGCCCCTATTCACCGTCCAGTCGCCTGTTCCTCAATAGCCTGTATGCCTCCCCCGGTTGCATCCTCGGTGAGCGGGCGTTGCGCAGTGCCATCGAATCCAGCGGACTGGCTGATGAGCTACAAGCGCTTGAGCAACAAAGCCTGATCGACTGGCCGGCCGCCGCCAAGGCCAAGCAGCGCCTGCTGCGTGCCCTGTATGAAGATTTTCGGCAGGGTGAACACCCGCAGCAGGCTGACTTCCTGAGTTTCCGTCAGGCCGGTGGCGAGGCCTTGGAAAACCATTGCCGCTTCGAAGCCGTGCAGGCCGAGCGCGCCGCCAATGGTGAAAGCCTTGACTGGCGCCAGTGGCCCGAGGACTGGCGTGATCCTGGCAGTGCCGCGCTGGCGCAATTTGCCGTCGAGCAAGGCGATGCCATTGGCTTCTACGTCTTCAGCCAATGGCTGATTGCCCGGTGCCTTGCGCGCGCGCAACACGCTGCGCGTGGCAGTGGCATGGGCATCGGCCTGATTGCTGACCTGGCGGTGGGCGCCGATGGCGCCGGTAGCCAGGCCTGGAGTCGCCAGGATGAATTGTTGGCCGATCTCACCGTTGGCGCACCGCCGGATATCCTCAACCGTGCCGGCCAGGGCTGGGGCATCTCCGCGTTCTCCCCCGAGGGTCTCAAGCGCAATGGCTTTCGGGCGTTTATCGAAATGCTGCGGGCCAATTTCGCCCATGCCGGCGGCCTGCGCATCGATCATGTGATGGGGCTGCAACGGCTATGGGTGATTCCCCGTGACGCTTCGCCCAAAGACGGTGCGTACCTGTATTACCCGGTGGATGACCTGCTGCGGCTATTGGCCCTGGAATCCAGCCGGCACCAGGCGATTGTACTGGGCGAAGACTTGGGCACAGTCCCCGAAGGCCTGCGGGAAAAACTCAGCGCCCGCGCGATGCTCGGCATGCGTGTGCTGTTGTTCGAACAGGACCATGGCGGGCGGTTCACACCGATCCTCGACTGGCCGGATAACGCCCTGGCCACCACCAGCACTCACGACCTGCCGACGCTCAACGGTTGGTGGCACAGCCGCGATATCGATTGGAATGTGCAACTGGGGCTGATCGACACACCGACGCTAGAGCACTGGAGTGAACACCGCCAGCGTGAACGCCAGGCACTGCGCCAGGCCCTGGCCCAGGACCCGCAGAACTTTCGCGATGAGCTGCGCAACGAAACCGACCAGGTGCTCGATGCCAGCGTGCGCTACCTCGGCCACACCCGTGCGCCGCTGGTGTTGCTGCCCCTGGAGGATGCCCTGGGCATCCTGGAGCAAGCCAACCTGCCCGGCACCCTCGATACCCATCCCAATTGGCGGCGGCGCCTGCCGGGAGATGCCGCCTGCCTGCTCGATGACGACAATGCAGCCCGGCGCCTGGAGCTGCTGGCAGTGGCGCGCAATCAAGCCCTGGAACGTGACCGGTGAACAGCATCGCGTTACGGGCCACCCAGCGCCTGCAATTTCACCAGGGCTTTACTCTGGATGATGCGGTGCCACTGGTGCCGTATTTCGCCAGCCTGGGCATCAGCCACCTGTATGCCTCGCCCCTGCTCAAGGCCCGCGCCGGTTCCATGCATGGCTACGACGTGGTCGACCCGACCACCGTCAACCCGCAACTGGGTGGCGAACCGGCGCTGCGCCGTCTGGTGGCAACCCTGCGTGCCCACGACATGGGCCTGATTCTCGACATCGTGTCCAACCATATGGCCGTCGGCGGCAGCGACAACCCCTGGTGGCTGGACCTGCTGGAATGGGGGCGCCTGAGCCCCTACAGCGAATTTTTTGATATCCAGTGGCACTCCCCGGACCCGCTGCTCAAGGGCCAATTGTTGATGCCCTTCCTCGGCAGCGACTACGGCGAGGCCTTGCAAAGCGGCACCCTGCCCCTGCGTTTTGACCCGACCCAAGGCCGTTTTTTTGTCGAGCACTACGAACACCGCTTCCCGATCTGCCCCAGCGACTACGGCGATATCTTGCGCGCCCATCCTCCCCTCAAAAACCTGGCCGATCGTTTCAGTGCCCTGGCCTACCAAGCCGATGCCTGGCCCCTGGCGGCCAGCCTGAAACAGGAACTGATGCAGCAGGCTCGCGACCCACTGATCCTGGCAGCCATCGAACACGCCCTGGGCGGGTTTGATACGCGCGAGCCCGAAGGTTTTTCGCGCCTGCATCAATTACTGGAACAGCAAGCCTATCGCCTGGCCAGTTGGCGCACGGCGGCAGATGACATCAATTGGCGGCGTTTTTTCGACGTCAACGAACTGGGTGGCCTGCGGGTGGAGCGAAGCACGGTGTTCGAGGCCACCCACAGCAAGATTTTCCAGCTGATCCGCGAAGGTCTGGTGGATGGCCTGCGCATCGACCATATCGATGGCCTGGCCGACCCGCGTGGCTACTGCCGCAAGTTGCGCCGGCGTGTGAATGCGTTGTCGCCAGGCCGGCACTTGCCGATCTTTGTCGAAAAGATCCTCGGTGCCGGCGAAACCCTACCCACAGACTGGCGAGTAGATGGCACTACTGGCTATGAATTCATGAACCAGGTGTCGCTGCTACAGCATGATCCCCAGGGCTTCGAGGCGTTGACCCAACTCTGGAGCGAGGCCAGCGAACGGCCCTCGGCCTTTATCGAAGAAGCCTGGCTGGCCCGCCAGCAAATCCTCAACGGCTCCCTGGCCGGGGATTTTGAAAGCGTGGCCCAGGCCCTGCTACAAGTGGCCCGTGCGGACGTGATGAGCCGTGACCTGACCCTGGGCGCGATCCGTCGCGCCTTGCAGGCACTGGTCGTGCACTTCCCGGTGTACCGCACCTATATCAGCGCCTGCGGCCGTAGCGCCACAGACGAGGCCGTGTTCCAGCAAGCCCTGGCCGGCGCCCGTGTGACCTTGAGCGAAGCCGACTGGCCGGTACTCGACTACCTGCAACAGTGGCTCGGCGGCCAACCCTGGCGCGATCGCCCAGTGGGGCAGCCGCGCAAGATCCTCAAGCATGCCTGTGTGCGCTTCCAGCAACTGACCTCGCCGGCGGCCGCCAAGGCCGTGGAAGACACCGCCCTCTATCGCTCGGTGGTACTGCTCTCGCGCAACGATGTGGGCTTTAATACCGAACAGTTCAGCGCGCCCCTGGCCGACTTCCATGCCGCCAACCACCAGCGCCTGGCAACCTTTCCCGACAACTTGCTGGCCACCGCCACCCACGACCACAAACGCGGCGAAGACAGCCGAGCGCGCTTGGCGGTGCTTAGTGAGTGCGCGCCGTGGTATGCCGAGCAGGTGCAACAGTGGCGTAGGCTGGCGGTGCCCTTGCGCGATGACCCGGCCACGCCTTCGGCAGGCGATGAACTGATCCTCTATCAGGTGCTGCTGGGCAGTTGGCCCCTGGACCTCCAGGACACCCGCGACTATCAACAGCGCCTCTGGCAGTGGCAGCAAAAAGCCCTGCGTGAAGCCAAACTGCACAGCAGTTGGAGCGCACCCAACGAGATCTATGAGCAGGGTGTCGAAGCCTTCCTCTCCCGGTTGCTGCTCGAACCGTCCGGTTTAGCCTTGCGTACGGCGATCCACGCCGCAGCCGAGTCCATCGCCCCCGCCGGCGCCTTGAACGGGCTGGCGCAATCCTTGCTGCGCATCACCGTGCCAGGCGTGCCGGACCTGTACCAGGGCGATGAGTTCTGGGACTTGAGCCTGGTGGACCCGGACAACCGGCGAGCAGTGGATTTCAGCGCCCGCCAACGGGCACTTGCGGCAGAACCACAGGCCTTGCTTGAGCGCTGGCGTGATGGGCACTTGAAGCAGGCCCTGATTGCCCAGGCGTTGAACCTGCGCAAGGCCCACCCGCTGCTGTTTGCCAGGGGCCGCTATGAACCGCTGGAGGTGTTGGGCCGGCATGCCCAACGGGTTGTTGCCTTCAGCCGTGAGTATCAGGGCCAATGGCTGTTGGTGGTGGTGCCACGCTGCGCCCACGCGCTGCTTGAAAACAGCGCCCAACCCCGGGTGGATGCGCAGGTTTGGGGCGATACCCGGGTCACATTGCCGTTCGACGCCACGCTGCAAAACTGGAAGGGACTTTTGCAGACAGGCGCAGTCACACCCAACAAGGAGCTAATGGTCAGCGCTGCCCTGGGGGATGTCCCGGTGAATGTCTTTATCCATTCTGACGATCAAGAAAGCTGAAATTTTCTGTGAGGAGCATTGCGATGAGCACCGAAGACAAGCGCGTTCGTGAATTTGCGTATCAGATCTGGGAGTCCGAAGGTAAGCCCGAAGGCCAGGAAGCGCGCCATTGGGAAATGGCCCGCAAATTGGCCGAAGCCGAGGCGTTGACCCCCAGCAAGCCCAAGACAGCGACCAAGGCCAAGCCAAAACCGGTCGCAGAAAAACCCGCCGTCGCCAAAAAGCCACGAGCCCCGCGCAAGCCAGCCGGCTGACCACTCTCCTGTAGACGCCGGCCAGCCGGCGCCTACAAAAAGCTCAACTGTTTACCTGAGCCGATGTCAGCACGGCCTCATTCGGCCTGAAAAAACCTTGCAGGAGCAACGCCATGAGCACGACACCCAATACCGAGCCGTCGCGGATTCGTGAAGGTCTGCCCTTCCCCCTCGGCGCGACCTGGGACGGTCTGGGGGTCAACTTCGCGCTGTTCTCGGCCAATGCCACCAAGGTCGAGCTGTGCCTGTTCGACGATACCGGCGAAGTCGAGCTGGAGCGGATCGAACTGCCGGAATACACCGACGAGACCTTCCACGGCTACTTGCCCGATGCCCACCCGGGGCTGATCTATGGCTACCGCGTATACGGTGCGTACGACCCTGCCAACGGCCATCGTTTCAACCCCCATAAATTGCTGATCGACCCCTATGCCAAGCAGTTGGTCGGCGAACTCAAATGGTCCGAAGCGCTGTTTGGCTACACCATCGGCCACCCGGATGCCGACCTGAGTTTTGATGAGCGCGACAGCGCGCCCTTCGTGCCCAAATGCAAGGTCATCGACCCGGCCCATACCTGGGGCAACGACCAGCCGGTGCGTACGCCCTGGGATCGCACCATCATCTACGAGACCCATCTGCGCGGCATCAGCATGCGTCACCCCCAGGTGCCAGAGGCCGTACGCGGTACCTGCGCCGGCTTGATGGTCGACGATGTGCTCAAGCACATTCGCCACCTGGGCGTGTCGTCGGTGGAGTTGCTGCCGGTCCATGCCTTCGTCAATGACCAGCATCTGTTGCACAAAGGCATGACCAATTACTGGGGCTACAACAGCATTGCTTTCTTTGCCCCCGACCCACGCTACCTGGCCAGCGGCAAGATCGCCGAGTTCAAGGAAATGGTCGCGCACCTGCACGAAGCCGGGCTGGAGGTGATCCTCGATGTGGTCTACAACCACACCGCCGAAGGTAACGAGCAAGGCCCGACCCTGTCCATGCGTGGCATCGACAATGCCTCGTACTACCGCTTGATGCCCGACGACAAGCGCTTTTATATCAACGACTCCGGCACTGGCAACACCCTGGACCTGAGCCATCCTTGTGTGCTGCAAATGGTCACGGACTCCTTGCGTTACTGGGCCACGGAGATGCATGTCGACGGTTTTCGCTTTGACCTGGCGACGATTCTGGGGCGTTATCACGATGGTTTCGACGAGCGTCACAGTTTCCTTGTGGCCTGCCGCCAGGACCCGGTGCTGCGCCAGGTGAAAATGATCGCCGAGCCCTGGGATGTGGGCCCCGGCGGTTATCAAGTGGGTAACTTCCCGCCCGGCTGGGTGGAATGGAATGACCGTTTTCGCGACACCGTGCGCGCCTTCTGGAAAGGCGATGACGGCCAACTGGCCGATTTTGCCGGGCGTATGACCGCCTCTGGCGAGATGTTCAACCAGCGCGGGCGCCGCCCCTACAGCTCGGTGAACTTCATTACCGCCCACGATGGCTTCACGCTGCACGACCTGGTGTCCTACAACGACAAGCACAACGAAGCCAACGACGAAAACAACCAGGACGGCAGCAACAACAACCTGTCATGGAACCATGGCGTCGAAGGCCCCACCGACGATCCCGCGATCAACGCGTTGCGCCTGCGCCAGATGCGCAACTTCTTCGCCACCCTGCTGCTGGCCCAGGGCACGCCAATGCTGGTGGCCGGTGACGAGTTCGCCCGCACCCAGCACGGCAACAACAATGCCTACTGCCAGGACAGCGAAATCGGCTGGGTCAATTGGGACCTGGATGAAGATGGCAAGTCCCTGCTCACCTTCGTCAAGCGCCTGATCAAGTTGCGCCTGGCCTACCCGATCCTGCGTCGCGGGCGCTTCCTGGTGGGCGACTACAACGAAGACATCGGGGTCAAGGACGTGACGTGGCTGGCCCCCGATGGCAAAGAAATGAGCATTGAACAGTGGCAAGACAGCCAGGGCCGTTGCCTGGGGATGCTGATGGATGGCCGCGCCCAGGAAACCGGAATTCGCCGGCCAGGAGCCGATGCCACCCTGTTGCTGGTAGTCAATGCGCACCATGACTTGGTGAATTTTCGCTTGCCCCAGGTGCCGGATGGTGGTTTCTGGACCTGCATGGTCGACACTAACCAGCCGGCTGTGCATGGCCAGGAGCGCTTCGAGTTTGACCACGAATATGCAGTGACCGGGCGCTCGCTGCTGCTGTTCGAGTTGCAGCAGGCCCCCTGAAAAAAATACGATTTTGCCCGCAGACGGCGCGACGAATCCCGAGCTATGAACAATACTCAAGCTTGGCAATCCAGGATTCGGAACGCCAGCGTGCCGCACGAGCCTTGCGCCAGTGCGACAAAAAAGGAGAGTCGACCCGTCAACGGGATACGACCTGCATCATCAGGACAAGGACGTGACATTGATCAAACCCGCCACTTTAAACGACGGTCGCCGCAAGTTGGCGCAAATTTGGAACAGTGCGCCACAATTGGCGCAAATCCCCACCATCAGCCCTTCCCTACTGGTACCTGCCGGCTCGCGGGTGGTGGTAGTCGCCCCGCATCCAGGTGACGAAGTGTTGGCCTGCGGCGGCTTGCTGCAACTGCTCAGCACCCTGGATTATCCCTTGAAGTTGATCTCCGTTACCGACGGCAGTGCCAGCCATCCGGGTTCCAACCAGTGGTCAGCCCAGCGCCTGAGCGTGTTTCGCCCCCAGGAAAGTGTCGAGGCCCTGCGCCGCCTCGGCTTGCCCTTGCACAGCCTGAAGTGGATTCGCGGTGGCTTTTGTGACAATGCCCTGGCGGGCCGCGAACAGCTCTTGAGCCAATTTATCGCGCGCTACCTGCAACCCGGCGATGCCGTGTTTACCACCTGGCGCAATGATGGCAATGACGACCACGATGCCGTTGGCCGCGCCACTGCCATCGCCTGTGCGCTAACCGGGGCGCGCCTGCTGGAGTTGCCGATCTGGGCCTGGCACTGGCCCGCCCGCGACGCCGGCCGCATGCCCTGGCAATGCGCGCGCAAGGTACGCCTCGACACCTGGAGCGTGGCGCGCAAACGCCACGCGGCCCATGCCTACGCCACCCAGTTGCTCGGCGATCCGCTGATCGGCCTGGCACCGATGATGCCTGCGGTGCTGCTGGAGCGGATGCGGGAACCGTACGAGATTGTGTTCCTGTAACGGGTTCATACCTGTTAGTTCTGATAGTGGCAGCCCTTTGCGGCTGTTGCTAACGTGGAACAAGCACTGCACAGGTTCGAGTGCCGTCGAGAAAGCCATGCCAACTCGATGCGTCCGGCACTATTGGAACACCTGAGCCTCGCCATCGACGGTCGCCGTTATCCAGCGTGGTTCCATGGGGTCACTCCAGACTGAACTGGGTGGCGTCGCCCCATCGCTGATCAGGATGCGTCGGCCCGACAGGCTCCACTCCTGCATACGCGCCTTGAACTGGGCCGGATAATCCGCCGCTCGGCAGGTGATGCCGGCCCAAGGGTCGACGACCCATGCCTCATCCCACTCCGGCCCCACAAACCCTTTGCTCCGAGGCTGGCCAGGAGGCCCGCCGACGACGGCGAACGTATGGCCCTTGACCTGTGCGATCCGTGCACTGCCGCCACTGGCATTGATCGTATCAACGGCCACCTTGGCCATCTGGTCACAGTTGCCGGCCCCGGTCTTCAGGACCATTTCGGAATAGTTGGGGGCGCCTGTGCGTGTGTAAAGCCAACCCACCATTTCCGACGCAGTCTGGTTGCGCGTGACCTCCCCCGCAAGACCAGGGACCTGCTGATTGGCAGATCTGATGCCTGTCGCCTTGAACTGCTCGTCAACCGCTGTCCTGCCCCCCTCTGCATATAAACGGTTCTGCTGTTCAGTCGGCAGTTGGGCAAAGTCAGCCTGTTTCTTGATCGGCGCGAGCCGCACTGGTTTTGCCGCGACCACCACATGCCCGGGATTACTCCCCGCCGCATATACCCCCATCAGGACTTCGCGCTGTTTCTCGGGGGAAAGCCCCTGCAATACTTTAACAAGATGGTCCACTTCCGCAGGCGACATGGGCTCATCAGCGACGATTTTCTTGACCAGTCTGTCAAGACTGGGCAGTACCACCAACGGATTGTCTGGAAGACCTTGCGCCACAAAGCCGTAGACATCCTTGTATTGGTCGTACTGCTTGATGAATTGAACGTCCAGCGGGTCATTACGGGTCATACGATGAAAGTCGAGCTGGCCGTTGCCGTTCAGTTCGGCGTAGTAATAAACACCGGTATCGGCCTCGACCACCACGTATTGCCGATTGTCGTGGTTGATCTTAAAACCTCTGACAACACGCTGGTCATTGCTCAAATCGCTGATCGCATCCATTTTGATCACGACTGTTTCCTGGTTGATTGCCCGGGGTACACCAAAATCGTCATAACCAAAATCCGGCTCGTTGACCTGAGAGCCAGTGGTACGACTCTTGTAAGTCACAGGTTCCACGCTTGCCATCGGCAACAGTTCCTGATTCCCCGCTTCATTGACGCGGTAACGTCGATGTTCATGAATCACCGTACGTGGCCCTTTCCCTGGCCCGGCCCCCGGAATCAGTCGTCGATGTTCAAGTGCCTGTGCATCCTGGAAGACCGACGTTCCACCAGGCTCGATCTGTTTGGTGTAGCACAGGTCGCTCAGGTCACGCTTAAGCCGTCGTCCCCCGCCGCCACAGGTCATCACAAAGCCTTCAAATGGCCCTGTATCTTCGGGCCCGCCCAGTTTGACCAGGCTTTCGGGTTTGGCCGGGTTATAGCGATAGACATCATCGCCGACCACCACATCGCTGTACTTGTGCCTGTTCAATACCCGGGCCTGGTCACTGGAAATACCTTCGGGCACCCGTAATATCTGCCCTTGGGCAACGGGCCTGGGAGTCAGGGCGATTTTCGGGGAGACATCGTAACGACCTCGGCCGAGCAATTTCAGCACGCTGGACTGTTTGAACTGCGCAATGCCGACCTGAATATTCTGCAGATGCGTCCCCCCGAACTTCAACAGCCTGTTCCCACCGCGACTCAGTGCAGGCATCACGGGATCAAGGGGGTTGATATTACGCACCGCAGAAACCGCAAATTTTTTGACCAGTGAGCCAAATTTAGGCAATAGCGCACGCACGCCGATCTTGCCTGCGCTAGAAATCAAACGCACCGAGCCCGAAGCGAATTTGCCCGCAGGGCCAGCAAACGTTAGCAGCCCATCGGCAACGAGCTCCAAAATACCCTGCTTGGTGTCACCCTTGACGAGACTTTCAATGCCGCTCCAAAACGGAATCACCATCTGAGCTGTACCTTTGACGCGCGTCCAGAAAGTCTCATCTTTTTTCTGTGCCGCACTTTCTCGGTCAGGATCGGACTCGGCCCACTCCTTCAATTGGTCTTCATCGACATAGAACAGATCATCAGTAACGGTCTTTGCGATGGCCGTAGACCGTTCAGACGTGATGGTTTGCGGCACGGTCGTTTTAGACGCCGTGGAAGATGATGAAAAGTGAGCGAGCTGTTGCGGGACAACGATAGAAAAATTGGGAGGTCTGGGGCCCTTGCCTGACTTGTAGGCCGTCCACTTTTTCTTGAATTCCGCCCTGCTACCTGCGCGGGTGTCGCGGACAACCAACTCTTCGGAAGGTACGCCGTCATTGGAGTGCTCAATCGAAATGAAGTCTTTGCCGTAGCTTTTATCGGCCGGATTATAGGTCTCCAGAATCGGTTTCAAGTCGTCACGACGCCGGGCAATACCCTTTACCGGATTCATTTCGTAGTAGTTTGTCTCGCCCTCATACACCGTCTTGAGAATGAACGCCGGGCGTGTGATTGCTGCCCTTCTCTCGTCATCTGTCTCATTGGCGGAGTTGGGTCTTGTCCTAAGTGCATATACCGTGACGTCACCCTGGTCGATGGCCCTGCGGTCTTTTAGCGGGAGTTGGGACAAGTGGCTGGTGACCAGCTTTCCATAAGCTGACTTTGTATCCCCCAGGTACTTGTCGAACGTGGTTTTGAACGTGGCGTCATCATAGACAGGGTATTGGTAGCTGATCTCGGCAGGTGTGATTTTCTCGCCATTGAGATGCCTATACAGAAGAAAAAGCGGGCTGAACAGGCTCAGCACTTCGGTGCGTGAAGTGCCCCTCTCCATACGTTCGAAGAAATCCTTGCGCATTGGCACATCCGCTGCCAATTGTTGGGTTGCCGACACCACCGTATCGACATGCGCATCAAACGCGGCGACCGCTTTATTGATCTCCTCCTGGGAGTAATCTTGTTTTTGCGGGAGCACTCCTTGCGTCACGGCCCAATCCAACGTCGCGGGAATGCGGGTCGATGCAATGAGCGCCCACTGTTCGTCTGTGGTCGCTTGCTCGCTGAGCTTGCCCGGCAGATCAACCAGTTCCTGAAAACTCATGCGCCGCGAAGAGCCCGGTTCGATCGCTTCAGCCAGGCTGACACCATGCTTGAAGTTCACCCACACAGCCGTTCCCTGGTAAGGCAGCTCTGCGGGGATATCACGTACAGCAAAGTCCGCCGGGAACTGTGGCCGCAGAATATAGGCCGCCACATTCGCCTCGGCGGCGGACAGCTTCTGTGAGTCGACAAGATGTTGCCTGAACGCCTTGCCGATGGCCGGGTAATTCATATTCCATTGTTCACCCGACGCCAGCGGGAAACCGGCAATCTGCCCGGGCTTACGGGTCTGTACCGGGTCCAGGCTCAAGCCCAGCGCCTTGATCAACAACTTGACCTTTACCCCTGGAGCAATGACCCCGTCCAGCGGAAACTCTGCACCGCCCAGTTTCTTCAGCAACAGTTGCACAAGTTCATCTGCCTTGGGTGACGCGAGCATCAGTTCCAATACCCCAGCCGGCGTGCCCTGCGCTTTTTCAAGCGCCTGGGTGGAGAGCCCCTCGGTCAAATGGCTCAACAAAGGTTTTTTGTACTTTGCCTCTAGCTCGCCAACCCAGTCGCCGATGGCCTGGTCATTGCTAGCCTGCAACAACCCATCGAGGTCACTTGAGGCATCATCCAGGCCCAGAGAGATTTCGCTGCGGGTCTCTTCCACGGCATTGATCGCCGCTTGCAGTTGCACTGGGGTCTTGGGGTCGGACGGCACAATGCCGTAGAACCTGAGCATGTTATCGAGACGATTAGTGCCCGGCTGGGTTGAGCCGTTCAGCGGTATGAGTGGTGAGTCTTTATTGAGGAACAAGCTTTTGTTCGCGGTGGTATTCGAGGCGTTAAGCTCGCGCAGGACCCTGAGTATTTCGTCCAGATCCCCCAGCTTTCCCCGCACCTCGGCCCGTTGCGAACCGATGGGTAGCCCTGGTGTTTGCTGCACCAGGGCCAAGCTGGATTTGCCCTGGGCTGCAGGCGGCGCATCAACCGGGGGCGCGACGGGAGAGGAAAGAGGTGTGTGTCGGGTATTCAGATGGACAGGCATCATGGTTTTCGTCTCTGGCAGTGATACACACGTACAGCAACGAAACGCGCGGGACTGGGAAGCTCCGCCTGATCGCTGACAGTCTTGTGTGGATCACACGTAAGAAAATGTTCCAGAGGGATTGGTAACAGTGTTCGTCAGGCCAACGGCGCGGGCTCCTACAGTGTTTACTCCTGGCGCAGAATCAGCACAGCGAGCGGCGGCAGATTCAGTGCCAGCGACACCGGTTGCCCATGCTGCGGCTCGTCCAGGGTAAAGGCTGCGCCGCCATTGCCGTAGTTGGAACCTGAGTAGGTGTCGGCATCGCTGTTGATCACCTCTTTCCAACTGCCGGCAAAGGGCACGCCCACCTTGTACGCCTCACGGGGCACCGGAGTGAAGTTGGCCACTACCAGTACCGCCTTGCCGTCCTTGCTCCAGCGCAGCCAGGCATAGACGCTGTTGATTGCATCGTCGCCAATCAACCACTGAAAGCCTTGGGGTGCAGCGTCCTGTTCATGCAGTGCTGGCTCTTCGCGGTACAGGCGGTTGAGGTCGCCCACCAGTTTCTGCACGCCCCGGTGTTCCGGGTATTGCAGCAGGTACCAGTCCAGTTGCTGGTCGTGGTTCCATTCGCGCCATTGGCCGAACTCGCAGCCCATGAACAGCAGCTTTTTGCCCGGATGCATCCACATGAAGCTCAGGTAGGCCCGCAGGTTGGCGAATTTTTGCCAGCGATCGCCGGGCATTTTGTCGATCAGCGAGTGTTTGCCATGCACCACTTCATCATGGGAGATCGGCAGCACAAAACGTTCGGACCAGGCATACACCAGGCCGAAACTCAGTTCATTGTGATGATGAGCGCGGTACACCGGGTCTTGCTGGATGTAATGCAGCGAATCGTGCATCCAGCCCATGTTCCACTTGTAGTTGAAGCCCAGGCCGCCCTGCTGGGTCGGCTGGCTGACGCCCGGCCAGGCCGTGGATTCCTCGGCGATCACCAGGGCGCCGGGAGCTTCCAGGGCAACCACATCATTGAGATGGCGCAGGAACTCGATAGCTTCAAGGTTCTCGCGCCCACCGTGACGGTTGGGTACCCACTCACCGGCCTTGCGTGAATAGTCGCGATACAGCATCGAGGCCACTGCATCCACGCGCAGGCCATCAATATGAAAATGCTTGAGCCAGTGCAACGCCGACGCCAGCATGAAACCATGGACCTCAGTGCGCCCCAGGTTGTAGATCAGCGTGTCCCAATCCTGGTGAAAACCTTCCAGCGGGTTGCCGTATTCGTACAGCGCGGTGCCATCGAACTGCGCCAAGCCATGGGTATCAGTGGGGAAATGTGCTGGGACCCAGTCGAGAATGATGCCGATATCCGCCTGGTGGCAGGCATTGACGAAGGCGCCAAACTCATCCGGTGAACCGAAGCGCGCACTGGGCGCAAATTGCGACAGTGGCTGGTAGCCCCAGGATCCACCGAAGGGATGCTCCATGATCGGCATCAGTTCGATATGGGTAAACCCCAGTTGCTGCACATAAGGAATCAGCCGTTCGCCCAGTTCGCGCCAGCCGTATTGGCGCGACACTTCGCCCAACTCGTCGAGCTCGCATTGCCAGGAGCCGACGTGCAGCTCATAGATCGACAGCGGCGCACTGGCTGCCTGCCGTTCGCTACGGGCTTGCATCCAAGCCTCATCCGACCAATCCACTTGCAGCGGCGCGGCGACTTTTGAGGCGGTGTCGGGCGGCAGCTGTGTGGCCAGGGCCATGGGGTCGGCCTTGAGTGGCAGGATGCCGGCAGCGCCGAGGATTTCGTATTTGTAGGCGGCCCCCGGTTGCAGGCGCGGGATAAAAATCTCCCAGACCCCAGCCGGGTGGCGCAGGCGCATGGGGTGGCGGCGCCCGTCCCAGATATTGAAGTCGCCCACCACCGAGACCCGTCGCGCATTCGGCGCCCATACCGCAAAGCGCACGCCCGGGATGCCGTCGACGCTCATCACCTGGGCGCCCAGGCAGTTGCTCAGGTCACGGTGATTGCCTTCGGCGAACAGGTACAGGTCCATTTCCCCGAGCAACTGGCCAAAGCTATAGGGGTCTTCGGTGATCTGTTCGCCGCCGGCCCACTGGATCTTCAGCAGGTAGCCCTGGCGCGTGGCGAAATGCCCGACAAACAACCCCGGGATGGGCGTGGAGTCCAGGCCACCAAGCACATCACCGCTGTCACGGACCAGCACTTGCACGCTCAAGGCCTCGGGCAAAAACGCGCGGATCACCTGACCGCCCGCCTCGTCCTCATGGGGCCCGAGGATCGCAAAGGGATCCGGGTGTTCGGCCCGCACCAGGGCTTCGATATCCTTGGGCGCAGGCATGACAGCAAACTTCGATTGCAGCGGTTCTTTGTGTGTAAAGCTCATGATTTCTCCCACTGCTTGCCCATTTTGGAATAGCTGGCCAAGGCCCCTGTAGGAGCTGGCCTGCCAGCGAAAATCGTCAACGATAATCCGGGTCAACTGGCACCCCGCGTTGCTCTCTGGCTCTTCGCCGGCAAGCCGGCGCCTACAATAATCCGTGCAATCCGCGTAATGGCACCGCCAGCCACGCGGGGCGGTTCTGCGCCTCGTAGGCCACTTCATACGCAGCCTTCTCCAGGCTGAACAAGGCCAGTGCCGCCTGCGCGCCGTTGGCATCCTGCCAGTCATGCGCCAGTGTAGACGTAGCCTGTTGATACGCCTGGATAAAGGCCTGCCGTGCTTCGCTCAGGTAGCGATCAGCCACGCGCTGGCGGGCAGCCTCGGCATCGGCCGAGTGGTCCAGGCCTTGCCCTTGCACATTCAGGGCCATGGCGGCGGCATAGTCGAATGAACGCAGTACACCGCTGACGTCCTTGTACGGGCTGTGCTTGCCTCGCCGTTCGTGCAGGGGCCGCGCGGGCTCGCCTTCGAAGTCGATCAGATAGGCATCGCCCTTGACCACCAGCACCTGGCCCAGGTGTAAATCACCATGGACCCGGATGCGCAAGCCGCCCACCGTGGCTTTCGCCAGATCCTGCACATGGCTGGCAATCGCCTTTTTCTGCGCCAGCAGTTGAGTGACCAATGCCTGGTCGGCGGGGTTCAATTGGCTTTGGTGTTGTTTGAGCAACTGCAAGGCGCGCTCGATCTGCGCGCCCACCTGTTTGGCCCAGCCCTGGCTGTCCTTGATCGACGTCACTTGCGGCTTGAAGTCCGGGTTGCTCGTTGGCGCGGCCAGGACGTTGTGCATTTCCCCCAGCCGCTGCCCGAGCAAGCCGGCGAAATCCGCCAGTTCGCCAAGGGCGTTATAGTGCTGCTCCTGCTCGGAAATGGCTTCGGCCAGTTCATCACGAATGGCCCGTTCCAGGTTGTTCTGGGTCCAGCCCCAGGCATCGCCCTGGTTACTCAGGTAACCCTGGGCGATCATCAACAGGCTATCCTGGCCCTTGTTATCGCGGCGGATCACCGAGCCCAGCAGCGGCGAGATATGAGCGTAGCCAGCGGCGGTCAGGTAGGCGCCCATTTCCAGTTCCGGGTGAACCCCGGCGCTGACTTTGCGGATCAACTTCAGCACCAGGCTTTCGCCGACCACCACTGAACTGTTGGATTGCTCGGCGGCCAGGTAGCGCACTTGCAACTCGTCGCCCGCCGGTAAGTTGGCCAAGTGTGGGGTCGACTCGAAACGAATCTCGCCGTCGCTGCTGCTGAGCACGGTCTGCGCGCGCAGGCCCTCGATGACGGCGCGGATATAGCTATCGAGACTGAAGGCATCGGTGATCAAGCCCACCTGGCGTACTCGGCGTACCCGCGCCAGGGCCAATTGTTGCGGCAAGGCACTGGTGAACTGGTCTTCACCCAACAGGCCGAATGGCAATTGATACCGACGGGTCTGCCCAGCGCTGGTTACTTCTATCTCACTGAGCAGCACCGGATGCTGGGCGTCGCCAAAGCGCACACCATAGGCGATATGCACGTGCTCGATGGTTGACTCCTTATTGGCGAACCAGCGCCGCTTGGGCAGCCAGGTGGGCAACGCGGTTTGCTCCAGGATGGTGCGGCATGGCACTTCGAGCAATTCTTCGAGGCGTTTCCTCAGGACCAGGGTGGTGAAGTCCGGCAAGCTCTGGGCCGGTTCCACGTGCCAACTGGGCATTTGGTTCTCTGGCGCAAGAACGAACCAGTAGAAGCCGTATGGGGCCAGGGTCAGCAGGAAATTCAGCTGGCCAATGGGCGGGAATGCGTTGCCGCCGAGCATCTCCACAGGAACCATCCCCGCGAAGGCCGACAGGTCCAACTCCGCCGCCTGGGCCGTGCGCGAGACGTTGGCCACGCACAGGATGATTTCGTGCTTGCCGTCGGCGCCAGTGTATTCGCGGGTGTAGGCGAGAATCCGGCGATTGCTCGGTGAAAGCATTTTCAGGCTGCCGCGCCCGAACGCCTTGGACTGCTTGCGGATTGCCAGCATGCGCCGGGTCCAGTTCAGCAATGAATGCGGGTCCTGGGCCTGGGTTTCGACGTTGACCGACTGATAACCGTAGAGCGGGTCCATGATCGGCGGCAACACCAGGCTGGCCGGGTCGGCGCGGGAAAAACCGCCGTTGCGGTCGATGGACCATTGCATCGGCGTACGCACGCCGTCACGGTCACCCAGGTAGATATTGTCGCCCATCCCGATTTCATCACCGTAATACAGGGTCGGTGTGCCAGGCATGGACAGCAACAGGCTGTTGAGCAGCTCGATGCGTCGGCGGTCGCGTTCCATCAGCGGCGCGAGGCGCCGGCGAATCCCCAGGTTGATACGCGCGCGGCGGTCTGCGGCGTAGTAGTTCCACAGGTAGTCGCGCTCTTTGTCGGTGACCATTTCCAGGGTCAACTCATCGTGGTTGCGCAGGAAGATTGCCCATTGGCAATTAGCCGGGATTTCCGGGGTCTGGCGCAGGATATCGGTGATCGGGAAGCGATCTTCCTGGGCCAGGGCCATATACATGCGCGGCATCAGTGGGAAGTGGAAGGCCATATGGCATTCGTCAGCGTCGTCGCCCTTTTGGTCGCCAAAGTACAGTTGGGTGTCTTCCGGCCACTGGTTGGCTTCGGCCAGCAGCATGCGGTCCGGGTAATGGGCGTCGATCTCGGCGCGGATCTGCTTGAGCACCTCATGGGTTTCGGGGAGGTTTTCGTTGTTGGTGCCGTCGCGCTCGATCAGGTAAGGGATGGCATCCAGGCGCAGGCCGTCGATGCCCATGTCCAGCCAGTAGCGCATCACTGACAGCACCGCCTTCATGACTTGCGGGTTGTCGAAGTTGAGGTCCGGCTGGTGGGAATAGAAGCGGTGCCAGAAGTATTGGCCGGCCACCGGGTCCCAGGTCCAGTTGGACTTTTCGGTGTCGAGAAAAATGATGCGCGTGCCGTCGTATTTCTGGTCGTCGTCGGACCACACGTAGAAATCCCGGGCGCTGGAGCCAGGCTTGGCCTTGCGTGCGCGCTGGAACCACGGATGCTGGTCGGAGGTGTGGTTGATCACAAGCTCGGTGATGACCCGCAGGCCACGCTTGTGCGCCTCGGCGATAAAGCGCTTGGCGTCGGCCATGGTCCCGTAGTCGCTGTGTACGCCACGGTATTCAGCGATGTCATAGCCGTCGTCACGGCGCGGTGAGGGATAGAACGGCAGCAGCCAGATAGTGTTCACGCCCAGGTCGGCGATGTAGTCGAGTTTGGCGATCAGCCCGGGGAAGTCACCGATGCCATCGTTGTTGGCGTCGAAATAGGATTTGACGTGAACCTGATAAATCACCGCGTCCTTGTACCAGAGCGGGTCTTTGATGAAGGTGGCAGCCTTGGGTTTCTTCGCCATTGGAAACTCCTGGAGAATGCAAAAAACTTACGACGGGACTCGGTCTATGTGAGATCGCCCTTGTGTGTGGGCTTGCTCGCGAAGGCGGTGTGTCAGTCAACTATCAACCAACTGATCCACCGCTTTCGCGAGCAAGCCCGCTCCCACACAAGCCCGCTCCCACATTTGATCTGCATCCCATTCAAGACTGGGTGATGCGCCAGATGCCAAACGGCATCTGGGGCTCGATGCGCATCCATTGGGTCTTGCCGTACCAGGTCCAGCGATGGCCACTCATCAGGTCTTCGCCCTGGGCCTGGGCATCGTCCGCCAAGCCCATTTCCCACAGCGGCAACTCGAAATGGGCCTCCTGGGCGTTGAACGGATCGAGACTGACGGCAATCAGGATGAAGTTGCTGGCGTCCTCGCTGCGCTTGCCGAAATACAGAATGTTGTCGTTAAAGGCGTTGTAGAGCCTCAAGCCCAAGTGCGTCTGCAGCGCCGGGTTCTGCCGCCGGATGCGGTTGAGTTGGGCGATCTCGGCAATGATGTTGCCGGGGGCGCTGAAGTCTCGGGGGCGGATCTCGTACTTTTCCGAGTCCAGGTACTCTTCCTTGCCCGGTACTGGCGCGCTCTCGCACAGTTCAAAGCCCGAATACATGCCCCACAGGCCCGAGCCCATGGTGGCCAGCGCAGCGCGTATGAGAAAGCCGGCGCGGCCGGACTCATGCAGGAAACCGGGGTTGATGTCCGGTGTATTGACGAAAAAGTTCGGCCGGTAGCATTCACGCCAGGGCGACTGGTTCAACTGGGTGAAGTACTCGCTCAACTCGGCCTTGGTGTTGCGCCAGGTGAAATAGGTATAGCTTTGGGAGTAACCGACCTTGCCCAGGCGCGCCATCATGGCCGGCGTGGTGAAGGCCTCGGCGAGGAAGATCACGTCCGGGTGTTGTGCGCGTACATCACTGATCAACCATTGCCAGAACGGCAGTGGCTTGGTGTGCGGGTTGTCGACGCGAAACGTCTTCACGCCCTCCTCGACCCAACCCAGCACAATGTCGCGCAACTCCAGCCACAGGCTGGGGATCGCATCGGCGGCATAGAAGTCGACGTTGACGATATCCTGGTATTTCTTCGGCGGATTTTCCGCATATTTGATCGTGCCGTCCGGGCGCCAGTTGAACCAGCCGGGGTGTTGCTTGAGCCACGGGTGGTCCTGGGAGCACTGGATGGCAAAATCCAGGGCAATCTCCAGGCCGTGCTCGGCGGCGGCGGCCACCAGGCGGCGGAAGTCTTCGCGGGTGCCCAACTGTGAATGGATTGCGTCGTGACCGCCCTCCTCGCTGCCGATGGCATAAGGACTGCCAGGGTCATCGGGGCCGGCACTCAGTGAGTTATTCCGGCCCTTGCGATGGCTGCGGCCGATGGGGTGGATCGGCGGGAAGTACAGCACGTCAAAGCCCATGTCGTGGATCATCGCCAGGCGTGAATGCACGTCATTGAAGGTGCCGTGGCGGGTCGGATCGTCAGTGATCGAGCGCGGGAACAGCTCGTACCAACTGGCAAACAACGCTTGTGGACGCTCCACATCCAGTGCATAGACCGGGCTGATACTCAGGTAGGGCCGCAGGTCAGCCTGGGCCATCAGCTGTGCACTGTCTTCGTGCAGGAACAACGCGACCTGCTCGGTTTCCAGCAGCCCGGACAACTGCTCATGCAACAGCCGCAAGCGTTGTTGCAACAGGCCGTCGCTGCGTTCAGCCGCTTGCAGGACCTGGTGGCGACCTTCCTGCAGTTCCAGGCTGACGGGGACGCCGGCCGTGTGTTTCTTGCCCAGCTCGTAGCAGAAACTGGCGAATTGATCGATCCAGGCCTCGATGCAAAACTGGTGTGGGCCTTGCTCGGTCACGCTGAACGCGCCCCGCCAGGCATTGTTGCCCTGGTCACCCATGGGCACCTCGTGCCAGGTATCTTTGCTCAATGGCCGCCAGCGGATCAACACCGCCAACGAGTCATGACCGTCGGCGAATACCTTGCTGGTGACATGGATCTGCTGGCCTTGCACGGCCTTGACCGCGAATGCGCCAGCATCGATCACTGGCATCGTGTCTTCTATGGCGATCCTGGGCAGCAACAGCGCCTGGGACAGCGGCAATGCGGGTATTTCAGCAGTCATCGAGCATCTCCCCTTACGCCCAATGGGCGCTCTAGTGCTTGATAGTCAGTGCTGCGGGCAGCCTCTCCCTGAGCCGGCCGTATAAAGTCCGAGCCCAGCCACCTTTGAAAAGTTCAGGTGGATGTACCGCCACCGGGCGGGAATCAATTGGCCAAGGCGATTGTCCATCGATTGAGCAAAGCACAAACGAGGCCACCGCGATGAACATCCCGATTCCCGCTGAAACCCCAGACCCGAATATCGATAAACCCACCCTGCCGCCGACCGAGCCGCAACCGGTTCCCGAACAGGAGCCACCTGGCAGCCAGCCCCCGGCGGTGGAGGAACCAGTGAAACCCATGTCGCCCGTGATCGTCTGAGCAGAGGATGCGACGACGAAATTTCCGACGGATGTAAAAGGTATGTCCTCAGGCAGTTCTCACACCCCGAGTTGATACTTGTCTGGCGCCCCGAAACCAGGGAGGGCGTCACGACACTTCAACTCGCAAGGTGAAAAAACACATGTCATCCATTAATACAGGATTGAACGCCTACCGTCCGTTGCCCCCGAACGACCCCACGCCACGCGCCAACACGCCCGCCGAGCAAGCGAGCATGCAACGCCTGAATGATATTCGCAGTCTGTTGAGTGAGCAGAATATCGACGCCATGTTACGTAATCCCGAATCTCCCGCCGTAGCTGAAGTACTCGCTCAACTGAGCAGATTGATCAACAAGGATACCCTCAGCCTAATGCGCCGTGACCCTTCGGGGGATACCAGCAAGGCCCTCAGCGCTATCGCCACGTTGTTGAGCGAGAGTGCCATCCACAAACGTACGAACGAATCCCTGGGCGCCTATGTCAAGAGCGAAGCCAGAAAGTACGAGGCAACGCGTTTCGATAACCTCCTGCGGCTGAGCATGGCCGATCCTGAGGCGGGGTGGGACACGGCCCAGGGGATATGGAGCGAGTTGCAGGCCTCGATCCTTGCTTCACAGGCACACGCAGGTCAAATCAAAAGTAACGCCAGCACGCTCAGGGGTTACGGTGAGCTGTTCAACATCGACAAAGACAAGTAATCAGCCCTCTGCCGATCCACAGCATCACACTCTCGACAGTCGCAAGCCCCCAAGGCCAGCACCAGTGATTCGGTGATTTGATTGATCTGGATCAGCATGCCCTGAGTACGCTTGATCCAGGCACCCGCCCCAAGCATGCGGGGTGCTGCACATTGTCGCAGCAGCACCTGAAAAAACCATCTGATCCGCTTTTTATCGATTTACCTGAGTCTGTTATGCAAACAGATTGCGCCGCATAGTTCATCCGCCTGATGGAGGCTGATGAGCGAAAGACCATGAGCGATAGAATCCCCGTCCGATTAGTAGAGCATTTCGAGCCTGCACATCCAAAGAAGATGAAGGCCAAATCCAGCGACAACCAGATTCACACCCGCAGTTTCACCGGCCTGTTCCGTACCTTGCGCATAAGCGGTGCGGGCTTTTTGTTCCTGGCCTTTTTTGGCACCGTGTGGCTGAACTGGGACTCACGCCAGGCGGTGCTGTGGGACCTGGCTGAAAGCAAGTTCCATATCTTTGGCGCAACCTTCTGGCCCCAGGACTTCATCCTGTTGTCGGCGCTGTTGATCATCTGTGCCTTTGGGCTGTTTGCCATTACGGTATTTGCCGGCCGTGTGTGGTGTGGCTATACCTGCCCGCAAAGCTCGTTTACCTGGCTGTTCATGTGGTGCGAGAAAGTCACCGAAGGTGAGCGCAACCAACGAATCAAGCTGCAGGCCGCGCCCTGGGGCGTGAACAAACTGGCGCGTCGTGCCGCCAAACACACGTTGTGGCTGGCGATCAGTGTGCTGACCGGCCTGACGTTTGTCGGCTATTTCACCCCGATCCGCCCCTTGGCCGAAGAACTGCTGACCTGGCAGATGGGCGGCGTCAGCCTGTTCTGGGTGCTGTTCTTTACCGGTGCCACCTACATCAATGCCGGTTGGCTGCGCGAAGCGGTGTGCATGCACATGTGCCCGTATGCACGGTTCCAGAGCGTGATGTTCGACAAGGACACCCTGACCATTTCCTACGATGCCGCCCGTGGTGAAAGTCGTGGCCCGCGCAAGCGTGATGTGAATCCCGCCGATGTCGGCCTGGGCGACTGTATCGACTGCCACCTGTGCGTGCAGGTCTGCCCTACCGGCATCGATATCCGCGACGGTCTGCAAATGGAATGCATCGGCTGCGCAGCGTGTATCGACGCCTGTGATTCGATCATGGACAAGATGGGCTACGCGCGAGGTTTGGTGGGTTACACCTCCGAGCACCAGTTGCAAGGTGGCAAGACACATCTGCTGCGACCACGGTTGATCGGCTACAGTGCGGTGCTGTTGGTGATGATCGCGGCCCTGGTGATGGCATTGGTGCAGCGCCCCATGGTGTCGCTGGACGTGACCAAGGACCGGGGCATGTTCCGTGAAAACAGCCAGGGGCTGATCGAGAACATCTACAGTTTGAAGATCATCAACAAGACCCAGCAACGCCAGGATTACCGCGTGGAACTGGTAGAGGGCGATGGCTTTGAACTGCAGGGCAAGACCGAAATCAGCCTGGCACCTGGGGAAATCACCGATGTGCCGGTTTCGGTGGCGCTGACCCGTGACAAACCAACCAGCAGCTCGCAAACCATCCGTTTCAAGGTGACGGATATAGATGAGCCAAGTGTTTATAGTGTCGCCGACAGCCGTTTTGTGGCGCCGCTGAACCGTTGATATCCACGGTCTGGGAATCAATAAATCCCCCTGTGGGAGCGGGCTTGCTCCCACATTTGGAAACATGTAGACCATTAGGATCACGATGAAACGCTACGAGAAATTTGCCGACGACATCGCTGAACTGATCCGCTCCGGTGTCCTCGGACCGGGCCAGCGGGTACCGTCGGTGCGTTATGCCAGCCAGACCTACGGCGTCAGTCCATCCACGGTGTTCCAGGCCTATTACCTGCTGGAGCGCCGAGGCCTGATCCGTGCGCGGCCGCGCTCGGGGTATTTCGTCAATACCCATGCCCCCAGCCCGTTCTCGGAGCCGGCGGTCAGCGCCCATGTACACGAATCCACCGAAGTGGACGTCAGTGAGCTGGTGTTTTCGGTACTCGATTCGATCAAGGACCCGCAGACCGTGCCCTTTGGCTCGGCCTTTCCCAGCCCGATGCTGTTTCCGCTGCAACGCCTGGCCCGTTCCCTGGCCAGCGCCAGCCGCGAGATGGACCCGCGCATGGTGGTCACCGACATGTCGCCGGGCAACCCACAACTGCGTCGGCAAATTGCCCTGCGCTACATGGTCGGCGGGTTGATGTTGCCCATGGAGGAGTTGCTGATCACCAACGGCGCCCTCGAAGCACTGAACCTGTGCCTGCAAGCGGTGACAGAGCCGGGCGACCTGGTAGCCATCGAAGCCCCGGCGTTCTATGCCTGCCTGCAGGTGCTGGAGCGCTTGAAGCTCAAGGCCGTGGAAATTCCCGTGCACCCGCGCGATGGCATTGACCTGAAGGTCCTGGCCCAGACCCTGGAGCGCTACCCGATCAAGGCCTGCTGGTGCATGACCAGTTTCCAGAACCCCATGGGTGCAACCATGCCCGAGGCCAAGAAGCAGGAGTTGGTCGAACTGTTGCGCGGGCATCAAGTGCCGCTGATCGAAGACGATGTGTATGCCGAGTTGTATTACGGCCAACAGGCGCCCAAGCCAGCCAAGGCCTTCGACACCGAAGGCCTGGTGATGCACTGCGGCTCCTTCGCCAAGAGCCTGGCCCCTGGCTACCGCGTCGGCTGGGTGGCGGCAGGCCGTTATGCGCAAAAGATCGAACGCTTGAAGTTAATGACCTCGCTCTGTGCCTCGATGCCGGCCCAGGCAGCCATTGCCGACTATTTGCAACACGGCGGCTACGACCGGCACCTGCGTAAGCTGCGCTATGCCCTGGAAGAACAGCAAAGTGCCATGCTTGCCGCCATCGCCCGCTACTTTCCGGCGCAAACCCGGGTCAGCCAACCGGCCGGGGGTTACTTCCTGTGGCTGGAGTTGCCGGAGCAGACCGACTCGCTGAAATTGTTCCAGATGGCACTGGCCCAGGGCATCAGCATTGCGCCGGGGCCAATCTTTTCGCCAACCCAGCGCTTTCGCAACTGCATCCGCCTGAACTACGGTAGCCCCTGGGATGAGGCGGCGGAAAAGGCGATGGAGACGCTGGGGCGGATTGTGCGTTCGTTTTAACAGGAGGAATTGGAACCGAATCTCGCGGTTAGTCCACTTTGTTGAATGCCATTTCACAGATTGGAGACGGTTTTTCCGAATTGGGAGTCGTCATCCTGCACAACTCGGAGGCTGACCGCCTGGACCCGTTCGCCCGAGAAGGCTACTCGGTGCTGCACAGTTTCTGATGCTCTGATGGTGTCCGCCTTGCGTTCTGGGTCCCGGCTTGACGAGACGGCGGTGCTGAGCGGCGGGAGGTCACTTTTCCCACTGTTCGAGCAGTATTGAGACAAACTTTTCTGCTGCGGGGGACAGAGAGGCGCCTCGTCGGTAAACCAGCCCCAAGGATCGATTCACAATGGGCTCTATCAAAGGAACGCTCACCAATGTCGGATGATCCACGGCAGGCATTGCCAGGCTGGGCATTGCAGACACGCCTAGCCCGGCTTCTACCAAACCCAACGACGTCGACAGGTGTTGGACCTCATAGAACCACTGCGGACGCCAGCTCAAGCCTGACAAGGCATGGTCGAGCAACATCCGGTTGCCGCTTAGGCGACCGACGCCGATAAGACGATAATTGCTGAGTTCTGACCAGGTTACCGAGCTGCGCTCGGCCAGTTCATGATCACGTCGACAAGCCAACACAAAAGGCTCGTTGACCAGTGGCACGAACTCTATGTCGGGGTGCTGGCCACTCATCATATTGATGCCAAAATCGGCTTCGCCGCGAAGTACAGCTTCCAGTCCTTCGTTAGCGCTAAGGTCCAGCAAGCGGATGCGGATTTGTGGATAGCGCTCGTTATAGAGGCGGATCACCGAAGGGAGAAAGTAGAAGGCGGCAGTTGGAATGCACGCAAGGGTAACCCGGCCGCTCTGGCGCTCTGCCAGCTCCCGGATGTTAAGTATTGAATCGTCGAAGTCATCCAGTAAGCGCCGTGCCTTGGGCAGGAAGTCTCGCCCGACGCTAGTCAGGCTGACTCTCCTTGTCGTGCGATCAAGCAGTGACGTTCCCAGCCCCTCCTCAAGTTTTTTCATCCTGCGGCTTAGTGCTGGCTGGGATAGGTTCAATGCATCAGCAGCTTCGTGAAAGCTTCCAAGTTCAGCGATTTTCACGAAAGATCGGATGTCATTCAGCTCATAATGCATTTTTTTATCTCTCCAGAAGGACACGATGAAGCGTAGTCATCCTAGATAACTCATTTGCCATACGCAATAATCAGGCTGATATTTGCATTGGATACAATTTTAAAACCTTGAGACTCTTGCTCACAAGACATCAATTACCCCGATTGATTAAAAAGAGTCAGTGTCTATGCAACGAATTCCCTGTGTGCTTATGCGCGGTGGTACTTCCAAGGGCCCAGTATTTCTCGCATGGGATCTACCCGTTGCGATCGAAGAGCGCGATGAGCTGCTGCTCAATCTCATGGGCTCTGGCCATGAGTTGGAAATTGACGGTATCGGTGGTGGCAGCCCACAAACCAGCAAGGTTGCGATCGTCAGCCCGTCACTGCACCCCGACGCGGATGTCGACTATCTGTTCGTACAGGTCATGGTCTCCCAGCGCCGCGTAGACACAGCGCCCAATTGCGGCAATATGCTATGCGCCGTTGGCCCATTTGCCATCGAGCAGGGCTTGGTTAAAGCCTCCCAGGACCAAACTCGCGTGCGTATTCGCAACATCAATACGGGAACGTTTGTAAATGCAGAGGTACAGACCCCAGGCGGGAAGGTCAGCTATGAAGGCGACACGGCTATAGATGGAGTGCCTGGTACTGCCGCTGCCGTGCAACTCACCTTCCTCGATGCCGCAGGTTGCAAGACCGGTAAACTTTTCCCAACGGGGCAAACGCAGGATCTGATCGACGGCATTGCGTTGACTTGCATCGATATGGCGATGCCCATGATGATCGTTGAGGCTGGCCAATTGGGTAAACGCGGTGATGAGACCCCAGCAGAACTGGATGCCGATAAAGCGTTTCTGCACCGTTTAGAGTCCCTGAGACTGCAAGCGGGCCGAGCAATGGGCCTGGGTGACGTCAGTGACAAAGTGATTCCCAAGCCTGTATTGGTGTCGCCGGCGAGGGTTGGTGGCACGATTTCGGTGCGCTATTTCATGCCGCACAGCTGCCATCGCGCCTTGGCTATCACAGGTTCAATTGGCTTGGCCACAGCGTGCGTCACCCAAGGTAGTGTGGTCGCACAGTTGCTCGGCGAAGCGAGCGAGCCACGGTTGAACCAAGTGCGAATTGAACATCCGAGTGGCGCAATAGACGTTGTGTTGTCCTACACAGGTGCGCATGCTGAGACCATTCGCGCTTCAGTAGTGCGAACATCACGTAGGTTGTTTTCCGGTTATGTCTACGCCACGGGCTCCCAGCGACTTGCCGGATAACGCCCCTTGGTCATGCCGGTCAAGGCTGACCTGAAACCGCTTCAATATTCACTGAATGTTCCCGCTGGGCAATGTCTATCGTGCCGCCTGGCGGGTTCGCGGTTGTACGCCTGCGCGTCGGCCACGCAACTCACAATAACAAGAGAATCAACCTATGCTCGCATTGCTTGGCTTGGCCATGGTGGTGGTGTTCACCTTCCTGATAATGACTAAACGGCTTTCGCCAATTGTCGCGTTGACAGTGGTGCCAATCATCTTTGCTGTCATTGGCGGCTTTAGTGGTACTACTGGCAAAATGATGCTAGATGGCTTGAAAATGGTCGCGCCTTCAGCAGCACTTTTGCTGTTCGCCATTCTATTTTTCGGCCTGATGATCGACGCCGGGCTGTTCGACCCGCTGATTCGCAAGATCCTCAAGCGAGTCAATGGAGACCCGATAAAGATCGCTGTCGGTACCGCGTTGCTCTCATTGGTGGTAGCCCTGGACGGTGATGGCACGACTACTTACATGATTACCTGTGCGGCGATGCTCCCCCTTTACAAACGCATCGGCATGAATCCCATGATCCTGGCGACCATCGCCATGCTGTCATTGAGCATCATGAGTGGAATGACTCCCTGGGGTGGCCCGGCGACTCGTGCTATCGCCGCGCTAGGCCTGGATGCCGGTGAATACTTTGTTCCCCTGCTACCTACCATGATTGGGGGGGCAACATGGGTAGTCTTCACCGCGTTTCTGCTGGGTCGAGGCGAACGCAAGCGGATCGGTAATATCCAGCTGGAGAGTGGCGGTGGCAACTGCTACATAAAAGCGATACTCGAAGACACCCCGCACAAACGCCCAAAGCTGGCCTATGTCAACCTGCTGCTGGTCATCGTGGTGATGGTCGCGCTTGTGATGGGGCTTATGCACTCCGCGATCCTGTTCCTCATCGGGTTTGTATTGGCGCTAATGATCAACTATCCGCAGCTGGATATTCAGAAGGAACGTATTCTGGCTCACTCGGGCAACGCCATGACCGTGGTACTTCTGGTCTTTGCAGCGGGTATTTTTGCCGGGATTTTTTCCGGCACGAAGATGGTCGACTCTCTCGCGCAAACCCTGGTTGACTGGATTCCGCCGTCTTGGGGGCACCTGTTCCCTCTCGTGGTGGCGATTACCAGCATGCCCCTGACGTTTGTCCTTTCAAACGATGCCTATTACTTCGGCGTAGTACCTATCCTGGCGAATGCCGCGGCCGCCTATGGCATTGATCCGCTAGAGATCGCCCGTGCTTCGATTCTCGGTCAACCGGTACACCTGATGAGTCCGCTGGTAGCCTCAACCCTGTTATTGGTCGGTATGGTCGATCGAGATATCGGCGACTTCCAGAAAGCCACGTTCAAATGGGCGCTGCTCACATCCCTGGTCGTTACCGCGCTCGCGCTGCTGACCGGGGCGATAAGTCTCTTCACCTAACTCACCCAGGCTGCTTCTTTTTTTCTAACGCCCCTCGCCAGCGGGGAGCGCAATACCCTGCACCTCAAATAACAACAATGAGTCGTTTGCCATGAGCACTTTTTATACCCGCCGAGCGATACTTTCTCTTCTGGGCCTATTACCGTTGGCCAGCGTCAACGCAGATAGTTTTATCAATGACAGCAAACTGAAGTTGCAATTACGTAACGTTTACTTCAATGAGAACTTTCGCGATAAACATGGTTTAAGTGCCAAGTCCGCGAGGACGGCGAAGAGCGAGCGAACCGAATGGGCCCAGGGATTTTTGCTGGATTATCAGTCGGGGTTTACCCAAGGCACCCTCGGGTTTGGTGTTGATGCACTGGGGTTGCTCGGGTTCAGACTTGACTCCGGACGTGGTCGCAGCGGCACTGGCTTGCTGCCCGTCCATGATGACGGCCGTGCAGCTGAGGCCTTTGCAAGTCTAGGTGTGACTGCAAAGGCTCGACTGGCCAAGACCACGGTCAAATATGGCACCTTGCTACCCAAGACTGCAGTGCTGATCTATAACGATGCGCGCCTGTTGCCGCAAACCTATCAAGGTGCTCAATTCAGCAGTATCGATATCGAAAGCCTTACGCTGACAGGGGGCTATTTAGATCGATTCAAACTGCGCGATTCTACTGACAGCGTGCCGATCGTGCCTGACGGTTATACCGGTGATAAATCCGCAGACTTCAGTTATGCCGGTGCGGAGTACAAACTGGGGAAAAACGTTCGCTTGAGTTACTACTACGGTGAGCTGGGAAATTTTTACCAGCAAAACTTCGCGGGTATCCAGCACGACTTAACGTTAGGTAACGGCGTATTGACCAGCGATTTACGTTATTTCAACAGCATCGATAGTGGGTCTGCCTACGGCGGCAAGATCGACAACAACATGCTGAGTGGGCAACTCTCCTACACCATCTCTGGCCATACGTTTGGTGGTGGATACCAGGCCTTGAGTGGCGATGCCGGGTTGCCCTACATCAGCGGTGCAACGGTCTACTCGTTTAGCAACGCGGGTATCGGTAAGTTTATCGAAGAGGATGAAAAAACCTGGATGCTCAACTACGGCTACAATTTTTCTGCCCTCGGCGTGCCTGGCCTCACGCTCTCCATGCGCTATCTGAGCGGCAACGACGGCAAGTCCAACACCACGGTTAAAGAGTGGGAGCGTGATGCCGAACTGGCTTATGTCGTACCACAAGGCACCTTTAAAGGTCTGGGCGTGCGGTTGCGCAACTACGTTTACCGCGCTGATTACGCCCGGGGTCGCGATAGCAACCGCCTCTACTTGACCTACGACATCGCGCTCTGGTGAGTCGCACCCCGCAGTCTGAGCAACAGCTGTAGGTTATCGGCCACCGCCCAGGTCAACAAATGTCCCGGTGGCATAGGACGCCTTGTCCGAGAGCAGCCAGACGATCGCTTCAGCCACTTCATCCGGGCGCCCGCCACGGGCCATGGGAATGCCCGATTCGAGCTTGCTGACCCGGTCCGGGTCGCCGCTCAGGGCATGAAAGTCGGTGAAGATATAACCAGGGCGCACTGCATTGACCCGAATCCCCTCGCCCGCCACTTCCTTGGACAACCCGATGGTGAAACTGTCCAGTGCGCCCTTGGACGCCGCATAGTCCACGTACTCGCCCGGCGAACCCAGGCGTGAGGCCACCGACGAGACATTGACGATACTGCCGCCCTGCCCGCCATGCCGGGGCGACATGCGCAGCAGCGCATGCTTGGCGCACAGGATCGGGCCCAGCACATTGGTCTTGAGGATTTTCAGGATGCGGAACTCGGACATCTCATCGACCCGCGACTTATGCCCGACGGTCCCGGCATTGTTGACCAGTGCGGTGACGCGGCCCAATTCGGTGTCGACCCGGTGGAACAGGCTGATCACTTCATCTTCGATGCTCACATCGGCGCGCACCGCAATGGCCTGGGCGCCCAGTGCGCGGACCTGCTCCAGCACACGCAACGCGGCTTCTTCGTCGGATTGGAAGTTGATACAGATGCGATAGCCCTGACGGGCCGCCAACAAGGCCGTGGCGGCCCCGATGCCACGACTGCCACCGGTGATGATGACGACTTTGTCCATGTGTACTGACTCCCGATTCAACCTGAGATGTTGGATCCAAGAATACCTGTGCCTGCCAGGTTTTGCATGGACTGGGGTCAATTGATCTCAGGGGGCAGGAGGCTTTTCCTTAGCCATGATGGCGTTCATGAATGTATCCGGCGGCAACGGGTGGCCCAGGTGGTAGCCTTGCAGCGAGTCGCAGCCCAGGCGCGTGAGGAAGTTCTGCTGTACATCGGTCTCGACCCCTTCGGCCACAATGCGCAGGCCGAGGGCCTGGCCCAGGGCGACAATGGCCGAGACGATGGCGGCATCGTCGCTGTCATGTTCGAGATCGCGGACAAAGCCGCGGTCGATTTTCAGCTCGTTGGCCGGCAAGCGCTTGAGGTACATCAGGCTGGAATAGCCCGTGCCAAAGTCGTCGATGGACAGGTCAACGCCCATTTCCGAGAGTTTTTGCAACACCGTCATGCTGGCATCGGCGTCGCTCATGGCCGTGGTTTCGGTGATTTCCAAGGTCAGGCTATTAGCGGGCAACTGGTGGCGTTGCAGGGCGTTGGCGACGCTGGCGACCAACCCGGCATGGCAGAACTGCAGGGCTGACAGGTTGACCGCAATGCGCCAGTCACGATAACCCTGGGCAAACCACACTTGCATTTGGCGGCATGCTTCGTTGAGCACCCAATCGCCAATGGCGATGATCAGCCCGGTCTTTTCTGCCAACTCGATAAACTTGTCCGGCAGCAACAGGCCATGTTGTGGATGCTCCCAGCGCAACAGGGCCTCAGCGCCGATGGCGCGGCCGCTGATCGCGTCGAACTTAGGCTGGTAATACAGGCGAAATTGCTGTTGCTCCACCGCATTGCGCAGGTCTTGCAACAGTTGCAGTTGCTTGCGCGCGTTGGTGTTCATCGACACATCGAAAAAGCTGTAGCCGTTCTTGCCCATGCCCTTGGCGTGATACATCGCCGCATCGGCATTCATCAGCAGTTCCTGGGGTGTTTCGCCGTTACCGGGGAACATCGCGATGCCGACGCTGGCGGAAATGTTCAGGTCATGCTCCGCTACTCGGAATGACTTGTTGATCAACCCGACCTGACGCTCGGCCAGGCGCAGGGCATCGTCGGGCTGGGACAATTGCACCAGCAGTACGAACTCATCGCCGCCGATCCGGGCCAGGGTGTCCTGGCTGCGCAGGTCTTCACGCAGGCGCAGACCCACCTCACGCAACAACTGGTCGCCCAGATGATGGCCAAAGGCATCGTTGACCGGCTTGAAGCCGTCCAGATCAATAAACATCAGAGCAAAACAGCCGCCCTGCTCTTCGACCAATTGGGTGGCCTGCTGGATCCGGTCCGCCAGCAAGGTACGGTTTGGCAGGCCGGTGAGCGTGTCGTGCAAGGCCAGGTGGGTGAGTTCCTGGTTGGCCAGGGTCAGCGAGTCGGCCAGCACAGCGGTGCGCGCTTCCAGCCGGGCGTCGAGCAATGAAGTCAACAGAGCGATGGCCAGTACCGCCAGGGTGGTCACCAGCACCAGGTTGGCCAGGCCGCTGCCGCTCAGGCCATCCACCGATGCCCCGCAAAAACTGCCATCGGCAAAACGCGCGGCAGCCATGCCGGTGTAATGCATGCCGACGATAGCGATACCCATCACTACCGCTGCGCCGCCCCGTGCCAGGCGCACGTAAGGGGTATTGCGCCGTAGATTGAAGGCGATCCATAACGCGGCGGCCGAAGCCCCTACCGCAATCAGCAATGAGGCGCCAAACAGCGTAGGGTCGTAGTCGATGCCCGGCGTCATGCGCATGGCGGCCATGCCGGTGTAGTGCATGCTACTGATGCCTGCGCCCATGATCAGGGCACCAAAACCCAGTTGCCAGATAGGCAGGCGCGATTGGTTGACCAACCACAGGGCGAACCCGCAGGAAAAAATCGCGATCACCAGCGACAACGCCGTAATGCCGATGTCGTAGCCCAGCGCAATCGGCAGGCGGAAGGCCAACATCCCGATAAAGTGCATCGACCACACGCCAATCCCCATGGCCAACGCCCCGCCGGCCATCCACAGGTACACCGCCCGGCCCTTGGCCGTGGCGATGCGGCCGGTCAGGTCCAGGGCGGTATAGGACGCAAGGATTGCCACAAACAGGGAAATGAGGACCAGTGCGGGGGAATAGGTGCCGGTAAGCATGGGTTTCTCATGGCTGGCGGTGCGAACGGCGTCCGTGCCGCAGGGGAAAAGTCCGGGATTGTAGCGAGAATAATTCTTGAGTAGTTGAAATATTATCACAAGGCCATTACTGGCTATTCGCCCTTCCCTATCCACATCAAAGCGCGGAGCTGCGCCCTGTAGGAGCGAGCTTGCTCGCAAGAAACATCAACGATAACGCGTGCTACCAGAGTAAGCGCGTTGTTGTTGCGTTCTTCGCGAGCAAGCTCGCTCCTACAGGGGAGATGCGGGAGATTCACAATCAGGGTTTTGCGTCTGCCTGCATCTGGCCGTCCCATCCGCCGCCCAGCGCGGCGATCAGTTGCACGCTGGCGACCAGTCGGGTTTGCAGCAGGGTCAGTACGGTGCGCTCGTTGCTCAGTGCCGTGGCCTGCACATTGACCACATCCAGGTAGGCGATCAGACCCGCCTTGTACTGGTTCTGGGTCAGGCGCAAGGATTCACGGGCTGATTGCAGCGCTTCGTTGCTCACGCCTGCCTCATCCTCCAGGACTTTGAGCTGGACCATGTAGTTTTCCACCTCGCGGAAACCGTCGAGTACGGTCTGGCGGTACTTGGCCACGGTTTCATCGTAAGACGCTTCGGCGCGATCGACTTGTGCCGAACGCTGCCCGCCGTCGAACAAGGTCATCGCCAGTTTGGGCCCCACCGACCAGAAACGGTTCGGCAGGCTGATCCAGTCGGCGTAAGTGCTGCTGGAGTAACCACCGGCCAGGCTCAGGGTCAGGTCCGGGTAGTAGGCGGTTTTCGCCACGCCGATATTGGCGTTGGCGGCGATCACTGCACGTTCTGCCGAGGCGATGTCCGGGCGGCGCTCCAGCAGTTGCGATGGCAGGTTGGCGGGAATCTGCGGCAGTGCGGGAATGTCCTGGCTCACCGCCAGGTTGAACGTGGCCGGAGCCTCCCCGATCAGCACCGCGATGGCGTTTTCCAGCTGTGCCCGCTGCCAGACCAGGTCGATCATGCTGGCTTGGGTGCTTTTAAGCTGGGTTTGGGCCTGGGCCACTGCGTCTTTGCCGGAGACCCCCGCGCGGTACTGGTTTTCAGTCATTTGCAGCGAGCGCTGGTAGGTCTCCACGGTGGCTTGCAACAAGCGCGTCTGTTCGTCCATGACCCGCAGTTGCAGGTAGTTCTGCACCAACTCCGACTGCTGGCTCAGGCGCATGGCGGCAAGGTCGGCGGCGCTGGCTTGCTCACTGGCGTTGCTGGCCTCCAGGCCACGACGCAACTTGCCCCAGATATCCGCCTCCCAGCTCACACCCAACTGCGTATTGAGGGTGTCGCGGATACCGCTGCTGGAGCTGCTCAAGCTCGCATTGCTGCTGCCGGTGCCCTGGCTGGCGCGGGTTTTCCCGGCGCTCAGGTCGATCGTCGGGAAGAATGCGCCCCGGGAGCTACGCGCGGTGGCCTGGGCCTGGCGGTAGCGGGCCTCGGCCTGGGCCACGGTCTGGTTGGCGTTGTTGAGCTTGTCCACCAGGCTGTTGAGTTGCGGGTCGCCATACAGCTCCCACCAGGCGCCACGGGCCAGGGCATCGCTGGGCGCCGCCTGGCGCCAGCCCTGGGCCTCTTTGTACTGCGCCGGCTCAGCCACTTGCGGGCGCTGATAATCGGGGCCTATGGCGCAGGCGCTGAGTAGCACGCCGCAAAACACCAATATTGACAGCCGTCCTGTAGGAGCGAGCTTGCTCGCGATGGTCTCAAGGGCACCGCGTACATTCAGACATAGTGCGTTATGGTTGGCGTTTTTCGCTGGCAAGCCAGCGCCTACAGGGAGGTGCGTTGCGGTCATAGCGGAGTATCCAGGGCGGCGTCGGTACGCACCCCGCGCCAGCCGTTGAAACGGTGGCGCAGGCGGTCGAGATAGAGGTAAACCACCGGGGTGGTGTAAAGGGTCAGGATCTGGCTGAACACCAGGCCGCCGATAATCGTCAGGCCCAGGGGCTGGCGCATTTCCGCACCTTCTGCGGTGCTCAGCAGCAGGGGCAAGGCGCCGAGGATCGCTGCCAGGGTAGTCATCAGGATCGGCCGCAAGCGCAACAGGCACGCGCTGCGGATAGACTCCAGGGGGTCCATGCCATCCTTGCGTTCCAGTTGCAGCGCCAGGTCGATCATCAGGATCGCGTTTTTCTTCACCACGCCGATCAACAGGAACAGGCCCAGCAGCGAGATCAGGCTGAATTCGGCGCCCAGCACGTAGATCGACAACAGCGCGCCAACCCCGGCCGACGGCAAGGTCGAGAGAATGGTCAGTGGGTGGATATAGCTCTCATAGAGAATCCCCAGCACCAGGTACACCGCCACCAGCGCGCCGAGGATCATGAACGGTTGGCTTTTCTGGGTGGCGGCGAAGGCATCGGCGGTACCGGCCATCTTCGCAATCACATCCTCCGGCAAGCCGACCTTGGCAATCGCCCGCTCGATGGCGGCTGTGCCCTGCTCCACCGTGACCCCGGGTGCCATGTCGAAGGCAATGTCTTCTGAGGCGAATTGCCCTTCGTGGCTGACGCGGTCGTCGGCCAGGCTGTTTTCGTAGTGGGCGATGGTCGACAGCGGGATCCGTGCGCCATCGGCGGTAATCACCTGTACCTGATTGAGGGTGATCGGGTCCTGGGCGTACTTCGGATTGACCTCCATCACCACCCGGTACTGGTTGAGGCTGTCGTAGATCGTGGAAATCTGCCGCTGGCTATAGGCGTTGTTCAGCACCGAGGTGACCATGTTCATATCCACGCCCAGGCGCTTGGCCTGATCACGGTCGACAATCAGCGTCACCTGTTGTGCGCCACGGCCTTCGCGAGCGTCGATGGCGGTCAGTTCCGGCAGTTCACGCAAGGCGGCGACCACTTTCGGGTACCACAGGCGCAAGGCGGCCAGGTCGCCACTTTGCAGAATGTAGGAGTATTGCGACGACGTCTGGTCGCGGCCACCGCCAAACTGCAGGTCCTGGTCGGCCATCAACATCAAGCGGCCACCCGGCACCGGCGGCACGTTTTTGCGCAGGCGCTCGATCACCGCCTGGGCTGACAGCTTGCGCTCCTTGATCGGCTTGAGGCGCACCAGCATCACTGCGTTGTTGGTGCCGTTGCTGCCACCGATAAAGCCGGCCACGCTTTCCACTGCTGGGTCTTGCAGCACGGCCTTGCGGAAGATTTCCATCTTTGGCTGCATGACACTGAATGACAGGCCGTCATCCCCGCGTACAAAACCGATCAGTTGCCCGGTGTCCTGCTGCGGCATAAAGGTTTTTGGCACCACCACATACAGTGCGATATTCACACCAATGGTCACGAACAGACTGAGCAGCGTCAGGCGCTTGTGCCGCAGGACCCAGTCCAGGCTGCGGGCGTAACCGGCCACCATCTTATCGTTGACCTTCTGGCTCCAGCGCTGCAAACCGGTCTCCTGCCCTTTGACATGGGGCTTGAGCCAGCGGGCGCAGAGCATCGGGGTCAGAGTCAGCGAAACCACCAGCGAAACGATGATCGCCGCCGCCAGGGTGATGGAAAACTCACGGAACAGACTGGTGACAATCCCGCCCATGAACAGGATCGACAGGAACACCGCCACCAGCGACACGTTCATCGACAGCAGCGTGAAGCCGACCTCCTTGGCGCCCAGGTACGCGGCCTTCATCGGCGCGATACCGTCGTCGATGTGCCGGGAAATGTTCTCCAGCACCACGATGGCGTCGTCCACCACCAGGCCGGTGGCGAGGATCAGGGCCATCAGCGACAGGTTGTTCAGGGAAAAGCCATAGAGGTACATGATCGCAAAGGTGCCCACCAGTGACACCGGCACCGCCAGGGTCGGGATCAGCGAGGCGCGGAAGTTGCCGAGGAACAGGTACACCACCAGGATCACCAGGGCCACGGCAATCAGCAGGGTCATTTCTGCTTCGTGCAAGGTGGCGGTGATCACCGGCGAGCGGTCCATGGCGAGGTTGAGCTTGACGCTGGACGGCAGCACCGCCTGCAGCGCCGGCAACTGGGCCTTGATCTGCTTGACGGTCTCGATGATGTTGGCACCGGACTGGCGGTTGATCACCAGCAACACGGCTGAGTCGTTGTTGAAGAACCCGCTGTTGTAGCGGTCCTCGACACCGTCGCTGATCTTGGCCACGTCACTCAAGCGCAAGGCAGCGCCGTCCTGGTAGCGGATCAGCAACGGCTCGTAGTCCTTGGCCTTTTCCAACTGGTCATTGGCCTGGATCTGCCAATTGCGCAGACCATCTTCCACCGAGCCCTTGGGCCGGCGCACGTTGGCATTGGCAATGGTGTCGCGCACTTCGTCCAGGGATACGCCGTACTGGTCCAGGGCCTTGGGTTCCAGTTCGATGCGCACCGCCGGCAGGGAACTGCCGCCGATCTGCACTTCGCCCACGCCCGGCACCTGGGACAGGCTTTGCGAGAGGATGGTCGAGGCCAGGTCGTAGAGCTGGCCCTTGGGCAACACATCCGAGGTCAGCGACAGCACCATGATCGGCGCCTGGGACGGGTTGATCTTCTTGTAGGTGGGCATGCTGCGCATACCGCTGGGCAACAGGTTGCGCGAGGCGTTGATCGCCGCCTGCACTTCCCGCGCCGCGCCGTTGATATCGCGGTCGGAGTCGAACGCCAGGATCACCCGGGTCGAGCCCTGGCTGGAGGAACTGCTCAGGGTGGTAACCCCGGCAATCGCGCCGAAGGAACGCTCAAGCGGCGTGGCCACGGTGGAGGCCATCACTTCCGGGCTGGCACCGGGCAAGCTGGCAGACACCACGATCACCGGGAAGTCGATCTGCGGCAACGGCGAGACCGGCAGCAAATTGAAACTGACGCCGCCCAGCAACATGATCGCCAGGCTCAGCAGCATGGTGGCTACCGGCCGGCGAATGAAAGGTCCGGACAGGTTCATGGCTCAACCGGCTCCAGCGCTTCGGGGGTCTTGCGCCAGCGACGGCCAAGGCGATCAAAGTACAGGTAGATCACCGGGGTGGTGAACAGCGTGAGGATCTGGCTCAACAGCAAACCACCGACCATCACCAGGCCCAGGGGTTGGCGCAACTCGGCACCGGAACCAGTGGCGAGCATCAACGGTACCGCACCGAACAAGGCTGCCAGGGTGGTCATCAGGATCGGCCGGAAGCGCAGCAGCGCCGCCTGGTAGATCGCGGTCTGCGGGTCCAGGCCCTGGTTGCGTTCGGCGTCGAGGGCGAAGTCGATCATCATGATCGCGTTCTTCTTGACGATGCCGATCAGCAGAATGATGCCGATGATCGCGATCATTCCCAGGTCATTGCCACTGAGCAGCAACGCCAGCAAGGCCCCCACCGCAGCCGATGGCAGGGTCGAGAGGATGGTGATCGGGTGGATATAGCTCTCGTACAGCACGCCGAGCACGATGTACATGGTCACCACCGCCGCCAGGATCAGCAACAAAGTGCTCGACAGCGAGGCTTCGAACGCCTGGGCTGCCCCCTGGAACTGAGTCTGCACGCCGACCGGCATGCCGATGTCCTTCTGCACCTGGTTGATCAGTTCCACACCTTTGCCCAGGGCCACGCCGGGCGCCAGGTTGAACGACATCATCACCGCCGGGAACTGGCCGATATGGGTAATCGCCAGTTGGGCCTGGCGCTGCTCGACACGGGCCAGGCTCGACAGGCGAACCTGGCCGCCATCGGTGGTTTTCACATGGATCTGGTTCAGCGCATCAGGCCCCAGGCTTTCGCCGGACTGGGCCTGCAACACCACGCGATACTGGCTGGCCTGGGTGTAGATCGTGGAAATCTGCCGCTGGCCGAAGGCGTCGTACAAGGCGTCGGTGATATTGGCGACCGAGACGCCCAGGCGCGAGGCCGCGTCGCGGTCGATCACCATGTAGACCTGTAAACCCTTGTCCTGCAGGTCGCTGGCCACGTCGGTGAGTTCAGGCAACTGACTCAGGGCCTGGACCAGTTTGCCGCTCCACAGCGCCAATAGATCGGCATCCGGGGACGACATACTGAATTGATATTGGGTGCGACTGACGCGGTCTTCGATGGTCAAGTCCTGCACCGGCTGCATGAACAGGCGGATCCCCACCAATTTGTCCAATGCCGGTTGCAGGCGGGCGATCACCTCGACGGCACTCAGGTCCCGCTCCTTGTGGGGCTTGAGGTTGATCAGCAGGCGACCACTGTTGAGCGTGGCGTTATCACCATCCACACCAATATAGGACGACAGGCTGTCTACCGCTGGATCTTCAAGGATGATCTTCGCCAGTTCTTGCTGGCGCTGGCTCATGGCAGCAAAGGAAATCGACTGCGGGGCTTCGGAAATACCCTGGATCACCCCGGTGTCCTGCACCGGGAAGAAGCCCTTGGGTACCACCATATACAACACCACGGTCAGGCCCAGGGTGGCGACGGCCACCAGCAGGGTCAGCGGCTGGTGCTTGAGCACCCACTGCAACTTGCGCCCGTAGGCGGCCACCAGCCAGTCGATCCAGGCGCCGCTGGCTTTGTAGAAGCGGCCCTGTTCCTCTTCCTTCGGTTCGCGCTTGAGCAGGCGTGCGCACATCATCGGCGTCAGGGTCAGGGACACCACCAAGGAGATGAGGATGGCTACCGCCAGGGTGATGGCAAATTCGCGGAACAGCCGCCCGACCACATCAGCCATAAACAGCAACGGGATCAATACCGCGATCAGCGACAAGGTCAGGGAAATCAGGGTAAAGCCAATCTGCTTGGCGCCCTTGAGCGCGGCGGCCATTGGGGTCTCCCCTTCCTCGATATAGCGGGAGATGTTCTCCAGCATCACGATTGCATCGTCCACCACAAAACCGGTGGCGATGGTCAGGGCCATCAGGGTCAGGTTGTTGATGGAGAACCCGGCCAGGTACATCACGCCAAAGGTGCCGATCAAGGACAGCGGCACGGCAATCGACGGGATGATGGTGGCGCTGAAGCGGCGCAGGAACAGGAACGTCACCATCACCACCAGGGCAATGGCAATCAGCAATTCATGCTGCACATCGGTGACCGAGGCGCGGATGGTCTGGGTGCGGTCGGTAAGGACTGTCACGTCCAGGCCCGCCGGCAGGTTGTCGGTGATGCTCGGCAGCAGCGCCTTGATGCGATCCACCACCTCGATCACGTTGGCTCCAGGCTGGCGCTGGATATTGAGCAACACAGCCTGGTTTTCATTGGCCCAGGCGGCAAGGCGTTCGTTCTCGGCGCCATCGACGATTTGCGCGACGTCTTTCAAGCGCAGCGGTGCACCGTTGCTATAAGCCAGGATCAGTTCGGCGTACTGCTCAGGTGACACCAACTGGTCGTTGGCGTCGAGCATCGAGACTCGGGTCGGGCCGTCAAAGTTACCCTTGGGCTGGTTGACGTTGGAGGCGGCGATCAGGCTGCGCACGTCCGCCAGGTTCAAGCCATTGGCCGCCAAGGCCTCGGGGTTGACCTTGATCCGCACCGCCTGGCGTTGGCCACCGGCAATGCTGACCATGCCGACGCCGCTGATCTGCGCGATTTTCTGCGCCATGCGCGTATCGACCAGGTCATTGAGCTTGGGCAGCAGCATCGTTTTAGACGTGATGGCCAGGGTCAGCACCGGCGTGTCGGCCGGGTTGACCTTGTTGTACACCGGCGGTGCGGGCAAGTCCGACGGCAACAGGTTGCTGGCCGCGTTGATCGCTGCCTGCACTTGCTGCTCGGCGACGTCCATATTGACGTCGAGGTTGAAGCGCAGGGTCAGCACCGAGGCGCCACCGGAACTGGTGGAGGCCATCTGCGTGAGACCGGGCATTTGCCCGAACTGGCGTTCCAGGGGCGCGGTCACCGCGCTGGTCATCACGTCCGGGCTCGCGCCGGGGTACAGGGTCATGACACGGATGGTCGGGTAATCCACCTGGGGCAAGGCCGACACCGGCATCAGGCGATAGGCAATCAGGCCGGCCAGGACAATGGCCAGCATGCTCAGGGTGGTGGCGACGGGCCTGAGGATGAACAGCCGTGACAGGTTCATGCGCCGGCCTTTTGCGCCTTGCCAGCATCCGCCGCCGGGCTGCTTTCGCCTTGTGCTGCGGGTTTGCCCTGCAAATGTTCGGTTGGTGTGGTTGGCACCTGGTTGCTGTCATTGACCACTTCTACGTCGGTGCCGTCCTTCAGGCGGTCAGTGCCTTCCAACACCACGCGGTCGCCAGCGGCCAGGCCGTCCTTGATCACGGTGTTCTGGCCATCGGTATCACCAATGACCAGCGTGCGGATCTTGACCTTCTTGTCACCGTCCAGGGCATAGACAAAGGTGCCATTGGTGCCGAACTGGATCGCGGCCGAGGGGACCAGCACCACGTTTTTCAGAGTGTCTGCCAGCAGGCGCACGTTGACGAATTGATTGGGGAACAACACCTGGTCCTGGTTATCGAAGCGCGCCTTGAATTTCAAGGTGCCGGTGGCGACGTCAATCTGGTTGTCCAGGCTCTGCAACACGCCGGTGGCTTGCAGTTGCACATCGCCACGATCCCAGGCCTGCACTGGCAGCTTGTTGCCGGTGCGATAGCGGGCCAATACGGTTTGCAGGGTGTTCTCCGGCAGGGTGAACGCCACGCTGATCGGCTGGGTCTGGGTGATGATTGCCAGGGCGGTGGTGTCGTTGGCCGCTACCAGGTTGCCGACGTCCAGTTGGCGCAGGCCGACACGGCCGGAGATCGGCGCGCGGATCTGGGTGAATTCAAGGTTGAGCTTGGCGTCATCCACCGCGCCCTGGTTGGTCTTGACCGTGCCCTGGTATTGCAGGACCAGCGCAGCGGCGGTGTCCAGGGTCTGCTTGGCGATACTGTCCTGCTCATACAGGCCGCGATAACGCTCAAGGTCGACCTGGGCGTTTTTCAACTGGGCCTGGTTTTGCAGCAGCGTGCCCTGGGCCTGAAGCAATGCGTTCTGATAGCTGCGCGGGTCGATTTGCGCCAACAGGTCGCCAGCCTTGACCATCTGGCCCTCTTCAAAGGCAATCTTGACCAGTTCTCCCCCGACCCGGCTGCGCACGTTGATGGTGTTCAATGCGGTCACGGTACCCAGCGCCTTGTAGTACAGCGGGAAATCCCCCGTCACTGCTGGCGCGACACGTACCGGCACCGCAGCGCCCGAACCTCCGAAGCCTGGACGCATCATCCCCGTCTTGCTGGTCCTGGCTGCCGGGGCGTCTTTCTGGGCGGTGCCAGCAGGCCAGAACTTCCAGCACAGGCCGGCGACCACCAACAGGACAAGCAAGCCAAACAGCCAGCGGCGGGAATTGCGGGGAGACGATTGCATGGATTGATCAACCATTGGATGCGAGGGCTTCTTCTTTGGGAGGCTGAAAGATAAGCACTGGAGCGCGTTTAGAGAAGCGCCTTTACCGGCTATTTACCTTCAGGCTTACAAACATTTACTTTTCGACTTAAAACATCAGCAATTTGGGCTAAACCGCTGAAGCACAAATAAAAACGGCCTGGACTAGGCCAGGCCGCAAGCATGCATCATACGGGTTACTGCAAAGCGACAGTAACGCGCAGGAACAATTACTTCAGTACGGCCAGGGCCGCTTCGTAGTTTGGCTCTTCAGCGATCTCGCCAACCAACTCGCTGTGCAGCACGTTGTTGTTTTCGTCCAGTACCACCACGGCGCGTGCGGTCAGGCCTTTGAGCAGACCGTCGGCAACGGCTACGCCGTAGTCCACAGCGAATGCAGCACTGCGGAAGTCCGACAGGCTCTGTACGTTTTCCAGACCTTCGGCGCCGCAGAAACGTGCTTGGGCGAACGGCAGGTCAGTGGAGATGCACAGCACCACCGTGTTGTTCAGTTCATTGGCCTGGGCGTTGAACTTGCGTACCGAGGTGGCGCAGGTTGGAGTGTCGATGCTTGGGAAGATGTTCAGTACTTTGCGCTTGCCTGCAAAGTCGGCCAGGGTGACATCCGACAGATTGCCGGCGGTCAGGGAAAAGTCTGGAGCCTGAGTACCGGTTTGCGGCAACTCGCCTTCAACCTGGACCGGGTTGCCTTTGAGAGTGACTTGAGCCATGAACGGAATCCTTATGCTGGGTTAGATGAAACAAATTCGAGAGGCCGAAGTTAACCACAAAGTGCGATTGACACCTATGGGCCGCGAGAAAAACTCATGTCGGCATCAGGACCGAGGTGCTGTGGTTTAATTACCGCGCTTTTGCCCTGCCCTTGAAGGAATCCACCGTTGAAGAATCAGCCTGCCACCCACGTTCTGGTCATTGGTTATGTCTGGCCGGAGCCGCGCTCCTCGGCTGCGGGCGGGCATATGATGCAGATCCTGGAGAGTTTTCTTACGCAAGGTTGGGAAATTACCTTCAGCAGCCCGGCGGCCATTGGCGAACATAAGGCCGACCTCGCGGCACTCGGCATTCGCGAATGCACTATCGAGCTCAATAACAGCAGTTTCGATGAATTTATCCACGAACTGGCCCCGGATATCGTGCTGTTCGACCGATTCATGATGGAAGAGCAATTCGGCTGGCGAGTAGAAAAACACTGCCCCGATGCCTTGCGTGTGCTGGAAACCTCCGATTTGCAGAGCCTGCGCGATGCCCGCCACCAACGCCTGAAGGATTTCCTGAAACACTCGCCACAGGCAGATGACTTCAGCCCCTTGTTCGCTCCGGCCCTGGAAGAAGAATTCCAGTTGATGGCCGACACTGACCTGGCCAAGCGCGAAATTGCGGCGATCTACCGCTGTGATATCAGCCTGATGATTTCCGACGTCGAAATCCAACTGCTCACCGAACACTTCAAGGTGCCTGCCGCCCTGCTCCATTGGTGCCCGCTGATGGTCGACCCGCCTGCCGAAGCGTTTACACCCTACGACGACCGTGCGCATTTCCTGAGCATCGGCAACTTCCGTCACGCGCCCAACTGGGATGCCGTGCTGTGGATGAAAAACAGTGTCTGGCCGTTGATTCGCCAGCGCCTGCCCGGTGCTCAACTGCATGTCTATGGCGCTTACACACCACCCAAGGCCACGGCGCTGCACAATCCGGCGCAAGGCTTTCATGTGATGAACTGGGCCGAGGATGCCCTGCAGGTGATGTCGGCAGCGCGCATCTGCCTGGCGCCCCTGCGCTTTGGCGCAGGAATCAAGGGCAAGCTAGCGGATGGCATGCTCTGTGGCACGCCCAGTGTCACCACGCCCATCGGCGCCGAAGGCATGGGCGACGAGCAGCCCTGGCCTGGGGCAATCGCCCACAGCGCGACGGCCCTGGCCGCAGCCGCCGTCGCGTTGTACGAAGACCCGCAAGCCTGGACCATGGCCCAGCAACGTGGCCGGGAGCTGCTTGCCCAGCGCTACACCACACATATCCATGGGCCTGCACTGGTCGAGCGTTTGCAACACTGTCGTGACGAATTGGCACAGCACCGGCGCAACAACTTTACCGGCAGCATGTTGCGCCACCATTTGCACAAAAGTACCCAATACATGGCGCAATGGATCGAGGCGAAAAACCGCGTGCTTTAAACACCCATGCTGGCGAGGTGGCACGCAACGGGGCATTATCGGCTGTGCAACCACAATAAAAGCGACGTCAGCATGACCCGAGCCGCGCGAATCACTGACCCTTCCTACGAGTTGATGGACGACCACAACGGCCTGTCCATCATCTATCGCCAGCACGGCTTCCCCTGCCCTCTGGTGCGCTGGCACTTTCACAAGGAGTACGAGCTGCACCTGATTGTTGCCAGTTCCGGCAAGGTGTTTATCGGCGACTATATCGGCAACTTCTACCCGCAAAGCCTGTTCCTCACCGGCCCCAACCTGCCCCACAACTGGATCAGCCAGGTGGAGGAAGACGAAGTGGTGCCAAAGCGCGACATGCTGGTGAATTTCACCGATGAATTGCTGGAGGGCGGCAGCCAGATCTTCACTGAACTCAAGAGCCTGGCACCGCTGCTGGAGCGAGCACAGTACGGCATCGAGTTTCGCTGTAAAAAAACCATCGCCCAGGCCATGACCCTGATGCAGCGTATCGAGGACGCCCAGGGCATGACGCGGCTGGGGCACTTTTTTATCTTGCTGGAGGCACTCAGTACCTGTGAGGACTACCAGTTGTTATCAGGTGTGACCACGGCGCAACTGGCCGATGAGCACAGCATCGACCGCACCAACCGTGCGGTGGACTATATTTTTGCCCACTACGCCCGCGATTTGTCCTTGGAGGAAGTCGCGCACTATCTGGGGATGAAGCCGACCTACTTCTCTCGGGTGTTCAAGCAAGCCACCGGGCGCACCTTCGTCGAGTTCGTCAATCGGCTGCGCATCAGCAAGTCCTGCGAGTTGCTGGCCGATGGCGATAAGGCCGTGACCGATGTGTGCTTTGAGTCAGGCTTCAACAACATTTCCAATTTCAACCGCCGGTTCCAGCAGCTCAAGGGCATGACGCCGTCCCACTACCGACGCCTGGCGGTGCAGCGCTTGACGGAGCAGAACCTGGCCTGAGCGTCCCCAGGGACGGCTAATTCACGACCACTCGTCGCCACTGTCAATGTTGACAGTTACCCGCAGCACCTCCGTGGGTGTGTGATTCCCTTGTCCAGTTTTCCCTGCACAAGGATCTCCCGCTATGAAGAAGCCTGTGTCATCCATCTCGACCTCTTTGCTCCGTGTACCTCATGACAATGGAACTTCTCGACCGACTGATGATGACGAGCTGGAGCCCCCTTTCGTCAATGACCCTGTGCGCCCGCTACCGGGAGCTGCTTTCGGCCTGGGTCTCCAGGAAACCACGCCTTTTCTGATTGTAAACATCCTACGCTGGCTCCAGTTCAGCGTAGGTGATAGCTACAAGCTGTACATGGGCAATGATCGCTTTGCCATTGCGGCGGGTGAGGTCAGGAACGAGGACCTGGACAAGGCGCAAGTACAGTTGGTAATCACTGCGAATCCCAACCCCGGCGGCCCTCCCAATACGCCGGTGGGCTTTGTCTATCCGTGTTTTTGCGAGGTAATTCGATCAGGCAGCAACACGATCAGTCGCTCTCCCAAACAAACCTGGTTTATCAAGTACACACGTCCAGGAGGGGTCAGTCGGGATCCAGGGTTGCCCTATCACACCGAGTTGATAATCCATCTGCCTCCAGACCTGGAGAACGGCGTGCTCGACCGCGAGCGTGCAAAGCATGGGGTGGAGTTGACAATCGACAGCTACCCCAACATAACCGAAGGCGACACGGTCGAGGTGTATTGGAACGGCTATCTCATAACGCTGACGATTGATCACGAGCATGTCATCGGCATCAAGCCGATCACCGTGTTGGTTCCTGAGTCAACCATCCTGCAGAAGCTCAACAACACGGCAACCATTCGTTTTCGACTCTATGACACAGTGTTCAACTTTTCCGGGCCAGAGCAGCAGTGGTCACAGGCCCTCACGCTCAAGACCACGCTGGACCCTAGCAAGCTCGAAGCACCACACTTCGTGGTGGACGGGGATATCGTCTACACAGTCAATCTTGATTTCCATGCAGACTTGATTTTCAACTTAGAAATGGTTGTTCCCAAAACGCTTCCAAATGGAACAGCGACACCTAGCGGTGCCTTGATCGTCATGAAATTGAAGTGGGCAGTTAATGGCATGCCCTTTGAAAAGACATTGCCACCGGTTAAGGCCCGAATTGGTCTGTCGACCTTGGTCGACGTCGATCGTAAAGACCTTGAGGCAGTGATCAATGGCCATATGGATTTCGAATACACGCTGACAACCTCCACGGGTGTGTTCCTTGCCATCTCCAACCCCCTGACCATTGGAGTCTCCGGTACGAAGAGCGCCATGCCCGCCATGCGCATCGAGCAAGACGAAGGTGGCAACATCGACCCTGAACACGACTACATCAGAGCCTTTTTCCCGCGCTACACCCCTTACGACCGTAACTACAATGTGACGCTGCGCATGGAGGCCATACGGTCAGGGGGCGGTCTGGTTTCCTATGGAGAAACACTATTAGCAGGTGCCGAACCACCACCGGAGCGCTTTCGCATTGTGCTCCAGGCGATTTTCGCTCGCTTCTTTGGCCTTGGCCCGGTCCGGGTGTACTACCTCGTTGACAACGGCATGATGCGGCCCATGGTTCCCGGCACTCAGGCAATACGCAAATCCGACGAGCTGATAGTGACCTTCGGCCCACGATACGCCGAGCTGCCAGCGCCGCAGATGCAATATGTCGACGAATTCAACAACCTGGACCCGGATCGCATAAAAGGGGGTCAGCTCCAGGTGACCCTGCCGTACACGCGCACGGTCCCAGGCGACATATTCAAGTGGACCTTACTAGGCGCGACCAGCAGCGGTAGCGCCAGTGGCGAGATACTGATCAATACGGGGACGGCAGGCAGGCTAATCCTGTTCATTCTGGAAGACACGTTGATCTATGCCAGTTTGAATCGGGAAATTCGCCTCAGCTATTCATTAGTACCCGCAAGCGGCGGCGATACACTTTACTCAGAGGTATTGATCGTCACCGTGGGGCAAGCCCTGGACCTGCTGCGACCAGAGGTGCTGCAAGCCCAGCGTTACCCCGACCAACTGCCACCCGAGGCGGTACTGCGTGGCGCAACCATCGCTGTCGCCTACCCGCAAATGCTCCCCAGCCATCGTATCCGCGCTTGCTGGACCGGTATTCCCGAGGTCGGTACCTATTGCGAAACGAAGGATGGCAACACCTCCAGAACCGTGCACTTCGAGGTTCCGCCAGAGGTCATTGGTGCCAATCTCAATGAATATGGGCGCTATATCAATGTGCAGTACTTTGTATTGCTGGGTACCCATCAGACACCATCGCCGGTACTGAGCCTGTATGTGTTACCACCGGTACTCCCCCTGCCCTACCTCGAAGGCCATACCAGCAGCGTACTGGACGTCAGCACATTGATCGGTACTGAACGCGCCATGGTCGATCGCTGGAGCTTTATCAATCGCAATCAACGGATGTGGTTTGAACTGCATGGCACCTATGCCAATGACGCCCCATTCTTTTTTGCGCTCTACAACGGCGACCTGGTGACGTACAACGGTGAACAGATCGGTATCCGGCCACAGGCGCCGGTGAGCGAGCTGCGCCAACTCAAGGATGGCTCGCAATTGCTCATGCGCCTTGGCGTAACGTTTGACCAAACGGCCGATGAAGCCAATGCCCTGTGGTTCCCGGAGCGCAGGTACACCGTGCAGGCGATTCCAGCGGAATTTCCGGTGCCCAAGGTGGTGCAGGCAACGGGTTCCGGCACTGCTGTAACGTTAACAGCGCTGAGTGTACAGTCCGGTGCGACGGTAGAAGTGTCCTACAGCCCAATGTACGCCAGCGACATCATCACCCTGGAAGTGAGAGGCGCCGATGGGGCAGGCTCGGCAGAACTTGGGCCAAAAGCTGGCGAAACCGATGGAACGGTCAATTTCAATCTGTCAGCGGCACTGATTGCCGCCAATATTGGCAACCGTGACACCACCTTTACCGTGAAATATACGGTCCTGCGCACTGGCCAACTCCGTTCGTCAGTCGTGTTGACCGTTACGCTGAAGGCCATCCCATTGGCCGAATTGAGCAAAACCGTAATCCGTATCGATGAAGCGGCTAACGGTGTACTCAATGTGGACGAGTTGATCGGTGATGCAACAGCAAGGTTGGGGACCTGGCCGTTCATTGCCAGGGACCAGCCCGTATGGCTGCGTTTGTTCGGTAACAAACCCGACGGCACGGCACACAACTTAACCCTGCTGGACGGTGCCCAAGGTGCCCGGGTGAGTGATACGTGGTTGAACCAAGGGTATCAACTGCTGACGGTACTCAATACTTACCTGAGAGACCTTGGAAACGGCACTCGACTGTCGATGCAGTTCAAAGTGGCCCTCAATCACAGTACCGATGAGTGGAAAGCACTTGAGTTTCCAGTGGTTACGTACTCCATATTGAGCCTGCTGATCTCAGACAAAACGCCCTTCACCGGTGGGTTCATGAATGGTTGGATCAGCCAGTACCCCAAAGAGAAAAGCATCCAGCGCGAGGCGGATGGCAACTATTACCTGCGGCACGGCCCTCTGACGGGGGATGGTGTCAGAATCTACAAAATATATACCCCGGTAGACTATGGGTATTATCGAGTCAGGTTCAAATACAGGATCAACAAGTTTGCCAGTATTGGTGGGCCAACCAGTATGTTCATTCACCTGGCTAATTTGACGCGCAACATTATCGTCCCCAACCTCAACACATGGAACTATGTCGATGAATACCTGGGTTATTGGAAAGGCGGGAATTTTCAAGCCTCAATAGCTGTTATGAACCCGACGACTGGTGGGATCTACGATATAGATGATGTCTGGATCCAACAGCGACACTTTCCGGGTTGAGTTGCAGCAAACAAGGGGATAGGTGCAATGCACTTATCCCCTGTTTTTTTGTGTTGATTCACCCTGCTGCCAGCGCTCTCCGAAAATGCTAGGGCCTTACACATGCCACCAGTTTTTCGTCAAATTCCAGCCCGATTGGGCATGTATAAGGATACTGAGTCCACCGTTGGGTCGCTGAGTTAAACACACATCGGTAGAACCCCCCCACTCTGTCAGTGCTTTTGAAATACCCCGCCCTCGTACAAGGAGGCTCTCGTGATTCCGGAGGTGTTGTTGTACAAGCACCGATAGAAACCGCCATGAGTAAGCCCAGTGCGATTTTATAGAGGGGGTGACCTTTGGGGTTTACGCGGGAACAGTTCATAAACATCTCCTGATTAGGTTTTGCCAAACTATTAACCCTCTGCTGTTCCCTTGCGTCTACTGTCAGAAATAACAGGTTGCTGCTCTCGTGTGAGGTTTTGACTGCCCAGCAGGCTCAGTGCAAAAAAGTATTAGTTAAAGTGTTCACAAGGATTTGTCACCACGCCTGCAGCAGGCTGTAATCAACGCACACTCTTCCTGCTGCCATGGAAGACACAACAACAATAACTGTCCTTCTGCAGCCCCCGGGCGCAGAACTGGAGTGCGCGATGAATCTCACAGCAAAAGCACTGCTTGCCTGTACCTGCATGACCCTCAGCGCCGTCAGCCTTGGCGCACAAACCCTGACCATTGCCACCGTCAATAACAGCGACATGATTCGCATGCAAAAGCTCTCGAAAACCTTCGAGGCCGAGCACCCGGACATCAAGTTGAACTGGGTAGTGCTGGAAGAAAATGTCCTGCGCCAACGCCTGACCACGGATATCGCGACCCAGGGCGGGCAGTTCGATGTATTGACCATTGGCATGTACGAAGCCGCACTGTGGGGCGCCAAGGGCTGGTTGGAGCCGATGAAGGATCTGCCGGCCTCCTACGACCTGGACGATGTTTTTCCTTCGGTACGCGACGGTCTTTCCGTCAAGGGCTCGCTGTACGCCCTGCCGTTCTATGCCGAAAGCTCCATCACCTACTACCGCACTGACCTGTTCAAGGCTGCCGGGCTGACCATGCCTGAACATCCGACCTGGGTGCAGATTGGCGAGTTTGCGCAAAAGCTCACCGACAAGAACAAGGAACAATACGGCCTGTGCCTGCGAGGCAAGGCCGGCTGGGGCGAGAACATGGCGCTGATTGGCACCCTGGCCAATGGCTATGGCGCCCGCTGGTTCGATGAGAAGTGGCAACCCGAATTCAACGGCCCCGAGTGGAAAGACGCGCTGAACTTCTACGTGGACAACATGAAGAAGTCCGGCCCGCCGGGCGCGTCCAGCAACGGCTTCAATGAAAACCTGGCGCTGTTCAACAGTGGCAAGTGCGCGATCTGGGTCGATGCCAGCGTCGCCGGTTCGTTCGTTACCGACAAAACCCAGAGCAAGGTCGCCGATCACGTCGGCTTCACCTTTGCCCCGCAACAGGTCACCGACAAGGGCACCTCATGGCTGTACTCCTGGTCGCTGGCGATCCCCACCAGCTCCAAGGCTAAGGAGGCTGCCAAGGTCTTCAGTGCCTGGGCGACATCCAAGGAGTACGGTGCGCTGGTGGCCAAGACCGATGGCATTGCCAATGTCCCGCCAGGCACCCGCGCCTCGACCTATAGCGAGGCGTACATGCAGGCCGCGCCATTTGCCAAGGTGACGTTGGAGTCACTGAAAGTTGCGGACCCAACCAAACCGACCCTCAAGCCAGTGCCTTATATCGGCATCCAGTTGGTGACCATTCCTGAATTCCAGGCCATTGGCACCCAGGTGGGCAAATTCTTCTCCGGCGCCCTGACCGGCCAGCAGACAGTCGACCAGGCCCTGGCTGCCGCACAAACCACCACCGAGCGGGAAATGAAGCGGGCCGGCTACCCCAAATAACCCAGGCTCACCCCTGTCAATGTGGGAGCAAGTCCACTCCCACACTGACCGCGCTCCGACTCTCGTTCTGCAAACTGGTTCTGATCCTATGAATGTGCAAACCGCTGCTGCGGATAAACCGCGCAAAAACCGCCTGCTCAACCCAGGCTGGTTCCTCGTCAGCCCCTCGGTAGGCCTACTGCTACTGTGGATGATCGTGCCCCTGGGCATGACCCTGTACTTTTCACTGATCCGCTACAACCTGCTCTACCCCGGCGAAAACCAATTTGTGGGCCTGGAGAACTTCACTTACTTCATCACCGATTCGGGCTTCCTGCCCGGTGCCACCAATACCTTGTTGCTGGTGGGCAGCGTGCTGCTGATCAGCGTGGTGCTGGGGGTGTTGATCAGTGCCTTGTTGGAGGCCAGCGAGTTTTTCGGCCGTGGGCTGGTGCGGGTGCTGCTGATCTCGCCGTTCTTCATCATGCCCACCGTCGGTGCGCTGATCTGGAAGAACCTGATTTTCCACCCGGTGTCCGGTGTGCTGGCCGCCCTGTGGAAGCTGTTTGGCGCGCAGCCGGTGGACTGGCTGGCGCACTACCCGCTGCTGTCGATCATCATCATTGTGTCCTGGCAATGGCTGCCCTTCGCGATCCTGATCCTGATGACCGCCATGCAGTCCCTGGACCAAGAGCAGAAAGAAGCGGCGCGCCTGGACGGTGCCGGCCCGATTGCGATCTTCTGGCACTTGACCCTGCCGCACCTGGCACGGCCCATTGCCGTCGTGGTGATGATCGAGACCATCTTCCTGCTCTCGGTGTTCGCCGAAATCTTTACCACCACCAACGGTGGCCCCGGCTACGCCTCGACCAACCTTGCCTACCTGATCTACAACCAGGCGCTGGTGCAGTTCGATGTGGGCATGGCTTCGGCAGGCGGCTTGATTGCCGTGGTCATTGCCAATATCGCGGCGATCATCCTGGTGCGGATGCTCGGCAAAAACCTGACTGACAAGCCTTGAGGGCCGCGCCATGACACTTCAACAATCCCGCCGCCTGCAAAGCTTGTTGCTCGGCACTCTGGCCTGGGCCATCGCGATCGTGATTTTCTTCCCGATCTTCTGGATGGTGCTCACCAGTTTCAAGACCGAAATCGATGCGTTTGCCACGCCGCCGCAGTTCATTTTCACGCCAACCCTTGAGAACTATCTGCACATCAACGAGCGCAGCAACTATTTCAGCTATGCCTGGAACTCGGTGTTGATTTCCTTCAGCGCGACCGCCTTGTGCCTACTGATTGCGGTGCCTGCGGCCTACTCCATGGCGTTCTACGAAACCCAGCGCACCAAGGGCACGCTGCTGTGGATGCTGTCGACCAAAATGCTGCCACCGGTGGGGGTGCTGATGCCGATCTACCTGCTGGCCAAGAGCATGGGCCTGCTGGACACGCGCCTTGCGCTGATCATCATCTACACCCTGATCAACCTGCCGATTGTGGTGTGGATGGTTTACACCTACTTCAAGGACATTCCCAAGGACATCCTCGAAGCCGCACGCTTGGATGGCGCCACGCTGTGGCAGGAAATGGTCCGGGTATTGCTGCCCATCGCCAAGGGCGGCCTGGCCTCCACCGTGCTGCTGTCACTGATCCTGTGCTGGAACGAGGCGTTCTGGTCACTGAACCTGACCTCGTCCAACGCCGCGCCATTGACCGCGCTGATTGCCTCCTACTCCAGCCCCGAAGGCTTGTTCTGGGCCAAATTGTCCGCCGTCTCGACCCTGGCCTGCGCACCGATCCTGATCTTTGGCTGGATCAGCCAGAAGCAACTGGTGCGCGGCCTGTCCTTTGGCGCTGTGAAATAACGACCCCTATAAAAAATGGAGGCCCATCATGGCCAACCTGAAAATCAAGAATTTGCAAAAAGGCTTCGAAGGTTTTTCCATCATCAAGGGCATCGACCTGGAAGTGAACGACAAGGAGTTCGTGGTCTTCGTCGGGCCGTCCGGGTGTGGCAAGTCCACCCTGCTGCGCCTGATTGCCGGCCTTGAGGAAGTCACTGAGGGCACCATCGAACTGGATGGCCGTGACATCACCGAAGTGACCCCGGCCAAGCGCGACCTGGCCATGGTGTTCCAGACCTACGCCCTGTACCCGCATATGAGCGTGCGCAAAAACATGTCGTTTGCCCTGGACCTGGCCGGCGTCGACAAACAGATTGTCGACAGCAAAGTCAGTGAAGCCGCCCGTATCCTTGAGCTGGGCCCGCTGCTGGAACGCAAGCCCAAGCAGTTGTCTGGCGGCCAGCGCCAACGCGTGGCCATTGGCCGGGCGATTGTGCGCAACCCGAAAATCTTCCTGTTCGATGAACCGCTGTCCAACCTCGACGCGGCGCTGCGCGTGCAAATGCGCCTGGAACTGGCGCGCCTGCATAAAGAACTGCAAGCGACGATGATTTACGTAACCCACGACCAAGTCGAAGCCATGACCCTGGCCGATAAAGTGGTGGTGCTCAACAGCGGCCGCATCGAACAGGTCGGCTCCCCCCTGGAGTTGTACCACCAGCCGGCCAACCTGTTTGTCGCGGGCTTCCTGGGTACACCGAAAATGGGCTTTCTCAAAGGTCAGGTCACCCGTGTCGATGGCCAGGGCTGCGACGTACAACTGGATGCCGGCACCCTGATCAGCCTGCCGTTGAGCGGGGCCAGCTTGAGCGTGGGCAGTGCGGTAACCCTGGGCATCCGCCCCGAGCACCTGGAGCTCGCCGCGCCGGGCGATACCACCCTGACCGTCACCGCCGATGTGGGCGAGCGCCTGGGCAGCGACACGTTCTGCCATGTGCTCACCAGCAGCGGCGAGCCGCTGACCCTGCGCATTCGTGGCGACATGGCCAGCCAATATGGCGAGACGCTGCAACTGCACCTGGACCCGGCGCACTGCCATCTGTTCGACACTGCTGGTGTTGCCGTGGCTCGTCCACTGCGCGCTGCCGCCTGATCTCGCGAGAACTTTTGATGAAACTGAACAAGCAAAACCTCACGCAGCTCGCGCCGCAAGTCCGCCTGCCGGCCTACGCCATTGCTGATACACGCCAGGGCATCGCCCACATCGGCGTTGGTGGTTTTCATCGCGCACACCAGGCGTATTACACCGATGCCTTGATGAATACCGGCGAGGGCCTGGACTGGAGCATCTGCGGCATTGGCCTGCGCGCTGAGGACCGCAAGGCGCGGGATGACCTGACTGGCCAGGACTATCTGTTTACCCTGTTTGAGCTGGGCGACACCGACGATACCGAAGTACGCGTGATCGGCGCCATCAGCGATATGCTGCTGGCCCAGGACGGTGCCCAGGCCCTGATCGACAAACTGGCCAGCCCAGAGATTCGTATCGTATCGCTGACCATCACCGAGGGCGGCTACTGCATCGACGACAGCAATGGCGAGTTCATGGCCCACCTGCCGCAGATCCAGCATGACCTGGCCCACCCCGACGCGCCCCAAACCGTGTTCGGTTTTATCTGCGCGGCCCTGACCCAACGCCGGGCTGCAGGTATTGCAGCCTTTACCGTGATGTCCTGCGATAACCTGCCCCATAACGGCGCCGTGACTCGCAAGGCACTGCTGGCCTTCGCGGCGCTGCACAATGCCGACCTGCATGACTGGATCAAGGAAAATGTGAGTTTCCCCAACGCCATGGTCGACCGCATTACGCCGATGACCAGCACTGCGCATCGTCTGCAACTGCATGATGAACACGGCATCGACGATGCCTGGCCGGTGGTGTGCGAGCCCTTTGTGCAATGGGTGCTGGAAGACAAGTTCGTCAACGGCCGCCCGGCGTGGGAACAGGTGGGGGTGCAGTTCACCGACGACGTCACGCCTTATGAAGAAATGAAGATTGGCCTGCTCAACGGCAGCCACCTGGCCCTGACCTACCTGGGCTTTCTCAAGGGCTATCGGTTTGTCCACGAGACCATGAACGACCCGCTGTTTGTCGCGTATATGCGTGCTTATATGGACCTGGACGTGACGCCCAACCTCGCGCCCGTGCCGGGTATCGACCTGGGCGACTACAAACAGACCCTGGTAGACCGCTTCTCCAACCAGGCGATTGCCGATCAGTTGGAGCGCGTATGTTCCGATGGCTCATCGAAGTTTCCCAAGTTCACCGTACCGACCATCAACCGCTTGATCGCCGATGGCCGCGAAACTGAACGGGCAGCACTGGTGGTGGCGGCCTGGGCCTTGTATTTGCAAGGTGTGGATGAGAACGGCGTACGCTACCGGATCCCCGACCCTCGCGCGGACTTCTGCCGGGCGCTGGTGGCGGACGATGCGTTGATCAGCCAGCGGTTGCTGAGTGTTGAAGAGATTTTTGGTACGGCGATTCCCAATTCACCCGCGTTTGTGGCAGCGTTTGAACGGTGTTTTGCCAGTTTGCGTGACAAGGGTGTCGCAGAGACCCTGAAGCTGCTGCTCGCCAACCTTCACTGACACAACTTGGGCAACATAATGTAGGAGCGAGCTTGCTCGCGAAAAACGTCAACGATAACGCGTGCTTACTGAATGAATGCGGCGCCTGTAAGTTTTTCGTCGGAACGCCGCCCGGAGACAAGCTCGCTCCTACAAAAAAGCCTTAACTGACTGGCATTAGGGCTTGCTCCCACATTTTGACCGCGTTCCACTGAGCGATAACTATGATCCGACAATCTCTGTTCCTCGGCATCGACTGCGGTACCCAAGGCACCAAGGCCATTGTCCTCGACGCTGCCAGCGGCAAGGTCCTGGGCCTGGGGGCCGCTGCGCACACCCTGATCAGCGGTGCCAATGGCCGTCGCGAGCAGCACCCCCAGGAATGGCTCGATGCATTTACCGAAGCCACCCACCGCGCCTTGCAACAGGCCGGTGTAGACGGCCAGGATATCCTCGGGATAGGCGTTTCCGGCCAGCAACATGGCCTCGTGCTGCTGGACGACAATGGCCAGGTACTGCGTCCGGCCAAACTGTGGTGCGACACCGAAACCAGCGCCGAAAACCAGCGATTGCTGCAGTACCTGGGCGGTGAAAGCGGCTCCCTGGAGCGCCTCGGTGTAGCGATTGCACCGGGTTACACCGTGTCCAAGCTGTTGTGGACCCTGGAGCAGCACCCGGATGTTTTCGCGCGTATTGCGCACATCCTGCTGCCCCACGACTACCTCAACTATTGGCTCACCGGCCGGGCCTGTGCCGAGTATGGCGATGCCTCGGGCACCGGTTATTTCAACGTGCGCACCCGGCAATGGGACTTGCCCTTGCTGCGGCATATCGATGCCAGCGGGCGCCTGGAGGCCGCGTTACCACCGCTGATCGAAGCCAATCAGGCGCTGGGCAGCATTCTGCCGGCCGTTGCCGAGCGCCTCGGTATCAACCCCAATGCCATCGTGTCCAGTGGCGGCGGCGACAATATGATGGGAGCCATTGGCACCGGCAATATCGCGCCGGGGGTAATTACCATGAGCCTGGGCTCATCAGGCACTGTCTATGCCTTCGCCGAGCAGCCGAATGTCAGCGTCCAGGCCTCGGTAGCGACGTTCTGTTCATCCAGTGGCGGTTGGCTGCCACTGATCTGCACCATGAACCTGACCAACGCCACCGGCGTTATCCGCGAGCTGTTCGAATTGGACTTGGTGGCGTTCAACGCCCTGGTGGCCCAGGCTCCGATCGGCGCCGAGGGCGTCAGCATGCTGCCGTTCCTCAATGGCGAGCGCGTGCCTGCCCTGCCCCACGCCACCGGCAGCCTGCACGGCCTGACCATGACCAACCTGACCCGTGGCAACCTGTGCCGTGCGGTGGTCGAGGGCACCACTTTTGGCTTGCGCCAAGGCCTGGACCTGTTGCGCGAGACCGGCCTGCACAGCCAGAGTATCCGCCTGATCGGCGGTGGTTCAAAAAGCCCGGTGTGGCGGCAAATGGTCGCCGATATCATGGACACCGAAGTGGTCTGTACCGAACAAAGCGAAGCAGCGGCCCTGGGCGCGGCGATACAGGCGGCGTGGTGCCAGTCCGGCGAAAGCCTTGAGGCCTTGTGCGCACGTTGCGTCAGCGTCGACCCGGCAAGCCGCACCCAACCCGTCGCCGCCAGCGTCGCGGCTTATCAGCAGGCCTATGAGCGCTATCAACAGCACGTGGCAACCCTTTAAGAGTGAATAACTATGTATCTGGTGTGTGGCGAAGCGCTGTTTGATTTTTTCAGCGAAGAGGATGCCAGCGGACAGGCATCCAAAGTCAATTTCAAGGCCATTGCCGGCGGCTCGCCGTTTAACGTCGCCGTCGGCTTGCGTCGCCTGGGGATCGACGCGGGCCTGTTCGCCGGTTTGTCCAGCGACTACCTGGGCCAGCGCCTGCGCCAGGTCCTCAGGGCCGAAGGTGTGCGCGACGATTACCTGGTCGAGTTTGCCGCACCGACCACCCTGGCGATGGTTGCCCTGGGGGCCAATGGATCACCGCAATACAGCTTCCGTGGCGAAGGCTGTGCGGATCGGCAATTGCAGATCGAGCATCTACCTGTCCTCGATGCGCAGGTACGAGGCCTGCATTTCGGCTCGTTTTCCCTGGCGGTGCAGCCGGTGGCCGACAGCCTGCTGACCCTCGTCCAGCGGGAAAGCGGCAAACGCCTGATCAGCCTCGATCCGAATGTGCGCCTCAATCCCGAACCCGACATCGAACTGTGGCGCCAGCGTGTTGCGCAGTGGGTGCAACATGCCGACCTGATCAAGGTCAGCGACGAAGACCTGCACCTGCTCTACCCCGGCCAGGCGCCGGAAAGCGTGCTGCAAGGCTGGTTACAGCACCGTTGCCAGTTGATTTTCCTTACCCGTGGCGGTGACGGGGCCAGCGTGTTCAGTCGCCAGCATGGCAACTGGTCGGCGCCGGCGGTCAAGGTAGTGATGGCTGACACCGTGGGTGCTGGCGACACCTTCCAGGCGGCCTTGATTGCCTGGTTGACCGAGCAGCAACTGGATTCGATCGAGGGTTTGCGCAGCCTTGCCAGGGATCAAATCGATGCAATGCTCAAGTTCGCCATTCGTGCGGCGGCGTTGACGTGTGGCAAGACTGGCCCGGACCTGCCCTATCGCCAGCAATTAAACGGATAACCCCCAGGCAGTTTCACTATGCCATCACTGCAGGCCACGGATTGCGTGGCTTTTGCTGCTCCTAAATATTGCCAGTCGCCACAAACTGTACTAGACCCTTACAACGTAGAATTTTCCTACAAAGACAGGGACGACCGATGGGCAATGACCGCTTCTGTATCAAACCCGCCGTTTTCGTGACTGGCATCCTTTCACTGCAAACCCCGGCTCAGGCCGCTTGCGTCTTCACCCCGGGTCCTGGTGACGACAGCTATACCTGCGACAGTGGCACCTCTGCCGGTGGCCTGACCGACTTGTTCGGTAAAAACACCTTGAACTTGCCTGTAGGCGGCTCGGGCACTGTCAATGGCAGCGTGGTGTTTGGCGCGGGCGACGATGGGGTCGCGATCAATTCCGGGCGTATCGTCGGTTCGGTGACTCAGGGTGACGGTGCCGATCGCTTCTAGATCAGTGGCGGCACTGTCACCGGGACGGTCTCCCAAGGTAACGGCATCGACGACTTTTTGATGAGTGGCGGGCAGATCCAGGCCCTGGCCCAGGGCGATGGTCGGGATACGTTCAGCATGACGGGTGGCACCATCGTCGGCGCGTTTGAAGACGGCGATGTCGCCAGTCAAACCGCCGGGACTATCGGCCGGGTAGATATGAAACTGGACAACAATATCTATGACATGTCCGGTGGCGCCATCCTTGGCAACCTGGTGACCGGCTTTGGTACTGACTGGATCCGCGTGACCGGTGGCAGTATTGGCGGCAACGTCAGCGTCAGCGGCGGCAATGACACCATTCTCGTCAGCGGCGGCGTGATCAATGGCGAGATACGCGCCAGCGTGGGCAACGACACCTTGGAATGGCGCACGGGTGGCCAGATCAAATCTGCCATCTTGATGGGCGACGGTGATGACACTGCGCTGCTGGCTGGCCTGGGTGCCAGCCAACTGGCTGCCACGCCCTCGATAGATGGTGGCCTGGGCAATGACCGATTGACCTTCGACAACACCACTTCGAGTAACGCCGGCCGCTATATCGGCTGGGAAACCTTCGACCTCAACAATGGCTCGCGCCTGGACCTGGCGGGGGATCTGTTCCTGGGCGATAGCGCCAGCGGCACCGGGGTGTTCTCCATCGACAACAGCAGCGTGCTGGCGGTGACCCAAGGCAGTATCCGGCCCTATACCGCCGCCCAACTGGCGACGGTCAATAACGCCGGGACCATCGATATGACCAGCGCCAGCAACAGCGCCACGGACTCGCTGACGGTGTACGGTAATTATGTCGGCAACAATGGCCAACTGTGGCTGCAAACAGTGCTGGGTGATGAGACCTCGGCCAGTGACAAGCTGGTGGTGTCCCAAGGTGCGATCAGCGGCAATACCCAACTGGCGGTGAGCAACCTTGGTGGCCTGGGTGGGCTGACCCGCAACAACGGGATTGAAGTGGTGCAGGCGCTTAACGGCGCAACCAGCACTACCGATGCGTTTGCCCTCAAAAGCGCGGTGTCTGCCGGGGCCTATGAATATTTCCTGTTCAAAGGTGGCGTAACGGCCGGTTCAGAGAACAACTGGTACCTGCGCTCCTCCGTGGTCGCCGTCCAGCCGCCCGCCGTGCCAACGCCGCCGGTTGTACCACCGGTGATCGTTCCGGAACCACCGATCCCGGCCGTGCCGCCGGTGGTCGATCCTGACGAGCCACCGGTTGAGCCACCCACCGACCAGCCTGTGGCACCGGTCGAGCCTCCGGCTCCGCCACCGACCCAGATCCCGGCTGAGGTCTCGCCCACGCCTGCCGACACCACGCCACCCTTGCCCACCGCCGTGGCCGGCGCCGAGCCGATCCCGCTGTATCGCGTCGAAGTACCGGTGTACTCGGTGGTGGTGCCGGCGGCCCAACGCATGACCTTGCAAGCACTTGGCACCTTCCATGATCGCCAGGGCGAGCAAAGCCTGTTGGGCGAAACCGGTACGGTTCCTGCTGGCTGGGGCCGGGCCTATGGCAGTGACTTCCGGCAGAGTTGGTCGGGCACGGTGTCGCCGAGTTTCGACGGCAGCCTCAAGGGCTATCAGGTGGGCCATGACCTGTACGCCTCGGTAACCGATGGCGGGCAACTCCAGCGCCTGGGGCTGTTTATCGGTCAGAGCCGTTTGCAAGGCGATGTCAAAGGCTTTGCCTTGGGTTTTGAGGGCCAGCGTTCCGGGCAGGTCAAACTCACCGGCGACAACTATGGTGCTTACTGGACACTGACGGATCCAAAGGGCTGGTACGTGGACCTGGTAGCCATGGGCACGCGCCTGGACGGTGATAATAAATCCGAGCGCGGGATAAAAATGGATACCAAAGGCCATGCGCTGGCCTTGTCTGCCGAAGCGGGTTACCCGTTTGCCGTTTCCGCGAACTGGGTGGTGGAGCCGCAGGCCCAGGTGATCCACCAACAGATTGACTTGGACCGCCAGAACGACGGGATCTCCAGTGTGTCCTTCGACTCCCAGGATTACTGGACAGGACGCGTGGGTGCCCGCTTGAAAGGTCGCTATTTGCTGCAAGACACCCCTGTCGAACCTTATCTGCGGGTCAACGCCTGGCGCACCTTCGGCGGCAGCGACACGGTGACTTACGATGACGTTGACCGGATCAAAAGTGACCACAAATCGGCCTATGCTGATCTTGGCGTCGGCGTGGTCGCCAAACTGTCCTCCAGCGTCAGCGTGTACGTGGCCGCCGACTACAGCACCCAACTGGACACCAACACACAGGAAGGTATCAGCGGCAATGCTGGCATCCGGATGAGTTGGTAGCCCGGGTCACGGCCGTTCCCGTATAGCCCTGGCTACCACGGCGCCGACAATGCCACCCGCCAGGGGCGCCAGCCAGAACAGCCAGAGCTGCATCAGGTAATCACTGCCGGCAAACAAAGCCGCCCCGGTGCTACGCGCCGGGTTGACCGAGGTGTTGGTCACGGGTATCGACACCAGGTGAATCAGGGTCAGCGTCAGACCGATGGCAATCGGTGCAAACCCCGGCGTCACTCCAGGCGCCGTGGTCCGCATGACGATGAACACCAGGAAGAACGTCGACACCGTTTCCACCACCACCGCAGCCAACAGGCTGTACTGCCCCGGGCTCAAGTGACCATAGCCATTGGCGGCGAACTCGCCTATTTCAAACCCCGGCCGGCCGCTGGCAACCAGCGCCAGTATCGCCGCTGCGACTGTCGCACCGGCTACCTGGGCGATGATGTAGGGCAATACATCCAGCCCTGGCAGTCGTCCGCCCACCCAAAAGCCGACGGTCACCGCCGGGTTGAAATGTGCACCGCTGATGCTGCCCACCGCGTAAGACATGGTCAGCACACTCAAGCCAAACGCCAATGCCACACCGGCAAAACCGATCCCCAGACCGGGAAACGCCGCCGACAGGATGGCGCTGCCACAACCACCGAAGGTCAACCAGAAGGTACCGAGAAACTCTGCTGCGATTTTCTGTTGCACGCACTACCTCACCCACTGGCGACAGATGTGGGGAAACAGTAGCAAGGAGGAGTGAAAGAACCGTATCGGAATTATCTGAGGCTGGCAGTGGGCACGGAGATAATGCTGGGCCTGGGTTATCCGGGCCCGCAAACGGCCATGACACCGTCGCCTAGAGCGTGATGATCAGTAGAATCTCGCGCCGGCCCTGCGTGGGGCGGGTGCGTGGGCGTGCTTGAGATCTTCACGTAACTCCGTAATCAGGTTGCAGATGGCCCGACTACTGTCGAGCTTGTCGGCCTGGATGCCGGTGACGGTCAGGTCTGTACCGTCATCGTCGTAGACTTTGATCGTCAACGACGCATCCTCGGCCTTGATGCATTCACAACGTTTAGGCAGAAAACTTCCTTCAATAATGCTGCGCAGTTCCAGTTCCGAAAGCATGGCGACCTCTCCTTCTTATCAATATTCACCTGCTGGCAAACGCCTTCAACCCACTAGCCTACTCCCCGGGCCGGAGCGCGTTGGATCCTTTTCTCATAAGCAGCGACGATGCCTATATAAGTTGTAGGGCAATTTGCAGCCTGGGCCGTAGGCTGGCATCGTGTTCGGGTTTTTCATCCTTCCAGACAAGGACGCCCCATGAACTTCCCTCTGCTCAATACCCTCTCCCTCCTTGGCCTCGCAGCCTGTTGTGCCCAGGCCAATGCGGCAAAACTTGAAGACATTGCACCTTACCCCAAGGCTGATGCCGGTTATGTGCGCCAAGTCATCCACCTGGCCGCACAGCCGCAGGAGCAGGACTTCAAGGTCGAGATCCTGGCCGGCAAGACCTTGACCGTCGATTGCAACCAACAACGCCTGGGCGGTGTGCTGGAAGAAAAAAACCTCGAAGGCTGGGGCTATCCGTTCTACCGGCTGGAGAAAGTCAGCGGCCCCATGAGCACGCTGATGGCCTGCCCCGATGGCAAGACCCGCGAGGACTTTGTGCCAGTGGTCGGTGACGGCTTTGTACTGCGTTACAACAGCAAGCTGCCCATCGTTGTATATGTTCCAAAAGATGTCGAAGTGCGTTACCGCATCTGGTCGGCATCGGCCACCGTCGAGAAGGCCAGCGTGCAATAACGCAGCCAGTTAACGCCGCAGATCAACTGTAGGAGCTGGCTTGCCTGCGATGGTCGTTAACGATGACGTTGGCCATCTGACACCCCGAGGTGTTTTGGCTGGCGCCATCGTAGCCTCGCTGAAGCTCGACAACTCCCACATTCAATCTGTGCTATTGCGCCGCCACCCGTTCGGCAACGTGACGCAAACTGTCAAAGTTGATATTGGCCCCGGAGTTGATCGCCACCAGCGTCTGCCCCAGGGCCCCGGTACGTGCCACGTAGCGGCGGATCCCGGCAACCGCCAGTGCGCCTGATGGCTCGGTGATGGAACGGGTATCGTCGTAGATCAGCTTGATCGCACTGCACAGTTCATCGTTGCTGACGGTGATGACTTCATCAACATAGTGGCGGCAGATTTCAAAACCGTAGGCGCCGATCTGTGCGACAGCGGTGCCATCGGCGAAGCTGTCCACGCTGGGCAATACCACCCGCTCGCCCGCGCGCAGGGCTGCCAGCAGGCAACTGGAGCCTTCAGGTTCCACGCCAATGATGCGCACCTCTGGGCGCAAATACTTGATGTAGGCAGCGATCCCGGCGATCAACCCGCCACCCCCCACTGGCACAAAGATCACGTCCAGCGCACCTTGTTGCTGGCGCAGGATTTCCATCGCGACCGTGCCTTGGCCGGCGATCACATCCGGATCGTCGAACGGCGAAACAAAGGTAGCGCCCGACTGTTCGGCCAACTGCAATGCATGGGTCAAGGCAAACGGGAAACTGGCCCCATGCAGCACCGCGTCGGCGCCTCGCGAGCGCACGCCCAGCACTTTCAATTCGGGCGTGGTGCAAGGCATCACGATGGTCGCCTTGATCCCCAGTTCACGCGCCGCCAGTGCCACACCCTGGGCATGGTTGCCCGCCGACGCCGTGATCACCCCGCAGGCTTTTTGCGCGTCGGTGAGTTGCACCAGCTTGTTGTAGGCGCCGCGGATCTTGAAGGAAAACGTCGGCTGCAAGTCTTCGCGCTTAAGCAGGATCTGATTGCCGAGCAACGCCGATAGCGCAGGCGCGGGCTGCAAGGGAGTGCGCACGGCCAGGTCGTAGACCGGTGCGGCGAGGATTTTCTTTACGTAATGCTCAAGCAATCCATCGTCGGCGTTGGACTGCGGCAGTGGGCTACTCATGGGGGTCTCCTGACGTTTAGCAGAGCCCAGGAGACGGAAAAACAAAACCCGCCTCTAGGGCGGGTTTGGGTACAGCCGAGCGCTATCCCGCCAAATGAGGAATGGCGGTAATAATGCTTGGCTGGGAACGATAGGTTTGAAAGGTCATGAAGCAAAACTAACTGGCGGCCTGTGGCAAGTCAACTGCCGGGGTTTACGAGCGATATACGAAACGTATACGCTTTGTATATCAATCCCGCACAGTGAAGCTCATGGGCATCGTCAAGATTACCGACCAACTGCATGAACAAATCCGTCTCGCCAGCGCCGCCATGGACCGTTCCATCAACGCCCAGGCCGAGTTCTGGATCAAGATCGGCCTGCTGGCCGAGCTAAATCCGCACCTGGCCTACAACGATCTGATCAACAAACTATTGCTCGACAAGCCCGATCTGATCCGGGGGCGCACCTGATGATCAAGACTGCCCCACAGCTCGCCGTGATGCGCGAAGCGGGCCGCCTGCTGGGCCAAGTATTCAGCATGCTCGACAGCCGGGTCTGCGCCGGCCAGTCAACCCTGGAACTGGACGCCGCCGTCGAAGCGTTTATCCGCCACGACCTGCAGGCGCGTCCCGCCAGCCTTGGGCAATATGACTACCCCTTCTGCATCAACACGTCCATCAACGAAGTGGTGTGCCACGGCATGCCGGATGCCAAGGCCGTGTTGAAGGACGGCGATATCGTCAATATCGACATCACCCTGGAGAAAGGCGGGTTTATCGCCGACTCCAGCAAGATGTACATGATCGGCGCGGTCGCCCCCAAGGCCCGGCGCCTGGTCGAGATGACGTTCGAGGCCATGTGGGCCGGTATCCGCCAGGTCAAGCCCGGCGCACGGTTGGGCGATATTGGCCATGCAATCCAGAGCCACGCGCAAGCCAACGGCTACAGCGTAGTACGCGAGTACTGCGGCCACGGAATTGGCCGCGAAATGCACGAAGAACCGCAGATCCTCCACTTCGGCCGGCCGGGCACCGGCTTGACCCTGCGCGAAGGCATGGTGTTCACCATCGAGCCGATGCTGAACCAGGGCAGCGCCAAGGTACGCAGCCTCAAGGATGGCTGGACCGTGGTCACCCGCGATAACAGCCTGTCGGCGCAATGGGAGCACACGGTGGCTGTCACCGCTGATGGCTTTGAAGTGCTGACACTGCAGGAGGGTGCCTAGGCACCCAAGTGGGAAGCGGGCTTCAATCACCCCGCTTTCCCACCGCCCCTGGCAATCCGCCTGAGCCCCAGCACCATCCCCACTGCACCCAGCGCCATCGCCAGCAGAAACAATGGATACGCCACCCACCACGGCGTCCCTGCCGTCATCATGCTGAACTCGGACATCCCTCCAATACTGGCGATCAGGTTCAACGGCAGGAACACTACGTTGATCAGCGTCAGCTTGCGCAGCAGGTTATTCATGCTGTTGTTCATCAGGTTGCCCCGGGCATCGATCAACCCGGAGAACACATTGGAGTAGATCTCCGCCTGCTTGTAGCACTGGTTATTCTCGATGATCAGGTCGTCGATCAAACCCAGAGTCTGCGAACTGAAATGTTCCTTCTCGCCGTGGTTGCGCAAGCGCGTCAAGACGGCGCCGTTGCTGTGCAGCGCATTGATGTAATAGATCAGGCTCTCGCTGAGGCTGAACATCTGCATCAGGTGGCGATTACTCATCGAGGCGTTGAACTGCTGCTGCAATTCCCGGGCGACTAGCTTGATCACCTTGAGATGGCCCAGATAGTGATGGATGTTGTTGAGCAGCAGATCCAGCAGCACATCCAGCGGTGTATGCAGTGGCCGGCGCGCCCCCAGGCCGGATAGTTGGCTGTCATCGGTGGCAATCACCAGCAGGCGGTCCGGTGAAAACAGCAAGCCACAGGATGACACTTCAAACACTAGGTTACTGCCCCCGGAATAGTTTTGCGGGCGCTTCCAGATCAGGAACAGGTTGTCGGGATGGAATTCAATACGCGACACCTCGTCCGGGTCCAGCGCCGACGCCAGCGCGTGCTCATCGACTTTATAGCGCTCGCGCAGCAATTCACGTTCATCGCTATCGGGGTTGCTGAACAGCAGGATCTCGGCACTTTCGCGCTCGGTGCGGCGCAATGCGCCCTCGCTGAGCTCAAGGCAGATCACCAGACCTGACCCTGGCGTTTGAGCTCCAGGCGTCGCACGAACTCCTCCAGCACCAGGGAATACAGGTCGTCCTGCAAATAGGCGTCTTCAATCCCGGCATCCATATTCGGGTTGTCGTTGACCTCAATCACCACCACCTTGTCACCAGACTGCTTTAAATCCACGCCGTACAACCCGTCGCCGATCAGGTTTGCGGTCTTGACCGCCAGTTCCACCACCGCCTTCGGTGCCTCGTGAACCGCCAGGGTGCGACACTCACCGTTGATATCCTGGCCGATGGCCTTGTGGTTGTAGATCTGCCAATGGCCCTTGGACATGAAGTATTGACAGGCAAAGATCGGCTTGCGGTTGAGCACACCAATGCGCCAGTCGTACTCGGTATAGAAAAACTCCTGGGCCAGCAGCAACACCGAATGTTCGAACAGCTCCGCCGTGGCGGCCAGCAGCGCCTCCTGGCTTTCGACCTTGATCACCCCACGGGAAAAACAACCGTCGGGGATTTTCAGCACCAGGGGAAAGCCCAGGCGCTCGCCAACCCGCTCGAAATCTTCCGGTCGTTCCTTGTAGAGGATTTCGGTGGCGGGCATGCCCAATTGATGGCTCTTGAGCAGGTCCGTGAGGTAGACCTTATTCGTACAGCGCAGGATCGAAGCAGGATCATCCATCACCACCAACCCTTCACTCTCGGCTTTCTTGGCGAAACGATAAGTGTGGTTATCGACGCTGGTGGTTTCGCGGATCAACAAGGCGTCGTACTCGGCCAGCCGTGCGTAGTCCTTGCGTTCGATCAACTCGACATCGATCCCCAGCCCCTTGCCCACCCGTACGAAATTATCCAGGGCCTTGGCATTGGACGGTGGCAACTGTTCCTGGGGATCATGCAGGATCGCCAGGTCATAACGGGCCAGACGCCGCGAACGCGGCTGGCGCCAGATCCTGCGGCTGAAGTTGTCCAGCGCGTGGGCAAATTGGTCTTCTTGATCATCACGCAACTTATGTAATGCCCCGGATTTAATGCCTTCGATGTGCCAGCCATTACTCTTGCGAAACTCAACTAACAGGATCGGACTTGGAAAGACTTCAAACAACTGACGGGCCAAATCCTGCAAAGGCTCAATATTGGTTCGGCCAAAATAAAGAGTCAGGGTAAAACCTTCAGTATTGCTGTAGAGGTGATGACTCAATGCTTTGTCGAGGGTTTTATCCAGGTCATCCAGGGCCAGGCCATACAGGGATTTTTTCGTCAGTTCGCTGATGGTACGCACTGACGGAATTACCTTGTGCCCCCGCGCCTCCGCAAGCAGCGAGCAGTAGTAGCCATGGCCCAGGTACTTGTAGCTGCGGCACAGGTTGATCACCTGCACCCGCTTGCCAGCCTCGTTTTCCCTAGGGTGTTCGAGGTATTCCTGGGCGGTGACAATATCTTCGCTGGGAAAATAGGAAGCCCAGTCTTCCCTGCGTTCAACAATAATCACGACCTGACTTGTACTCTTGGGCGGTGTAGAAAAATATCCGCTGGAAGTTATTGTAGTCGCGACAGTTTGCTCGGATACTTCTCGCCAATGACTTTGTACCGCTGACATATTGATTGATCCGCTAGAGAACTTGACCTTTTCTATTAAGCACGATCTTTCAGAGAAGTCTCGTTTAGTTACGCAACTTTTACGGCGGTTACATGACTCTTTCCTTTCGCGTTGCAACGCTCGATGATTTGCCAGAATTGGTGGCATTGGAACAGCACTGCTTCACCACAGATCGACTGTCCCCTCGCAGTTTCCAGTGGATGATCAGCCGTGCTCACGCACAACTGCTGGTGGCCGAGAAAAGCGGGCATTTGCTCGGTTATGCCCTGGTGCTGTTCCATCGCGGCACCTCGTTGGCGCGCCTGTATTCCCTGGCCATCGCTACGCCTGCCCGAGGCCTGGGCTTGGGCAAGCAACTGCTGGCACGCATCGAAGCCTGCGCCGTGGCGCACGACTGTGCTTACCTGCGCCTTGAGGTGCGCACCGATAACCCTGGCGCCATCGCCCTGTATGAGCGCAGTGGGTACCGGCGGTTTGCCCTGATCAACGACTATTACGCCGACCATACCGACGCCCTGCGCCTGGAAAAACGTATCCTCCAGCATACTGACGGCCGGGCCTTGAGTGTCCCCTATTACCAGCAGACCACCGACTTCACCTGCGGCGCCGCCTGCCTGCTGATGGCCATGGGTGCCCTGACGCCAGGGCGTGAGGCCCAGCGCCGTGAAGAGCTGCAGATCTGGCGCGAGGCGACCACCGTCTTCATGACTGCCGGCCACGGTGGTTGCAGCCCACAGGGCCTGGCCCTGGCCGCCTGGCGCCGAGGGTTTCGCGTGCGCATGCAGGTCAACGTGTATGGGCCGCTGTTTCTCGACGGGGTGCGTGACCCGCATAAAAAGGAGGTCATACGCCTGGTGCATGAGGGATTCGAGGAAGAATTGGCGGGCAGTGATGTGCAGCAAATACACGGCGGTGCATTGGATCTGACACAGGTCTTGGACGACGGCGGCCAGCCGCTGGTGCTGATCAGCAGCTACCGACTGACACGTTCCAAGTCACCGCACTGGGTGATTGTGACTGACTGTGATCAGGAGTTTGTCTACCTGCATGATCCTGACGTGGACCATAGCCAGCACCGCCAGCCCATGGACTGCCAGCATTTGCCGGTCAGCCACGGGGAATTCGAACGGATGTGCCGCTTTGGCAACAACCAGCTACGCGCGGCGGTGGTGCTATACCGGTAACGCGACCGCCCTGGCGCTGCCGGTCGCAGCGGCCTTGGCTTCCAGCTCGCGCACCAGGGGCAATACGCGCTGACCAAAATATTCCACCTCCTCCTGGAAATGCAGGAAGCCCGCCAGCACCAGGTCCACCCCCACCGCCTTGAGCGCAACGATGCGCTCGGCGATCTGCCGGGGCGTGCCGATCAGGTTGGTCTTGAAACCGTCGTTGTACTGCACCAGGTCGGCAAAGCTGGACTTGGCCCAATTGCCCTCTCCTTCCGGCGAAGCCCTGCCCGCCTGCTTGGCCGCATCACCAAAGGCATTCACCGCTTGCGGGTCGGCCTTGTCGATGATCTCGGCCAGTACCGCCTGGGCCTCTTCCTCGGTGTCGCGGGCGATCACGAAGGCGTTGACCCCGACTTTTACCGAATGATTATTGGCGGCGGCCTTGGCACGGATGTCATCCACCTGAGCCTTGATACCTTCTGGCGTATTACCGTTAGTGAAATACCAATCCGACACCCGCGCCGCCATATCCCGCGCCGCACGGGAGCTGCCGCCCTGGAAAATCTCCGGGTGCGGCTGTCCCAGGGGCTTGGGCTTGAGGCTGTAATTGTTGAAACGATAGAAATCGCCCTTGAAGGTGAACTCGTCCTGGGTCCAGATACCTTTCAACGCGCGGATGAATTCTTCGGAGCGCCGATAACGCTCGTCATGCTCCAGCCAGTGCTCACCTATGGCCTGGAACTCGCCCTTGAACCAGCCGCTGACGATATTCACCGCCACCCGGCCATTGGTCAGTTGATCAATGGTCGCCAGTTGCTTGGCCGCCAGCGCCGGCTGCCAGGGACCTGGCAGGATCGCCGCGATCACCTTGAGCTTGGTGGTAGCCGCCAGTAACGCGTGGCTGAAGGCCACGGATTCATGCTGGTACTCGGCGCCGTAACCAGCGGTGAAGCGGATTTGCGTCAAGGCGTATTCAAACCCCGCCGCCTCGGCCAACTGGGCCAGCTTGCGGTTGTAGTCGATGCCCCAGTCGGTGCGTTGTTCGACCTTGCTGACCACCAGGCCACCACTGACATTGGGCACCCAATAGGCAAATTTCACGGCTTGCTGAGTCATTGTTCGGTACCTCGCACACAGGGGATGTGCAGGTTGTGGAGCAGCAAGCGTGCCAGTGTGCGCAAAGCCCCATGCTAGGGGCGCTCGGCTGTTGCGGACCTGGGTAGGGCAATGTTGCCCAGGTGGGTGAATTGTTGAATCACTGTTGCTGCTGCAACAGTCGCCGTAACAATCGGTTATAGGTAAGCTATCGGACTTTCGCGCAGCCCCGTTCTGCGCCTCGCCGAAAATAAGTCGCCTCCATGCCTTTTGAACTCAGCGTTGACCTCACCACCCTGGCCATTCTGGCTGTGGTTGCCTTTGTTGCCGGTTTTATCGATGCCATTGCCGGCGGTGGCGGTTTGCTCACCACACCCGCCTTGCTCACTGCCGGCATGCCGCCCCATCTGGTATTGGGTACCAACAAACTGAGTTCGACCTTCGGCTCGGCCACCGCCAGTTTCACCTTCTACCGGCGCAAGTTGTTCCATCCGCGCCAGTGGGTGCATGCCATCGTCGGTACGCTGGTCGGCGCGCTGCTCGGTGCCATCGTCGCCCATTACCTGCCCGCCGAATGGTTGAACAAGATGCTGCCGGTGATTGTCTTCGCCTGTGGTATCTACCTGCTATTTGGTGGCACGCCCAAGGCGCCGCTGGACGCGGATGCGCCGATCAAGAAGAAATGGCAGTCGACCCAGGGTTTTGGCCTGGGCTTCTATGATGGCGTGGCAGGTCCCGGCACCGGCGCGTTCTGGACCGTCAGCACCTTGCTGATGTACCCCGTCGACCTGGTCAAGGCCAGCGGCGTGGCGCGCAGCATGAACTTCGTCAGCAACGCGGCGGCGCTGTCGGTGTTTATCTTCAATGGTTCGGTGGACTGGATTGTCGGCCTGAGCATGGGCCTGTCGGTGATGGTGGGTGCGTTCTTTGGCGCACGCAGTGCCATCAGCGGCGGCGCCAAATTCATTCGCCCGGTGTTTATCACCGTGGTCCTCGGCCTGACTGTGCGCCTAGCCTGGCAGCACTGGTTCAGCGTGGCCTAAGCGGCGCGCCACATACAGGTCGATCAGGTAGCGGGCAATCGAGCGCGACGCCGGCAATGGTGGCAACTGGTGGATGTTGAACCACTGCGCATCCTCGATCTCGTCGGCCTGGGGCACGATCTCGCCACCGGCATACTCGGCATGAAAGCCCAGCATCATTGAGTGCGGGAACGGCCAGCACTGGCTGCCCACGTACTGGATGTTCTGCACCTCGACCTGCACTTCCTCGCGCACTTCGCGGATCAGGCAGTCTTCGGCAGACTCCCCTGGCTCGGCAAACCCGGCCAGGGTGCTGTAGACCCCAGTGACGAAACGCGGTGAGCGTGCGAGCAGAATCTCATCACCACGGGTGATCAACACAATCATGCTGGGGGAAATACGCGGGTAGCTGCGCAGGTCGCACGCCTGGCAGAACATTGCGCGCTCCCGGGGCACCTGCACCATCGCCTGGCCGCAGCTGCCACAAAAACGGTGCTCGCGGGCCCAGGTGCCGATTTGCGCGGCATAGCCCAGGACTTTGTACAGGCGGTGGTCGCCTTGCAGCATAAAGGCCCGCAGGCCCTGCCAGCGGCAACCTTGCACATCGCCAGGGCTGTTCAGCTCCAGCAGGTATACCGGCTCGCCATCCAGGTGGCCGATGCCATGCTCGGCCAATACCGACAAGTCCTGGCGCTTGAGCCATTCCCTGGGAAACAGCGGCCCGTTGTCGTCCAGCAAAAAGCCTTCACGGCTGCGGGCCACGGCCCAGCCGCCGGGGGCGTCATTGTCCAGCAGCGTTGTGGTCATCCAGCCTGGGGTCATGTTCAGTCAATCCACGAATTCGGGTTTCTGCTTGCTCATATGGGCCGCGATGGCCACGCGCAGGTCGTTGGATTGCAACATAGCAGCGTTCCAGGTGGCAACGTATTCCAGGCCATCGTTGATGGTGTGGTCACGCATGTAGCTGATCATGGCCTTGGTACCGGTCACGGCGATCGGCGATTTGGCGGCAATTTGCGTTGCAAGCTCCATTACCCCGGCCAGCAGGCTTTCATGATCGGCAAAGGTGCGGTTGACCAGGCCGATGCTGCGCGCTTCTTCTGCCCCAAAGGTACGGCCGGTGTAGGCCAGCTCGCGCAGCATGCCGTCGCCAATGATGCGTGGCAGACGCTGTAAGGTGCCAACGTCGGCGGCCATGCCGATGTCGATTTCCTTGATCGAGAATTGTGCGTCGTCAGCGGCATAACGCATATCACAGGCGCTGATCAGGTCGATCGCGCCGCCAATGCAACAGCCCTGGATCGCCGCGAGGACCGGCTTGCGGCAGTTGTCCACGGCATTGAACGAGGCTTGCAGTTGCAGGATCTTGCGTCGCAGCAAGCGCGCATTACGGCCCACGTCCTTGCCAAACTCATTGGCTACCGAGGCCAGCATCATCAGGTCGATGCCCGAGGAAAAATGCTTGCCGGCGCCACTCAGGACCACGGCGCGTACCGCATCGGTGTCTTCGACCCATTGGAAAATCTCGATGATCTCGCTCCAGAACGCCGCGTTCATGGCGTTGATCTTTTCTGGGCGATTGATCTGCACATGGGCGACGTTGTCGTGGAGTTCGACGACAAAGGCTTGGTATTCGGACATGGCAGTGATCCTTGGCTGGCGACTGATAAAGGCCGAACTATAGCAAGGGTGCGTCAGGGGCGGTAAGGCTGTGCATGTGCCAAAAACAGGACTCTTAATGCCAGTCAGTTAAGCGGATTCTGCTTTCTGTAGGAACGAGCTTGCTCGCGAAGAACTTGAGAGCGCCGCGTTTACCTAGCAAACACGCGTTATCGTTGACGTCCTTCGCGAGCAAGCTCGCTCCTACAAAAAAGCCTTAATAACACAAGCCCCGCCCCACCGCAGGGTCAGGTGGGCAGCCACAGGCGCATGCGTGCACCGCCCAAGGGCGAGGCCTGGGCGGTGAGTGTGCCGCCTTGTGCTTCTACCGCCCGGCGGCTGATCGCCAGGCCCAGGCCGAAGCCGCCGGTGGCGCGGTCACGGCTGCGGTCCAGGCGGTAGAACGGTTCGAAAATCCGTGCGCGCTGTTCCTCGGGGATGCCAATGCCATCGTCATCCACCCAGATCTCGCAGCCCTTGGCGCACACCTTGACGCCAATCTGGATCCGCCGCTCGCAGTAACGCATGGCATTGCGCAGCAGGTTTTGCAGGGCGCGGGCGGTAAGGCGCGGGTCGAGGGCAAAACGCTCGACGGCGCAGTCGAGCACCACATCAATCACGATCTCGGGGTTTTCCAGTTCGTCGTCGATGCTGCCCAGGATACTGTCGATGAATTCATCCAGCACCACGTCCACCCGCTCGGGCAGTTGCGCCGGGTTTTGCAGGCGGCTGTAGGACAACAGCTCCAGCACCAGCTCATCCAGCTCGCGGATGTGCGCCACCAGGCCTTGCAGGCGTTCGCGGCTGGCCGCCGGCTGGTCTTCGGACAGCGCCAGGGCCAGGCCGAAGTCCAGGCGCGTCAGCGGGGTGCGCAGTTCGTGGGAAACCGCGTTGAGCAAGTCGCGCTGCTGGTTGAGCAGGTGCTCGATGTCGTTGGCCATGGTGTCGAACACCGCTGCCAGGCTGCCGATGTTGGAGCTGGGAGGAATGTGCGTGCGTTCTTCCAGATGCCCCCGGCCCAGTTGCGCCGCTGTCGCCTTGAGGCGCTCCAGATCACGCCAGTGCGGTCGCAGCCATATCAACAGCCCGCCCAGCAACGCCGCACCGATCAGCACGTTCATGGTCCAGTACAGCAGGTTCATGTCCAGCGGGTCGGGCGGGATGGTCAGCTTGACCGCCAATTGCCCATTGAGCGGCGAGCTGATTTCTTCCATCCAGCCCCACTCCCCCAGGCGAATCACCGGCTTGCCCTGCTCCAGCAATTGCTCTTCGGCCGGTGTATAGCGGGCGTCCTGGCGATGCATCAATTGCACTTTCAAGGGGGCAAAGTCCCGGGCCAACTGGTCGGTGACCTCGGACCAGCGCTCCACCGGCCGGCTGTGGTACTGGCGCACGATCAGGCTCTGCAAACCCCGGGACTGCTCGATGCTGTAGTTCATGTAGCGAGTGTGAAAGACCTCGATGATGCCCATGGGGATCAGGTAAATCGCCGCGCTGTAAGTCACGATGGTCAGCAGGTAAAGACGGATCAGGACGCGAAACATGGTCTCAGCATTCCCACTCGGAACGGCTGAACAGGTAACCCTTGCCCCACACCGTCTTGATCTTGCGCGCTTCGCCGGCATGGTCGTCGAACTTGCGGCGCAGCTTGGAAATGGCCACATCCACCGAGCGGTCGGTGCCGTTGAACTCGATGCCGCGCAGGCGCTGCAGGATCTGGTCGCGGCTGAGCACTTCACCGGCATGCCGGGCCAGCACCACCAGCAGGTTGTATTCGCCGCTGGACAACTCCACCGCCTGGTCGCGCCAGGTCACCGAACGTTCCGACAGGTCGATGCACAGGTTGCCCATCAATATCTGGTCGTTAGCCGCCTGGGGTTCGCTGAGGCTGCTGCGGCGCAACAAGGTACGCACCCGCGCCAGCAGCACCCGTGGCTCGCAGGGCTTGGTCACGTAGTCATCGGCGCCCATTTCCAGGCCCAGTACCTGGTCGTGGCTGTCATCGCGGGCGGTGAGCATCAGGATCGGCAGGCCGGCCGAATCGGCGCGTAACAGGCGGCAGACTTGCAGGCCGTCGAGGCCGGGCAGCATCAGGTCGAGGATCACCAGGTCCGGCGGATTGAGCCTGGCCCGCTCGCGCACATGGTCACCACGGCTGAGCACATTGACGTGATAGCCATTGCGCTCAAGGTAACTGGCAATCAGCTCGGACAGCGCGGCGTCGTCTTCGACCAGGAGGATGTTGGGCATGGTGCTTCCAATTAATACGGTTTTTTGTCGTACACAAATCCAATGTGGGAACGGGCTTGCTCCCACATTAAATCGTCATTGCTCACAAGAGCTTGTTAGGATCCACGGCGGTGAAGGATATACGCACGTGCCTCGGCGTGCGCCGTACCTTACATTTCTTCACACACCACCTACAGAGCTTCACAGCACAGTGACGGGGGCGCCCGTAGGATGCGCCAGTCAATATTGGGATAAAAGCATGTCAAAGAATCTGTTTGCGCCGTTTTGCCTTCTCGCACTGACATTGGCCCTGAGCGCGTGTGGCAACTCCGCAGGCGACGCCCCCGAAATGCCCCTGGCCAAGGTGCGCGTCGAAACCCTCGCAGCCAAGCCGCTGTCAATCAGCAGCGAGTTGAGCGGGCGCATCGCCGCGCCGCGTATTGCCGAAGTGCGCGCACGGGTCGCAGGCGTGGTGTTGCAGCGGGTATTCAAGGAAGGCCACGACGTCAAACAGGGCGACGTGCTGTTCCGTATCGACCCGGCGCCGTTCAAGGCTGACCTCGACAGCGCCCAGGCGAGCCTGCGCAAGGCCGAAGCCAATGCCTTCCAGGCGCGCCTGCAGGAGCAGCGCTACAGCCAGTTGGTGGAAGGCAATGCCATCAGCGCCCAGGACTACGACAACGCCCGCGCCGCTGCCCGGCAAACTGCCGCCGATGTTGCGGCCAATCAGGCGGCGGTACAACGCGCCAAGCTCAACCTCGGCTATGCCACGGTGACCGCGCCGATCTCCGGGCGCATCGGCCGTGCGCTGGTGACCGAAGGCGCCCTGGTGGGCCAGAACGAAGCCACGCCCATGGCCGTGATCCAGCAACTGGACCCGATTCACGCCGACCTCACCCAGTCCACCCGCGAACTCAATGACCTGCGCCGTGCTTTTCGCGCCGGGCACTTGAAGCAAGTAGGCCAGGACCAGGCCAAGGCCACGCTGATCCAGGATGATGGCAGCCTTTACCCATTGCCGGGCAAGCTGCTGTTTGCGGAAATTTCCGTCGACCCCGGCACCGGGCAAATCATCCTGCGCAGCGAGTTCCCCAACCCGGACCTCGACCTGTTGCCCGGCAGTTTTATCCGTGTGCGCCTGGAACAGGCAGTCGACCAGCAAGGCCTGAGTGTGCCGCAACGCGCAATCACCCGCGACAGCGCCGGTATCCCAATGGTGTTGTTGGTGGACGCCGAGCAGAACGTCAGCCAGCAACCCGTGGAATTGGGCGCGGCGATCAATGATCGCTGGGTGGTCAACCGCGGCCTGAAGGCCGGTGACCGGATTATCGTCGAAGGCCTGCAGCATGCACGCCCCGGTGAAAAAGTCGACGTCGATGCCAGCTCCGAACCTGTCGCCCAGGCAGCCGGCCAGTAATCAAAGGGATCAGAGACAATGCCGCAGTTCTTTATTGACCGCCCGATCTTCGCCTGGGTGGTCGCCTTGTTTATCCTGCTGGCCGGCGCCCTCGCCATCCCGCAGTTGCCGGTGGCGCAGTACCCTAACGTCGCGCCGCCGCAAGTGGAAATCTATGCGGTGTACCCCGGTGCCTCAGCCCAGACCCTGGATGAAAGCGTGGTCAGCCTGATCGAGCAGGAGCTCAATGGTGTCGACCACCTGCTGTATTTCGAATCCCAGAGCAGCCTGGGCTCGGCGACCATTACCGCGACATTCCAGCCGGGCACCAACCCGGAAATGGCCCAGGTGGATGTGCAGAACCGACTCAAGGTCGTCGAGCCGCGCCTACCGCAAGCGGTGACCCAGCAGGGCTTGCAGGTGGAAAAAGTCTCCGCCGGCTTCCTGCTGCTGGTCACGCTGACATCCAACGACGGCAAGCTCGATGACGTGGCGCTCAGCGATTACCTGGCGCGCAACGTGATGAACGAGCTCAAGCGCCTGGACGGTGTGGGCAAAGCCCAGCTGTATGGTGCCGAGCGGGCGATGCGGATCTGGATCGACCCGCAGAAGCTGATCGGTTTCAACCTGACCCCGGCCGACGTCAATGCCGCGATCAGCGCGCAGAACGCCCAGGTCTCGGCCGGCAGCATTGGTGATTTGCCGGGCACCAACACCCAGGAAATCACCGCGTCGATCCTGGTCAAGGGCCAGCTCTCAACCCCGGCCGAATTTGCCGACATTGTGCTCAAGGCCAACCCGGACGGCTCCACTGTGCGCATTGGTGATGTGGCGCGCGTCGAGATCGGCAGCCAGGAATACCAGTTCTCCACACGCCTGAACGGCAAACCGTCCACCGCTATCGGCGTGCAACTTTCGCCAGGCGCCAACGCCCTGAACACCGCGACCCTGGTGCGGGCGAAGATGGATGAGCTGTCACGCTACTTCCCGGCCAATGTGGAATACAAAATTCCTTACGACACCTCGCCGTTCGTCAAGATCTCGATCACCAAGGTGGTCTACACCTTGCTGGAGGCCATGGCGCTGGTGTTTGCGGTGATGTTCCTGTTCCTGCAGAACGTGCGCTACACCTTGATTCCCACGCTGGTGGTGCCGATTGCATTGATGGGGACCTTTGCCACCATGCTGTTGCTGGGCTTCTCGATCAACGTGCTGACCATGTTCGGCATGGTGCTGGCCATCGGCATCCTGGTGGACGATGCGATTGTGGTGGTGGAGAACGTCGAGCGGATCATGGTCACCGAGGGCCTGTCGCCCAAGGAAGCCACGCGCAAGGCCATGGGCCAGATTACCGGGGCGATCATCGGCATTACCCTGGTGCTGGTGGCGGTGTTCCTGCCGATGGCCTTTATGGCGGGCTCGGTGGGGGTGATCTACCAGCAGTTCTCGCTGTCGATGGCCACCTCTATCCTGTTCTCGGCGTTTCTCGCCCTGTCCTTGACCCCGGCCCTGTGCGCTACGTTGCTCAAGCCGATTGCCAAAGGTGAGCACCATGCCAAGGGCGGGTTCTTCGGCTGGTTCAACCGCCGCTTTGAACAACTGACCGATCGCTACGAAGGCTGGGTCGCCTATGCCCTCAAGCGCAGCGGCCGCTACCTGCTGATCTACCTGGTATTGCTGGTGGGCCTGGGCTTTTTGTTCAGCCGCCTGCCCGCCTCGTTCCTGCCGGTGGAAGACCAGGGTTACACCATCACCGATATCCAACTGCCACCGGGTGCGAGCAAGAACCGGACGGTACTGGTGGCCGAGCAGATCGAGGCGCATAACGCGACCGAGCCGGGCGTCGGTGATACGACGATGATCATGGGCTTCAGTTTCTCCGGCTCCGGGCAGAATGCGGCGCTGGCGTTTACCACGCTCAAGGATTGGTCGCAGCGCAGCAGCGACGACTCCGCCGCCTCGATTGCCGATCGCGCCAACATGGCGTTTACCGAGCTCAAGGATGCGATGGCCTATGCCGTGCTGCCGCCGCCGGTGGATGGCCTGGGCACCTCCAGTGGCTTTGAGTTCCGCTTGCAGGACCGGGGTGGCGTGGGCCATGCCGCGTTGATGGCGGCCCGCACCGAGTTGCTGGCGGCGGCAGAAAAAAGCCCGATCCTGGCCAACGTGCGTGAAAGCGCCCTGGCTGAAGCACCGCAGGTGCAGCTTGAGGTAGACCGCAAGCGTGCCAACGCCCTGGGCGTGTCGTTTGCCGATGTCGGCAATATCCTCTCCTCGGCCATTGGTTCGGCGTATATCAACGACTTCCCCAACCAGGGCCGCATGCAGCGCGTGGTGGTGCAAGCCGAAGGCGACCAACGCAGCCAGGTCGAAGACCTGATGAAGATCCATGTGCGCAACAACGCCGGGAAGATGGTGCCGTTGTCGGCCTTTGTCGAGGCACGTTGGGTCCAGGGCCCGACGCAGTTGACCCGTTACAACGGCTACCCGGCCATCGCCATTTCCGGTGAAGCGACACCTGGGCATAGCACCGGCGAGGCGATGGAGGAGATCCAGCGGCTGGTGTCGCAACTGCCGGCGGGCCTGGGCCAGGAATGGACCGGGTTATCGTTGCAGGAGCGGTTGTCGGGCGCCCAGGCGCCACTGCTATTGATGCTGTCGCTGCTGGTGGTGTTCCTGTGCCTGGCCGCGCTGTATGAAAGCTGGTCGATCCCCACCTCAGTGTTGCTAGTCGTGCCGCTGGGGGTGTTGGGCGCGGTCATGGCAGTGTCGCTGCGCGGCATGCCCAATGACGTGTTCTTCAAGGTCGGCTTGATCACGATTATCGGGCTATCGGCAAAAAACGCGATCCTGATCATTGAGTTTGCCAAAGACCTGTATGACCAGGGCGAAGACCTGGTCGAGGCCACGCTGAAAGCCGCACGCCTGCGCCTGCGACCGATCATCATGACGTCCCTGGCGTTTATCCTCGGCGTGGTGCCATTGGCGATTGCCACCGGTGCCAGTTCGGCAAGCCAGCAGGCGATTGGTACGGGTGTGATTGGCGGGATGATCACCGCGACATTGGCGGTGGTGTTTGTGCCGGTGTTCTTCGTGGTCGTCATGAAACTGGTGCGCAAACGCCACGATTGATAGCGCCACCCTGTAGGAGCCGGCTTGCCGGCGAAAAACCTGAGAACGCTGCGGGGCATCAGGATTCCCGCGTTAGCGTTGACGATTTTCGCCGGCAAGCCGGCTCCTACAGGAATAGGCTATGGTTGCTCACCAAACCTGCATTTGTGAGCACCATGTCCTACCTCGCCCGTACCCACCCTCGCCTATCCGCTGCCGCCGTCCTGGGCCTGGCAATCGGCATTCTGGCGCCCTTCGACTCAATCCTCACCAAAGTCCTGATCGGCTGGAACGCCGGGGTCTGGACCTACCTGATACTGATGGTACGCCTGACCATCCGCGCCAAGGCCGAGGACGTCAAACGCATCGCCGAAGTCGAAGATGAAAACGCCGCCCTGGTGTTGTTCATGGTGTCTATTGCCGCAATTGCCAGCCTGGCAACCATCGCTTTTGGCCTTGCCGGCAGCAAGGACCTGGGCACCGCCGAGCGCCTGTTGCATTACGGCTTTACCGGGGTGACGGTGATGGGGTCGTGGTTGTTGATCGGGGTGATATTCAGCGTGCACTACGCCAGGCTTTATTACACCTGGGACGGCAAGGAGCCGGCGCTGCGCTTTGCCGAGGGGCTGCTGACGCCCAACTACTGGGACTTCCTGTATTTCTCTTTCACCATCGGCGTCGCCGTGCAGACCTCGGACGTGGGTGTGGCCACCCGAGCCATGCGCAAAGTGGTGCTGGGGCAGTCGTTGATCGGCTTTTTGTTCAATACGGCGATCCTGGGATTCTCGATCAATATTGCGGCGGGGCTTTTCGGATGAGGTTTGACGTCCTTAGTTCCAGACAGTATTAAAAATCGATTATTAGACTGTCATTCCTCACAGTAGAAAAAAGTTTGGAAAGGCGTCTAATAGCCTTCAAGTCAGGTTCCGAATCACTCAGAAGCCGATGCCTTCGTATACTGTCATTTTTGACAGTATACAGTCTGGACGCACTGCTATTTCATGACTCGGACAGAGCCGCAGACACCTCTGTTACTCGCACAATCATCAGCGATGGAGAAGCGATCATGACCGCAAACGCACAACAGTTATCCCCCGAGCAACAAAAATTGCTGCGCCCCAAAGCACTCAATGCAACAGGCACATTCAACGCACTTATCGATACGGTACAGGTCGACTTTCAGACCTTGACCCTGGTGCATGACCGCGAGCAGGCTATCTATCGCCTTATAGCTCGACACGCTGACAACTCAGTCACCGTCACGAAAATCACGATTGAACTACCCAACAACCTTCGCCCGGGACAGGTAATACCGCTGGACCAGTGGAGGTCTAACAAAGTCAACGCCTGGTATGCAGTGAAGTCCCCGACAACTCATTACATAGTAAGGTGTTCCACAGGGACTCTGATCCTTGGTAGCTTGCAAGCTGGCACCATCAAAATCAGCGGCACGCTGGATGGCATCACCGATAAAGATGTCAACGGGAACACTCACACCCTGAAAGTCGAATTCGACCTGACCAGTTGATTGCTTATGCAGGAGCAAAAAAACGCCCGTATCTTTCGATACGGGCGTTAATGGGCTTCAGGTATTTACCAGGAGTAGCGAATCCCTAGGTTGGCCCCCCAAGGCTGCTCGACCCTACCGCCGCTGCTGTGTTCAAGGTCCGCATGCAGTTGCAGGTTTTGCGACAGTTTCAGCGCCATACCCGCACCGAACTCAGCGCGCGAGCCAGACAGGTCGTTATTGAACACATTGTTGTTCACCTTGACCTTATTGTTGTTGGCAAACTCATGCACCATCGCCGCCCGCAAGTAGGGCTGGACTACGCTGCCACTGTCGAGCTGGATGTCGCGCCCAACGGTCGCACCAGCCTTGGCCAGGATCGAGCGGGTACGCTCGCCATCGGCGTGCAGGTCATTGTCCAGGTTGTAATTGGCGCCCTGGATCACCACGGTGGACAGCTGTGCATATGGCTCGACAAAGTAGCCGTCGTCCAGCTTGATGTTGCGACCGAACTCTGCCGACAGGCCGCCACCGGTATTGGTGTACTTGCCCTTGGCCTTGGTACCGTCACTCAAGCCGACTTTTGACTCGTTCTGGAAACGGTTGAGCTTGGCCACTGCATCGAAATACAGGCCACTTTCCTCATCCAGCCACGTTGCATAAGCACCTACGTAGTAGCTCTTTACCGTGCCTGAAGTACCGCGTTTGAGATTGAGGTCAGAGGTACTGTGACCGGCCATCACACCCACCAGCCACTGGCTGTCGGCCAACGGCGTGTCGACACCCAGGGTGAAGCCCTGCTGGTTCTGGTTGTAGCCCACGCCGGTGCTCTCGGCCACCTTGTACTTGTTGCCATAACCGCGCATCCACACACCCGCCTGGCCAGGTTCGAAACGCAACTCGCCCATGCGCGTACGCAATGAAGTCGCCTCGCCGTACCACACAGTCGGTGCCGTATTGAACAGCGCCATCACCGAGCGGGTGGCTGGGCTGATTACGCGGTTGTTCGGGTCGAGGAACCAATCGGTGCCGTCCTTTTTCAGGCCGTAGGAGTAGGCACCTACATCGACCACATCACCCTTCAGGGAGAACTGCGCGTCCCCTCCGCCAGTATGTACGACGCGAATCTCTTCGGGGTTGACCGGCTCCGCGCCGCTGGCAGCGAGCAACAGGCTGTGATTACCATTGGCTTCGCCCGTGATATTCAGGAAGTCCGTGATGCCATTGGCAAAGTCGGTGCCCATGACGAAGGTCCCGTTGCCGTCAAGGCTGTCCAGGTCCAGTTGATAGAACGCGTCGGCATGACCGAATATCACCGTCCCATCCGTCAGGTTCAAGGCGCCCACCTGGCTGTCACCGGTCAGTTCCCAGTATGAGGCGTCACCAACGTTCAGGCTGGTGACATTCTGCAGTTGCCCCGTCAGCCCAGCGCTGTTTTCCAGGTTCAAATGTGCGGTGCTGCCGTGTTCTACAATCACGTCGCCTTTCAAGCGGCTGTTGTCGACATTCATGCTCGCCTTGGCACCCCCATTGACTTCCAGCAAGGTGCCATTGCCACCGGTCAGGGTCGAGCCGTTGCGCACGTCGACTTCAACTTCCATTTCTTCGCCTGGGTAACCTTCGACGACAATGGCCGAACCGCTGCGACCTTCGACGCTGGAGTTGTCCAGCACCAATTTGCCAGGGCTCTCACTGCCCAGGTCATTGGTGAACAGCACGCCATTCTTGTCGCCGATAATCCGACTTTGGCTGGCTGTCGCGGTTGCACCATCGAGCAATACGCCATAGCTGCCGACACCGGTACCTTCAACCAAGGTGTTCTGGTGGAACTGCAGTTCGCTGTTGCCATAGGCCATCGCACCGCCCATCACGCCGCGAATAGTGCTGTTGTACACCTGAGCAAGACCGCCCTTTGGCGAATCGAAATTCTGAAACGCTTGCAGACCTACGGTGGTATTGCTGCTGATGCTGCTGCCTTTGATAACGGCCGTGCTGTCATCCAGACGCACTGCGCCGAACGTCGTGTTGTTCGATTCAACCGTGGCACCGTCAAGGCTGACGTTGGAGCCCTGGGTCGCGCGAATGTCATCGACCAGGCTGCCTGTATTGACACTCAGTGTCGAATCGTTGACCAGGATATTTCCTGTCCGCGCGCCGTTGACGGTCAGGTCGGACTTGTGATCGAGCTGCCAGTCATTTTTCAGCTCTCTGGCGTCAATGACTTTAGACTCGCCAATCAGGTGAGCCGCCTGGGCATGGGTTTGCACAGCTGCAAACATAAGAAACGTAATAGCCGGAAATTTCATCATCTTGCTCAAAGGCTTGAGCTCGAAGTTAGTAGGTGCTGACATGGTGGTTCACTCTCTGGGATAGAGCCTCTGAAAACGGCTTGGCTCGTTCCTCGGAATGAAGCCTTACCTGTACGGCGCAGAGAGTACGGAGTGAAGATACCGGCGGCTGTAGGATAAATCTGAACGCAAATTGGTAATAATCAGTTGAGACGTGACGAAAACTGCACGTTGCAAACAAGAAAAAGGCGGTAATTACCAGACATACAAAAGGGAAGCCATGCTTCCCTTTTGTCATTTCAGGTTTTGATTGATCTCAAGGTGTTGGTACAAACGGTACTCGATCGCAGAAGGAGTCTGGGTTCGAGAATCCGGTGTACACCTCGGCCAATGCACCGCGTCCCGTCACCCCGCCCACCAAGGTCGTTGTGTAGCTGACCTCGCAAGGCCCAAACGGCACCTGGGCCAGGAATGGACGGTAAGGGACATCAACGGTGAAGCCATTTTGCACATCATCAAGCGTCAACGGCAGGGTTGTAATCGTCAGCACAAATGGCCCAGGTGGAAGACCGGGGAAATCGTTGCTGATCGTAACCGTTACCGTCACGGTATTGCCCACCAGCAACCTTGGGTCGCCCGGAATGCGAAGCTGCCCAACCAGAACCGGTGGAGATCCCGGCATGCGCATAAGCAACGATTCGCAAGACCACTCGCCCAAGCCGTCAAGGCGCAAATACACTGCTGGATCCAGCATCACCGTTACCGCATCGATCACGTTGACCATGGTCACGCCCGAGGGGTTTTCGTTGGTGGTACCGGGACCAATGACCGAATAGCGAAAGGGCTGCAGGTTGTTACCATGTCGGGCAACGACCTCCCAAGGGATGGTGAACGTTGCATTGGCCCCGGGCACTATCGTACTGAGGGGGAAAGGCCCAACGCGCTCTTCGGAACGCCCCCAGTACCCGAAAAACTCATTCCCAATATGGGGCAGCGCAGCGATGGTCCAGAGGGGAATCACGATAGTGACAGGCCTGTTCGCGTCGCCAATGCGCAGAGTGTTCAATTCCATTGAATCTTCACCAAACACCTGTGCCAGATTCAACGCAGGGTTCACATCACCTGGCTCAAGGGTGCCCGGCAGAACAGGCCCTTCGACCGACAAGTCAAGCCGCACCGTTTTAACGGGAGAATTGAAGAATACTCCGTTGCGATCGATCCGGTAGTCCACGGTTACCGTCTGCGGCCCCAGCAACGCCGTATAGGCAGCCTTGATTGCAGCCCTCATATTGTTGAAAACCACCGGGAAACCAGTAAGTTCTGTGGTTTGCGGACCATAAGGCCCGGCCTCCCACCGCACTTCGAACTTGTCCAGCCCGATGGCATGCTCTGGATAGGTTTCAATGTGGCCGTCGATTCCTTGAGCAAAATCCTTGATGTCGAGCAAGTCATCCGTGCTACCGCCACCTGGAGCCGGGGCCAATGGCAGGAAGATCGGCAATGGCATGGGATCTTCCAGTAACGCAACCGTGCGAAATTCATTGAACGATGGGCGGCTGACATTACCCGCTCGGTCCGTAATGGTGTAGAAAAGGTAATACAACCCGCTCAAGATTATCTGCGTAGCAGGCAGGAAGAACGTACTTATCGCGGGTGGTGGCAGCATCGGTACCCCTGAACCACTCACCAGATACTCTGGGCGCGGGTCCATTACCGGGCTGAAGTAAACGTTAATCCTGTCCCCGGCTTCAAAACGCCCTGTCTGCGGGCCAAAGGTGTTGGCAGGAAAGCCGAACTCCAGGCCGCCCTGATTCACCAGAAACGCATTGTTGATAATTGTGCCCGGTGGCGCATTGATGAAACTTGCAACGGATGGCTGCTCGCGTGACGACGCTACGGCATAGGGCGCAATGGTATCGACCCGGAATGCGCAAGGGTTGGAGCTGTCAAAGGCAGCGCCTGGCACGTTACCGGCAGCATTTCGATACTGCGTATTCATGAGTTCATAGAAGCCATGTTGGAACTCGGGCGGTGGCGCAGGTATAAACCGGTTGATGATGGCCGGTACCGGGGTCTGGTTGATTTGAAAGGGCTCTACCAAGCGGGTCCAGGTCGGTGGGCTCACGGAGGTATCGCGAATCTCGATACTCATCCAGTCGGTTGGTCGGGAGATCCCCCCTGATCTGCATTCGAGCGTGATGCCTACAGGTGCAACGACCGCCGGGATCAGGCCTGTTGCATCATCCAGCGCCTCTGCAATCGTGGGAGCATCGATAATCAGAGGTGTTGGCGTAGTCGTGACGTTTGGGTTGCTACTCATTTCAGTCTCTCCTTAGTACTTAATGTAGGCGTCGCACAAACACTCATAAAGTGGCCAAGCCGCCATCGCCCAATTGCTTGAGTGATTGCCGGATGACTGAAATCGCAGCAACACTCTCTCCAGCCGTATGACGTGCGGCCAAACAAAACAACGGTGGTATTACTCGTCAGAAGTTCAATGAAACGTACGTGTTCCAACACTCATGACACGAAGCCCTCTGAATCAGGGCTCAGGGCCATTACCATCAGTCCAGCAATAAATGGGGTTGGGCGGTGGTGGCGAGGTCGGTACCACGCGATCGAACGGCACATACCGGGAAGAAGATCGACCGATGATCACTCCGCCCCTGGACACTGTGTAGCTCGCCTCCCCTCCTGCGTTGTTTTTCAAGGGCCGGATCAAGCGCTCGACATCAAGGATCCAAAAAGCGTAGCCCGTCGCATCGGCGACACCATTCCAATAATGAGTGAGGGTTTCCACGATATTGGGATCTGGATTGACATCCGGGTACAGGCCATAGCCCTGGAATCGCAGGGTAATCAGGTCGCCATCATGTATGTCCGCGTGAGGGGCGATGAACACCTCGACCCCGAACCAGATCGGTGGCTGGGTGCTGCACGTCATGTACCGGTTGGGGTGCGACTCCGACTGCGGGAACGTAGGCCGAGGGTAGCGGGCCGGTGGCAGGTCGGCTTGCAACCGCGCTCGCGCCACCTGTGAAAACAGTGGGTTGACGTTGCCGGCCTGGTCTTTCAGGCGATAGAAGCAAAAGATCCAGAGAGCCCCCGGGAAGCTACGGAAGACGTCGCTGGGAACCTCAACGAATAGGCGGCCGGTGGCACTGGCCAAGGGCGGTGAAACCAGGGTTGGGGCGCCCGTTGGCAAGATATTCATGTCCGAGAAATACATCAGCACCTGGTCACCGACCTCACGCCCCAGATAGCCTCCGGGAATCTCCATGGGCACCAGAGGATTGGCAATCAGGTAGGCCTCTGTAAGCGGGTCGATGGGGAAGATCGCCGGTGGCAGCAATGCGCCGCCGCCGGGGGCATCCCGGTCGATCCTGATCGTCACCACCTCGGACTCATCGAAACTGGGGCTATCGGGCGTGCTGTTATGAATGCGAAACCTCAGATCAACGATTGCACTGTTCAGCATAAAAGCCTGAGGAATATGCACGAGGAAGGGAAAATCGGCAGGCGTCATCGGATTGGGCAGCAAAATGGGTGGCGCTTCGGCGGGACGCGCTCCGCGAACATTCCACTCAAGCACGAGGTATTGGTTCCTGCCTGGGGTCGGTAGAAATGCCCAGGGGCTCGGAATTTCGACCCTCAGGTCGCTGAAGTAAAATTGCGCGGGCACCAACCCGTCCGGCAAGGCGTCAATCACATTGGGCGCGGTAATTGCCAGCGTGCTCCCAGGGCCCTGGGGAGCATTCGTGTTCGACTTGCCAGCATTGCGGGTGCTCATCGAAACCTCCTATGACTACGCGCCGGCATATGGTTTGCGCACCATGCTGCAGGCTCTGTTGGGGTAATTGAACACCTCCTTCAACCTACCGGATACTGTCAGAACTAACAGGCAGGCTCGCCGCTCGTCGGTTTCAGCAGCTTGGTTTTGCGGTTGAATCAACAAAGATTTTCTTGACGACACGCGCTTGCTGGTGTCTCCTGAAACCGGTTTCAATCCAACCTTTACTGTGCACTCAATTCCAATAAGAAAGGCCCAGCCGTGACTTCATTTTCCGCCGCCCAGCGCAGCCGCGTGACCATGCTTGACGTCGCCGAGCGCGCCGGGGTTTCCAAGGCCAGCGTTTCACGCTTTATCGGCGACGACCGCGCCCTACTGTCCGATGCCATCGCCTTGCGTATCGAGCAGGCCATCGAAGAGCTGGGCTACCGCCCCAACCAGATGGCCCGGGGCCTGAAACGGGGCCGCACTCGTCTGATCGGCATGCTGGTGGCCGATATCCGCAACCCCTATTCGATTGCCGTGATGCATGGCGTGGAAACCGCCTGCCGCCAACACGGTTACAACCTGGTGGTGTGCAACACCGACCGCGATGACGAGCAGGAGCGCCAGCATCTGGCAGCACTGCGTGCCTATAACATCGAAGGTTTGATCGTAAACACCCTTGGTCATCACCTTGAACAACTGCTGGAGCTACAGAGGGAGATGCCTCTGGTGCTGGTGGACCGCAAGGTCGACGCGTTGCACAGCGACCTGGTAGGCCTGGATAACCCGCTGGCCGTACGCATGGCGCTGGAGCACCTGGAGCAGCAGGGCTACCGGGATATATTGCTGATCAGCGAAGCGGCCGATGGCACCAGTTCGCGTGTCGAGCGCCTGCACAGTTTCCAGAGTCAGATCAGCCGACGCAAAAAACTGCGTGGCAGCGTGCTGGAAATCACCCCGGATTTGAACGCTCACCTGCAGGCGTTTCTTGGCATGTCGCCTGCAGGTCCGAAAGCCTTGTTTTGTGCCAACGGCATTGCCGCGCTGGCGTGCACCAAGGCCTTGCGCGAGTTGGGTTGCCGGTTATTCGAGGACGTCGGCCTGATTGCCCTGGATGACCTGGATTGGTACCCGCTGGTGGGCAGCGGCATTACCGCCCTGGCCCAACCGACTCAAGCGATTGGCGCCAGTGCCTTTGAGTGTCTGCTCAAGCGCTTGCGCGGCGATACCTCGCCGACTCGCTCTCTGGACTTTGCTCCGCAACTCATAACACGTGGTTCAACCCAGCCCTTGTAGGAGCCAGCAAGTCGGCATCTATAAAGGGGATGTTTTTTATCTGCAAATGAAACCGGTTTCAGAGATCAATAACAATGCATAGATACCCCGTTTCCATCAGCCTTTCCAGCTACGGCTCCGACTTGGTTCGCCAACGTGGCCAATTGAGTTTCGTCGAGTTGTTGGCCGCTGCCGGCGCCAGGCGCATTGAATGGCGTGAAGAACTGCTCACCACCGAACAGCCTGCGGAACTGGCCCAGGCAGCAGCAGCCCAGGGCCTGGAATGCGTGTTTTCCTCCCCCCTGGAGTTGTGGATCGCCGGGCGTGCGCAAGCCAATAGCGAACTGGCCGCCACCCTCGACCGGGCCCAGGCGTTCGGTGCGCGCTGGCTGAAGGTTTCCCTCGGCTACTTCACCGACACCAACGACCTGCACAGCCTCAGCGCCCTGCTCAACCGCCACCCGGTGCGCTTGCTGGTGGAGAACGACCAGACCCTGCATGGCGGGCGCATCGAGCCGCTGCAACGCTTCTTCGATGAGGCAGAACGCCTGGCCGTCCCCGTGAAAATGACCTTCGATATTGGCAACTGGCACTGGCAGGACCAATCCGCCCACACCGCCGCGCGCTTGCTCGGCCGGCATGTCGATTACCTGCACTGCAAGGCCGTCGCCCGCCGTGCCGATGGCAAGCTGATCGCCCTGCCGCCCGGCGCCGCCGACCTGCACCTGTGGGAACAATTGCTGCAGCTGATGCCCCAAGGTATCAGCCGCGCAGTGGAGTTCCCGCTGCAAGGCGCAGACCTGGTGCAAGTCACAACCTTGCAGGTCGCCGCCCTCGCCTGCCTTGGCCAACCCCGCATGGAGAACGCCCATGTCTGAGATCGATATCCTCTCGTTCGGTGAAACCATGGCGATGTTTGTCGCCGAGCAAACCGGCGACCTGACCCACGTTGGCCAGTTTCAAAAACGCATCGCCGGTGCTGACAGCAACGTAGCGATTGGCTTGTCGCGCCTGGGCTTCAACGTGGCCTGGCTGAGCCGCGTGGGCGATGACTCATTGGGCCGTTTTGTGGTCCAGAGCCTGGAGCGCGAAGGCCTGGATTGCCAGCATGTGGCGGTCGACCCTGCGCACCCCACCGGCTTTCAGCTCAAGTCCCGGGAAGAGACCGGCGACGATCCAACCGTCGAGTATTTTCGCCGCGGGTCAGCAGCCAGTCACTTGTCCAGCGCCATGATCACGCCTGGGCTGCTGCAAGCACGGCACCTGCACGCCACCGGGATTGTGCCGGCGCTGTCGCACGCCTGCGCCGAACTGTCGCGCCAGTTGATGACGCAGATGCGCGCGGCAGGCCGCAGTGTGTCCTTCGACCCGAACCTGCGCCCGTCGCTATGGCCCAGCGAGCAAAAAATGATTCGCGAAATCAATGCCCTGGCCTGCCTCGCGCATTGGGTATTGCCGGGCTTGAGCGAAGGCCGGCTGCTGACCGGCTTCGAAGACCCCGAGGATATTGCCGCCTTCTACCTCGACCAGGGCGTGGAAGCTGTGGCGATCAAGCTCGGCCCCCACGGCGCCTACTACCGCAGCCATCTGGACCAAGGGTTCATCGCCGCCGTGCCAGTGGCCAAGGTGGTGGACACCGTAGGGGCCGGTGATGGTTTTGCCGTGGGCATGATCAGTGCCCTCCTCGAAAACCTCAGCTTTGCCCAGGCGGTGCAGCGCGCCAACTGGATCGGCAGCCGCGCGGTACAGAGTCGCGGCGATATGGAAGGCCTGCCCTTGCGCGCTGACCTGCCCGCCCTGCAAAAGGCCGGCTGACCCCCGGCGTTACACCCGTTACCTGTTGCCACAACTACAACAAGCTCAGGAGCAACCCCATGAACAACCTGAAACTCGCCACCCGCCGTTGGTGGTACATCATGCCCATCGTGTTCATCACCTACAGCCTGGCGTACCTGGACCGCGCCAACTACGGCTTCGCCGCCGCCTCCGGGATGGCCGAGGACCTGATGATCACTCCGGGCATGTCCTCGCTGCTCGGTGCGCTGTTTTTCCTCGGCTACTTTTTCTTCCAGGTGCCGGGGGCGATCTATGCCCAGCGCCGCAGTGTGAAGAAGCTGATTTTCGTCAGCCTGATCCTGTGGGGCGGCCTGGCCACCCTCACCGGCGTGGTCTCCAACGCCTATATGCTGATCGCCATCCGCTTCCTGCTTGGGGTGGTCGAGGCCGCCGTGATGCCGGCGATGCTGGTGTACCTGTGCCACTGGTTCACCCGTGCCGAACGCTCGCGGGCCAACACGTTCCTGATCCTCGGTAACCCGGTGACCATGCTGTGGATGTCGGTGGTGTCCGGCTACCTGGTGCAGCATTACAGCTGGCGCTGGATGTTTATCATCGAAGGCCTGCCCGCGGTGTTCTGGGCCTTTATCTGGTGGCGCCTGGCCGATGAGCGCCCAGCAGATGCCAAGTGGCTGAACGCCGCGGAGAAACACGATCTGGAAACCGCCCTCGCCGCCGAGCAAGTGGGGCTCAAGGCGGTGAAGAACTATGCCGAAGCCTTCCGCTCCCCCCAGGTGATCATCCTCGCACTGCAATTCTTTTGCTGGAGCATTGGCGTGTACGGCTTTGTGCTGTGGTTGCCGTCGATCCTCAAGGCCGGCCTGCAGATGGATATGATCGAAGCCGGCTGGTTGTCGGCGCTGCCTTACCTCGCCGCGGTGATCGGCATGCTGCTGGTGTCCTGGGGCTCGGACAAGCTGCAAAAGCGCAAACGTTTGGTGTGGCCGCCGTTGTTGATCGCCTCCGTGGCGTTTTATGGCTCCTACCTGCTGGGCGCCGAACATTTCTGGTGGTCCTACACCTTGCTGGTGATTGCCGGGGCCTGCATGTATGCGCCTTATGGGCCGTTTTTCGCCATCGTCCCGGAAATTCTCCCGGCCAACGTTGCCGGAGGCGCCATGGCATTGATCAACAGCATGGGCGCACTGGGTTCGTTTGGCGGTTCGTACCTGGTGGGTTACCTCAACAGCAGCACCGGCTCGCCGGGTGCGTCCTACCTGCTGATGAGCGGCGCGTTGCTGCTGTCGGTGGTGCTGACGATTTTTCTCAAGACCGGGGCCCGTGAAGCGTCCCCGGCAACACCGTTGCACTCCCTGGATTTGAAGGTCAGAACCTGATGAAAAAGCATGTCGTGCTGTACAAGAAACTCTCCGCGCCGCTGATGGCCCGCTTGCATGAAGCGGCCGAGGTAACGCTGATTGAAAGCCTCGACCCCACGGGCCTGGCACAGCTGCGTGATGCCTTGCCCCGCGCCCACGGCTTGCTGGGCGCAAGCTTGCGCCTGGATGCACAACTGCTGGACCTGGCACCCCGCCTGGAAGCGGTGGCCAGCGTTTCGGTGGGGGTCGACAACTACGACATCGACTACCTGACCCAGCGCGGCATCCTGCTCAGCAACACCCCGGATGTACTCACCGAAACCACCGCCGACACCGGTTTTGCGCTGATCCTCGCCACCGCCCGACGCGTGGTGGAGCTGGCAAATATGGTGCGCGCCGGCAACTGGAACCAGAATATCGGCCCGCTGCACTTTGGCTGCGATGTGCATGGCAAGACCCTGGGCATCATCGGCATGGGCCGGATCGGCGAAGCACTGGCACAGCGTGGGCATTTTGGCTTTGGCATGCCGGTGATCTACCACAGCCACTCGCCCAAGCCAGCGGTAGAGCAGCGTTTTGGCGCCGAATATCGCAGCTTGCGGGACTTGCTGCAGCAAGCCGACTTTGTCTGCCTGACGTTGCCGCTGACGGCCGAGACTCAAGGTTTGATCGGCGCCGAGGAATTTGCGCAGATGGGGCAGGAGACGATTTTCATCAATATTTCACGGGGCAAAGTGGTCGATGAAGCCGCGCTGATCGAGGCCCTGCAACAGCGCACAATTCGCGCTGCGGGGCTGGATGTGTTTGAACGTGAGCCGTTGAATCATGATTCGCCGCTGATGCGCTTGAGCAATGTGGTGGCAACGCCGCATATTGGTTCTGCGACCCATGAAACCCGTGAAGCGATGGCGCGGTGTGCGGTGGATAATCTACTGGCGGCACTGGCCGGCGAACGCCCAAAAAACCTGGTCAATCCCACCGCCTGGACACCCTGATTCTGAAAGAGCGGATTCTGCTTTCTGTAGGAGCGAGAACTAGGCGTCCCCCTCGCTCCTACAAAAAAGCCTTAACTGACTGGCATTAGGGCTTGCTCGCTCCCACGGGTAAGTGTTCAGCCTCTAGCGCCCGGTGCGGATGGTGTTCCAGATCCGCGTGCGGATACGGTCGATCTTCATCGGCATGGCTTCGAGGGCGAATAGCTTGCCCATCATTTCTGCGCTTGGGTACACCTTGGTGTCGCTCTTGATCACCGGGTCCACCAGGCTGTCGGCAGCACTGTTGCCGTTGGCGTAGTGCACGAAGTTGGTGATGTCGGCCATCACATCCGGGCGCAGCAGGTAGTTCATGAAGGCGTAGCCGGCCTTTTCATCCGGGGCGTCGGCGGGCATGGCCACCATGTCGAACCAGATGGCGGCGCCTTCCTTGGGGATGTTGTAGCCGATGTTCACGCCATTCTTGGCTTCCTTGGCACGGCTTTCGGCCTGCAACACGTCCCCCGAGAAACCCACCGCCACGCAGATGTCGCCGTTGGCCAGGTCGCCGGTGTATTTCGAGGAGTGGAAGTAGGCAATGTACGGCCGTACTTTGATCAGCAATGCCTCGGCTTTTTTGTAGTCTTCGGGGTTCTTGCTGTGGTGCGGCAAGCCCAGGTAATTCAGGGCGATGGGCAGCAGTTCCGGGCCGTTGTCGAGGATTGCCACCCCGCACTTGCTGAGTTTTTCCATGTACTGGGGCTTGAAGATCAAGTCCCAGGAATTGACCGGGGCATCGTCGCCCAACACCGCCTTGACCTTGTCGATGTTGTAACCGATGCCGGTGCTGCCCCACAGGTACGGGAACCCGTGCTCATTGCCCGGGTCGTTGGTTTCCAGGGCCTTGAGCAGCACCGGGTTGAGATTCTTCCAGTTGGGCAACTGGCTCTTGTCGAGCTTTTTCAGCGCCCCGCCCTGGATCTGCCGGGCCATGAAGTGGTTGGACGGGAAGACCACGTCGTACCCCGAATTGCCGGTCATCAACTTGCCGTCCAGGGTCTCGTTGCTGTCGTACACGTCATAGCTGAAACCGATCCCGGTTTCCTTCTGGAAGTTCTTGGTGGTGTCTGGCGCAATGTAGCTCGACCAGTTGTAGATTTTCACCGTTTCGGCGGCCTGGGTCAGGGAAGCCACCAACATCAAGGGCAACAGGGCAATGGGTCTCATGGTTCGATTTCCTGGCGGTTATAGGGCTGTTTTTATGGCAGGCGATCAAGGATCAGAAGGTTAGAGAATCAACACATAGGTCTTGCGTACGGTCTCCTGGATATCCCAGATTCCCGTGCTGTTGGCCGGCAGCATCAGTGCGTCGCCGGCTTCGATATGCAGGGTTTCGCCGTCATCGGGGGTGAAGGTGCAGCGCCCCTGGATAAAGTGGCAGAACTCCTGCGCCACGATCTGGCGCCGCCAACGGCCTGGGGTGCACTCCCAGATGCCGGTCTCGACGCCGTCGCTGCGTTCCACGCTGAGGGTGGAGGCCACGGCAACCGGGGTGCCTAGTGGTACGGCGACCGGGCTTGAGTCCGGCAAGTGGCGGTTCAGGGTGTCTTTGAACTGGGTAATGTTCATGGTCATACCTGTGGTGTTTGAAACGACTTAGTGCATGAAACCTTCCATGAAACCGGCAACCCCGCTGGCCAGCTTGCGCCGCCAGGGCGCGGTGTTCGGGTCGGCCAGGGTCTGGTCTTCATGGACAAAACTGCGAATGATCGCGTTGTAGCCCAGCCAACGGCACGGCTCCGGCTCCCAGGCCCTGAGAGCATTCAGGCCGCCTTCACGCAGCACCCAGGGCTGCTCGACCAGCGATGTGGCGCGCCCCAGGATCAGATCGGCCAGGGTGCGCCCGCCAAGGTTGCTGGCACCTACGCCCTCCCCGCCATAACCACCGGACAAGGCAATGCCGTTTTGCTGATCGCACAGCATGTGCGGCCGAAAGCGCCGCGACATGCCAAGGTTGCCGCCCCAGGAGTGGGTCACGCGCACATGCTTGAGTTGCGGGAACAACTCGCAGAACAGATAGCGGCGCAGCTCCACTTCGCTGTCGGTAAGGTCGAAGTTGTGGCGCAGCTTGCCGGCAAACTGATAGCCGCCACGGGCCCCGAAGACCAGGCGATTGTCGGCGGTGCGCTGGCCGTAGGTGACCTGGCGACTGCTTTCACCAAACGCCTGGCCCTGGTCCAGGCCGATTTCCTCCCAGGTACTGGCCGACAGCGGCTCAGTCGCCACGATCAGGCTCTGCACCGGCAGTTGATAGCGGCCCAGAGGCTTGAGCGTCGGCGCATAGCCCTCTACTGCCGGCACCACCCACGAGGCCCGGACCCGGGCCTTGTCGGTACGCAGGCTGCCCGACTGCCAATGGGTGACCGGGCTGTTCTCGTAGATAGCCACGCCCATGGACTCGACCACCCGCGCCAACCCGCGCACCAGCTTGGCCGGATGGATCGTCGCGACATGCGGCGTGTACACCGCGCCATAGGCCGAGGCGATGCGGATCTGCCCGGCCAGTTGCTCGGGGCTGAGCCAGCGGTAATCCTCTTCGGTCAAGCCTTGGGCATGAAGCTTGGCCAAGTAGTCGCGCAGGCTGGCTTGTTGCTCGGGGTAGCGGGCGGCACAGTGCAGCGCCCCACCCTTGCGGTAATCGCAGTCGATGCCTTCGCGCGCCAGCACCTGGCCGACCTCATCGGGAATGCCGTGCAGCAGGTCAAACGAGGCCCGGCGCTGCTCGGCAGGCAAACCTGCAAGCAAGCGGTCTTCGCCCAGCAGGTTGCCCATCAGCCAGCCACCGTTGCGCCCGGAAGCGCCAAAGCCAGCGGTCTGCGCCTCGATGATTGCGACCTTCAACTGCGGCGCATGGCGCTTGAGGTAATAGGCGGTCCACAGCCCGGTGTAGCCGGCGCCAATAATGGCCACATCGACATCCAGGTCCTGGCCGAGGGACGGACGCGCCTCCAGTGGCTCTTGCAACTGGTCCATCCATAAACTGATCTTGCGCCATGCCTGCATGCCAAAACTCCACCACCCAACGTCGATGGCGTGATCCTAGTGCCTGGCTTCAGCTGTCGTCTTGCGCGCGTGCACGCAGGGAAATTTGTTTGACGTAGGCCTTGGGCGACAAACCCGTGTGCTGGCGAAAACAGCTGTAGAAGGCCGATAGCGAGTTGAAGCCGGCGGCAAACGCCAGTTCATCGATACGGATTGGCGGCGTGGCGCCATCCAGTGCTGCCAGCAAATGCTGCAGGCGGGCCTGGTTGACGTAGCGGTAGAAGCTCTGCCCCAGCACCTGGTTGAGCAGGTAGGAAATCTGGTTGCGACTGTAGCCACATTCCTTGGCCACCCGTTGCAGGTCCAGTTCGGGGTCGAGATAGGGTTGCTGGCGCTGGAAGTACTGCTGCAAATCGTTGGCCAGGTAGCTCAGTTGCTGTGGCGACAGGCCCAGGCGGCTGACGGTCGGCCGCGTGGCCTGGGACGAGGAACGGCTGGTGGCGGGCTCATGGACCAGGGACGCATATTCGTTGACACGCCAGATCAGCCCGTCGCGCACGGTGATCGCCTCGCTGGTGCGAAACGACACCAGGCCCTGGCCGCCGCGCAGCGTCACGCGATACTGGATGAACGCGGTATCGCCGTCGGTACGGATGCGATCGGTGTGTTCAATGGCCTCGTCGGGGTCCCGGGGCATGCTGGCTTGCAGATACTCACGCAACTGGTCGAAGCACACCACGCGGTTCTGGAAGAAGTCGTGATACTGGATATCCGGGTGGTAGTGCGCCATGACCCCGTCCAGGTCCCGGCGCTTCCAGCACAGGTGATGGCGTAACACCACCTCGGCAGTCGCATGCGTCTGTTGCGGGCTATCGGCCAGGACGGTCTGTGGCATACAACACTCGCAAACGGCTAAAGCCTGGAGCTTGCACAACTTTACCGAGGGCTTCAATGGCAAAATGACAGTTTTAAGTAATGGCCTTTTGCCTAAGCATTTGTAAGACATGACCCACGTCATACTTCTTGTAAGGAACTGCCGAACGGACAGCAAAAAACCCGGTGCCAATTGCGACTGAGTGCTATTTTTTAGGCTTCACGGTCAGGACCATTGATGGACCTGACGCCCTTGCCGCGAGCTAAAGGAAGCGCTCAATGAACAAGGTGGGCAACATGAATAAAGTGACATTCCCCAATGCATGCCAGCTGATGCGCTGGCATTTTCACCCGGTTGGCTTTGAAGGCAGTATGGACGCGCCTGGCAGCATGATCGCGCGGTTGTTTGACCGAGAGAGTGGCGAAACCCTCATCGCCATCGCCGGCATCCCCTGTGCCACGGTGATGAACGCCACGGAGGTGGAACTGATTATCGAGGCGATCGAGGCTGAGTTGGATTCGTTTGTGCCGCCGCAGTTGCTGCAGGCCTGACAGATACCCTTGTAGGAGCCGGCTTGCCGGCGAAGAGCCCGAGAGCAACGCGGGGCAGCAGGTACCCCGCGTTATCGTTGACGACTTTCCCAGGCAAACCAGCGCCTACAATGGGCCTTGCTTCAATGCCGGGGTACCCCGGCGATCATCAAAGAACGCCTTGCCCCCCGCCACCCGGTCCGACGCCCTCGGCGCATTCGTACCTTGGCCGTCCTGCCCTTCGACATACCAGTAGCAATGACTCACCGCCCGGGTAATCCCGACATAGGCCAGGCGCAGCACTTCGTCTTTTTGCGCATTGTCGTAGGGTTCGGTATCACCGTCCTTGCCAAGCCCGGCCATGCGGTACACCTGGTTCTTGTAGGGCGAGCGGGTCAGGTGCTGGCAATCGCCCAGCAAAAATACGGCGTCCGCCTGCAGCCCCTTGGCGCTGTGGTAGGTCAGTTGCTTGAGGCGGCGCATACCGGACGGCAAGCTAGAATCCAGATTAACCACAGACTCAATATGCTGCTGAATCAATAGCTTATCGATACTTTTTCGATACAACATTAATACCGATTCGCCCCGTTGATAGTGCGCCAGCAACTGCTGCGCCAGGGCTGCGTCGTCCCGGTCAAGCACCTGTACCGGCACCAGGGCCCTGGTTGCACCACAGGCCTTGGCTTTCTTGCCGCTGATCGCCGGGGCGGCTTTAACGATATGTTCCGCCGCATCAATGATGTGCTGGTGGCTACGAAAGTTCTCCCCCAGCATCACCCGGGTGGTGGTCGGGGACGGGAACTCCTTGGTGAACTCCATGAAGTACTTGGGCGAACTGCCGCGCCAACCATAGATCGACTGCCAGTCATCCCCCACACATAACAGCGAGGAGTGCTGGGCACCGCGCCCCACATGCATCGCCGGCCCGCGACGACGAATCTCGCACAGGCTGGCGCGGATCCACGACACAATCTGCGGCGAGACATCCTGGAACTCGTCAATCATCAAGTGCGACAGCGGGCGCAAGAGTCCGTCGCTGAGCAGCTTGAGGTTTTCCGGGGTGTTCTCGCCAAACAGCGAAAACATGCGGTTGTAGGTCATGACCGGCGGCGACTGATCGAGCAGGTGATCCTCCAGGGCCTTCCAGAAAATACCCAGGGCCTCGAAGAAGCCGTGATCCGGGTCATCCTTGGCAAAGCTCATCTGGCCGACTGCGGTGGGTACGTCCAGGCCGAGGTTCTCGATAAAACCGGCTGCCGTGACAAAACAGTCGAGCAACGGTGCCGAAGCCAATTCGCCCTTGACCTTGTAATCAAACCCCGGGCCTGAAGAGGCATCACCGGCCAGACTGCTCAGAAGGCGTTTGGACGATTCGTAGTTATCCAGCCAGATCAATGGTTTGCGGCAGAATGCTTGAAATAGCGTACGCTTGACCGCCCATTCGGCCCGGACCGACAGCTTGGCACCGGGGCGTGCGATCTGCGGGTTTTCCCTGGAATCGAAGCCCAGCACCACCCACGCATCCAGTTCGGCGCTGTAGCCATGGCAGTGGAACGACGCGCCATTGATTTCAACGCTCTGGCGGTTCGGCTCGATCCCCTTGATCGGCCACGCGCCGGCGCGGAACCACAGGTCCTCGATCACATCACACAGTTCTTCGTCACGCTTGGCCGCCAACTCGGTGACCGCCACGCGTTTTTGCACATCCGGGTGGTCGCGCTCCAGCTCCTTGAGCTGCAAGGCGTGGCGTGCCATTGGCGCAATCAGCTCACGAAAGCGCGTATGCCGGCCGTAGAGCCCGTGATAACAGGCATTGAGTTGCTGGCGCTGGGCATCATTGATGCGCAAGTCAAAGGGGTTGCTGTCGGCCTCGTCATCGTAGAGGCCGCTGTGCAGGTTTTCGAAGGCCTGCAATCGCTCGAAGCCCGGCAGGCTACGCACCATGGGCAGGATCCGTGAGTGGAAGGTCCGCACCACGGCCTGGGCCTCTTTCAATGCAAGGGGTTGGCCCCACAGACTGAGAATCTCCATGAGCTTGCTGATGAAGTCCTTGCGCGACTCACGGGTGAAGGTCACCACGGTCATGGAACTCAGCTCAAAGCCCAGGTAATGGGTCAACAACAGGATCCGCAGGACCAAGGACGTGGACTTGCCGGCCCCGGCACCGGCAATCACCGAGGTTGACGGGGTGTCACTGAAGATCATCTTCCACTGGGCCGCGCTGGGTTGCGCATGAGCTGGCAACAGGCGCGCTACATCAGCCTTGATGCGCTTTTTCAGCTCCGGGGTCAGTGGCAAGCGCCAATCGTCGAACAGGCTATCATCCACGCCAGGCGCGCGGTGCTCATCGCTGCGAAAGTCACGAATCAACAGGACCTGGCGCCCTTCCTCGATGCCATCACGCTTACCTTCCTGGTAGCCATACTCCACGCCTGCCTCGTGCCCGCTGCGAAAGCCATCCGCCTGGCCATGCAACCACGAAAAACGATGCTGGGCCCGCAGGCGCGTCAAGCCGTGGCCAAACAGCCGGGCAGCCAGGCGCTTGAACAGCGGCATTTGCGCCAGGGGGCGCAGTTCGGGGGGCAGATCAGGGGTGTGTTGCGGCACGCGGACTCCTGCGAGGACTTGAGCGAACAGAGGCCCTATGGTCGCTGGAATCTCCCGACAGTTCCAGCCAATTGCTTTGGCTTCATGCAGTTAGGCGATGAAGTGAAGCTGGGGTCTAGTTCTGGCGCTGGAAAAACAATCGAATAACCCGATAAGAATCAGGCATTTTTTACGCTTTTTATCGATTATGCCTCGGCGGATGATAAGCCCATCAACAGGAGACGATCATGCTTGAACTTCGACCTTTTACTTCCCTGGGCGGTGCCAATCACGGTTGGCTGGATGCCCATCATCACTTTTCATTCGCCGAGTACCACGACCCACAGCGTATGCACTGGGGCAACCTGCGGGTATGGAACGACGACATCATCGCGCCGGGCACTGGTTTCCCGCAGCATCCACACCGGGACATGGAAATCATCACCTATGTGCGTGAGGGTGCCATCAGCCATGCCGATAACCTGGGCAACAAGGGCCGTACCGAGGCTGGCGACGTACAGGTGATGAGTGCCGGCACCGGGATTGCCCATAGCGAATACAACCTGGAGGCCACGGCGACCAAGATTTTCCAGATCTGGATCATTCCCAATGAAGCGGGCTTGCCTCCTTCCTGGGGCGCCAAGCCTTTTCCCAAGGGCGACCGCGAAGGGTTTGTGACCTTGGCCAGCGGCAAACAGGGTGACAATGAAAGCCTGCGCATCCGTGCCGATGCACGCCTGGTGGCGGCCAACTTGAAGGCCGGGGAAAGTGCCGAGTATCACTTGGATGCAGGACGCCGGGCGTACCTGGTGCCGGCGACCGGGGTGATTGAGGTCAATGGCTTGCAGGCACAGGCGCGCGATGGTGTTGCGGTGCAGGATGAGCGCGTACTGCGGGTGACCGCGATCGAAGACAGCGAAGTGGTGCTGGTGGACCTGGCCTGATCTCAAGCCAGACTCAAAAACCAAGCGGGCTTGCTCGCGATAGCGGTGGGTCAGTCACAGTAATATCGACTGATCCACCGCCATCGCGAGCAAGCCCGCTTGTATGTTTAAACTTGAAGGGGTGGGCGGTGACTAAAAGCCCGATTCCGACTCTAGCCAGTACGGACCGTGGGAGACTTCTCGTCCCGCCCTTTCTACCCCAAGCGCCGATAAGGAATTCATCGGGAAAACCGACGATAGAGGCAAGCCAGCGCTGGGGTAGACCCCGACAAGCCCTTAAACACTAGCTCCGAGGATTTGTTATGACAATCCTTACTTCACCAACGGTTCTGGGTATCGATGTGGCCAAGGCCGACGTCGTCGCCTACCGCGAAGACCTCAAAGCCATTCAAACCATTACCAACGACCGCGATGCTCTTGGCCGCTGGCTCAAAACGCTACCTGCCAACAGCTCAATTGCCCTGGAAGCCACCAGCACTTACCACTTGGACACAGCTGAACTCGCCCATGAAATGGGACATCGGGTTTACGTTGTAGACGCTTATCGGTTGAGCCATTACCGCGAAAGCATTGGCCAACGGGCGAAAACAGACCCTTGCGATGCGCGTTTGCTGGCGCGCTACCTGAGCAGCGAGCAGGAACGGCTGCGGCTCTGGAGCCCACCTCCGCAGGCTTATAAGCTATTGAAAAGCTTACTGCACCGACGTGCAGAGCTTATCAACTTGCGCGTGAGCCTAACGCTGAGTTGGTCGGGCGAACCGCTTTTGAAGGACGAATTGGCCCAGCAGTTAAAGTCCTTCAAACAAGCTGAGCTGGTCATTCAGAAGTTGCTGCACAAAGTCAGCAAAGAGGCAGGCATCACCGAAAACATCAAGCGCTGCAAAGCCATTGAAGGGGTTGGTGATCTTACGGCTACGGGTCTAGCGACAGCCTTCATGCGTGGCCATTTCGCCAGTGGCGATGCATTCATCGCTTTCTTGGGGATGGATCTGAGACCAAAAGACTCCGGAAAGAAGGCCGGTCCTCGGCACCTGAGTAAAAAGGGCGATTCGGAGTTACGGCGCCTTGCTCACAACGCAGCAATGGCCGCTAGCCGATCGCCGACCTGGAAACCCTATTACGAGTCCTACCTGGCCCGAGGATTGGCAAAGACCCAAGCCCTGGTGATCCTCGCCCGCAAGCTCTGCCGGGTGGCATTCGCGCTGATGAAAAACCAGAGCGAATATCAGCCGAATTTAAGGTTGCAGGGTTTCCCTGCAACATAGAATCTCCCACA